>NZ_AXAB01000028.1:0-145790 GCF_000472645.1 Bradyrhizobium sp. WSM2254 | reverse complement strand
CTGCACTTGCCGCTCATACTCGAAGGAGGTCTCTCCCGACCTCAGAACCTTCCGGACCGTGTTCCGTGACACCTTCAGGTCACGTGCGATCTCCTTGATCGTCTTGCCCTTGATGAAGTGCTCGCGCCGAATCCGCGCAATCGTCTCCACGACCAGCATCCTCCACCACCTGCTTTGTTACGAAGCAGGCAGCGCAACAGACCAACCTATAGGGGGTCAATTTTGGACGCCGATCCCCCGGCTTAGGGGGTCAATATTGCAGGCCGAATAACACGAGACTGGCGCGGGCACGCTCGATCCATGGAGCGAGGCCCGCGTCGGCTTTGCGCCGGATCATCAGGTGGAATTCGGCGATGATCTCGCGTGCCTCGACCAAGGTTGGCACGCCGCCTTCGATCGCCGCGACCGTGACGGTCTCCGCTTTGGTGAGCAGGTCCCGTCCGATTATCATGAGGCGAGCGATCGTTCTGGCCGGCGGAATCCTCTGAAGATTTTGGGTGTCGGCCCTTTCCGCTCGTCATCTGCGGGTTGCCCATTCGCTGATGACACGGAGCGAGCCTCGGAAGCCACGCCCTTTCAAACGGCGCCAAAGTTCAGCCCCATTGCGGCAGCCAGACGCCCACTGCTCGTCCAGCCATGGCAAGTGCACATCCAACGAACTTTGCCGGGTTCGGAACACGTCGTGACGTTCGCCGCGGACCACCTGTCGCACCAGCTTCCTGCTGTGGCCGGTCTGACGCACGATCTGCTTGATAGGTATGCCGTTCTTCGACAGAGCCAAGATGGCCGCGTTGGTCTCCTCGCGGCGTAGATAGCCCTCATACTGGAGGCGCTCAGCGGCGGTGAGTAGCTTGGAATCGATCGTGGTCGCACCGATGACGATGCGTATCTGGCGCATGGATTTGCGGACGGCATCAAGGAAGGCCCGACTGGCGTTCTCCGTCAGATGCCAACGGTCGGCGACCTGCACTGCGTGTGGCAGGGCCTTTTGCTGCTGCTTCGCCATATCCCCCGCCACGATCGCGAGCGATGATCGAGATCGTGGGATGAGCCGAGAGCCAGGCTTGAGCAGTCGCTGGTTCACGATCCGGCAGCAGGGTGACTACCCGGCGCCTTTCCAGGTTGCAGATGATGCTGGCGTAGCGGTGATTGCGCCGCCAGGCCCAGTCATCAATGCCGATGACCCTAAGCGGGTCAGCTGGGGGACGGCTACGGTGCCGAACCACCCGAAGAAGGGTATCTTTGCTCACCGGCAGCATCAGCCGCTTTGCGAAGCTTGCTGCCGGTCGTCCCCCAAGCGCCAAGCCAAGGTGGTGAACGATGGACTCCAGTCTCGCCGTGCGGCGCGCCGATGGTGGCAGGAGGCCTTCGCCGAAGCGCTCGGTGAAGATCTGACGCCCGCACAGAACCGCATCGCAGCGAAAACGGCGGGCGATTACCAGGAGCTGGACGATCCGACCCGAGAGCGGCAGATCGGTCACACGGCGCCGGTAGCGGCTATGGACACGTCGGGAGACCGTTCCGCAAGAGGGACAGAGGCCGACGCTCCCGGACGCCCGAACTACGACGATTGCCTTATCACCCTCGTAGTAAGCACTCTCTACAACAAACCCACGCGGCACCAAACTGGAGCGGTGGAGTGCCTGCTGCATGGCGCTGATTCTCCTCCAATCAAAGCGCCAGACATTCTCCAAACTGCATCAGTCAGGGCCGAATATTGACCCCTATCGACTTCCAACATTAACCCCGGCACATTGCTCCAATGCTGGCTGATCCTGCCTGTGTGCAACGGGACAGATGATGCGTCGCGTTCGTGGTGATGCCCAACTCAATGAGCACCGAGCTCCCAGCGCTGCCTGAGCGTAGCGAGAAAGTAACGGAACGAGCCGTGCCCGGCTCCGTTATGCGGTCGTAATGTTGTCAACGATTTGAGCCGGAGCGATTCCATGTCGGGAACTTCGCGCTAAACACCTACGATCGGGAGAACGTCATGGTCGCCCCCTACACCATCAACATACCCGATGAGAGGCTGGCTGTTATCGGGACCAAGCTTGCAGGCTACGATTGGAATCAACTTCCAGATGCCGGCGGATGGTCCGCAGGTGTAGGGATCGGCGATCTAAGGCGGCTCGTCGCCTATTGGCAGAACGATTTCGACTGGCGTGACGTCGAGCGCCGCCTAAACCGCTTGCCGAACTTCACGACCGACATCCAGGGCGAGCGAATTCACTACCTGCACAAGCGGGGTGACGGTTCGAAGCCGCCCGTTCTACTTCTCCACGGGTGGCCTGGCTCTTACCTGGAGTTCGAACAGCTGCTCGAACCACTTTCGTCGGACGGACATGATGTAATCGTCCCTTCCCTTCCCGGCTTTGCATTCTCGACGCCGATTACTGGGGTAATTGGCCCGCGTCGGGCCGCTAACCTCATGCACCAGCTGATGGCTGAGCTATTCGGACCAACCCGCTATGTTGTCCAAGGTGGTGACTGGGGGGCCCATATCGCGAGCTGGATGGCCCACGAGCGACCTGACGCGCTGATCGGCTTTCACATCAACATGGTCAGCGTCTTTCCCAAGGACGCGGCGGCGACATCGGTCGAGGAGAGGGATTTGATAGCCCGTCGGGCCAAAATTCTTGATTGGGAAACCGGCTATAATCATGAGCAGGAGACACGCCCGCAGACCCTGGGCGTGGCGCTGTCCGACAGTCCCGTGGGCGCGGCCGGGTGGATACTCGAAAAATTTGGCAAATGGGCGGACCTGCCCAAGCTTGCCGACGGCAGCCCAGACATCTGGAGCAAATTTTCCGAAGAGGAACTGCTCACAAACATCATGCTCTATGTCGCGCCATCGTCTGTCGTCACCGCAACGTGGATTTATCACGGCAAGCGGCTTGAAGGATCAGAATGGTTTCCACCTGGGACGCATGTGCGAGCACCGATGGGTGTCGCGGCATTCCCTGATCCCGTGTTTCTACCCACGCCGCGCTCATTCGTGGAGAAGACCTATAACATCGTTCACTGGACTGACATGCCGAGAGGCGGCCATTTCGCTGCTTTGGAGGAGCCGGGGCTGATGTTGGCCGACCTTCGCGCCTTCATCGCCACCGTCTCGGGAGAGCGCTCCTGAGATGAGAACCGCCCTTTTCTGAAGCTCGTCCCATCACGAAGATCGATCTGCTCCAAGCCCGGTTAATCGGCGCGGAATGAAAGGAGCTGCACCAAGATTGCGTCAGAGCCAATATTCAGAGCCGCGACACACGTACGAAGCGCCCTCCGCTAGGCGCTCCGCATGAATTGATCGGCTGGAGCTGCGGAGCTGTTTGCAACTCGTCGCGAAGCAACCCAAAAATGTGCGAAGGAGGCGAGCCATGATCATTTCGCGCGATAAAAGGGGAGGCACTCTGTCTCCATCGTATCTCGAGGCGATTTCCGGAAGGTTCTGGTCGAGAAGCGCAGATCATGATTTGCAGCCCGGGCTCCGCTTGGGACACCCGGCCGGAGTGAACAACCATAGAGGTCTAGATGACGCCCGAGGAATTCCGAAAACGAGGCCGCGAAATCATCGATTGGCTGGCGGACTATCATGCGAAAATATCCGACTATCCGGTCCAACCTGCGACACAGCCGGGTGACGTTAAGGCGATGCTTCCGGCTTCCCCGCCGGTAGAGGCTGAGGGGTTCGATGAGATCATCGCTGATCTCGATTCAGTGGTTCTCCCCAACATCTCGCATTGGCAACACCCACGGTTCTTTGGCTACTTTCCTTCCAATTCACTTGGCTCCGGTATCCTTGGTGACTTGGTGTGCAGCGGACTTGGGGTGCTGGGCCTGTCCTGGCAGTCATCGCCCGCGGTGACCGAGATTGAGGAGGTCACGGTCGACTGGTTCAGGCAGATGGTTGGCTTGTCGTCGGCCTGGTTTGGCGTGATCAACGACACTGCGTCGACAAGCACCTTGGTTGCTCTGCTATGTGCCCGGGAAAAGACGACGAACTTTTCGCTCGTCCGCCAGGGTCTGCAAGCGGAACTCAAGCCATTGACGATCTACACATCGGCAAGCGCTCATTCTTCCGTCGAAAAGGCGGCGCTGCTGGCGGGCTTCGGCCGTGAGAATGTCCGCATGGTCGATATCGACGGCAATTTCGCGATGCGTCCAGAGGCGCTCGAAGATACGATAACCGCGGACATTCACGCCGGGCTCAAGCCATGCGCGATCGTCGCGGCAGTGGGCGGGACCGCTACCGTGTCCATTGATCCAGTCTCTGAGATCGCTGCCATAGCGCGAAAGCACGGTTTGTGGCTCCACATCGACGCTGCCATGGCCGGGAATGCGATGATCTTGCCCGAGCTACGGTGGATGTGGGAAGGCATCGAGGGCGCAGACAGTGTCGTGATCAATGCGCACAAATGGCTCGGCGTCCCATTCGATTGTTCGCTCTATTTCGTTCGGGACGAACCTCATCTTCTCAGGGTGATGTCTGCCGATCCGAGCTTCCTCCAATCTCAGGCCGACGAGAAGGTGCGCAATCTGCGTAACACCGGTATTCCGCTCGGACGGAGATTCAGGGCGTTGAAACTGTGGTTCGCCATACGGGAACAGGGCGTTTCCGGGTTGCAGGCCAGGTTGCGACGAGACATTAGCCTGGCGCAAGATCTTCGGTCGAAAGTCGAAGCAACACCGGGGTGGGAAGTCGTCGCACCCGTCGTTCTGCAAACCGTATGTATTGTGTATCGCCCGAGGTCTGTGCCTCCGCATCGTCTCGATGACTTCACGCGCGCATGGGCGCTTGCGGTGAACGCCTCAGGCCAAGCTTATGTCACGCCCGCTACTGCGGCCGGGCATTGGATGGTTCGTGTCTCTATCGGCACGATATTCACCGAGGCGAGCGACATAGAGGCGGTCTGGCGCACGATCCAAGAAGCGGCTACCGCGCTCGTCCCAAAATTTTCGTGAATGGCCACGCAAGACTGGCGATGGCATCGTCTGCTGGACAAACGAGCGTTTGCCGCATCATCGGATCAACGCTCTGACAGAAAGCTTCAGCGGTGTCCGTCGCCTTATGGCATACAGGCAGCTCTTTATACGCGCCTGAAAAACTACGCTCAGTCTGGTCAGTTGGCGGTCGGGCCGATTACGCCGTTCCCCGGCTGCGGAAGCGCTGCGGCGGCGTTCCCTTCCATCGCTTGAACGCGCGCGAAAAGCTTGCTGTTTCTGCAAAGCCCAAAGCCTCGGCTACGGCGTCGATCGACATGCGGGTATTGTCGAGCAGATAGATAGCCCGCTGTTCGCGGACCTGATCCACCATCTGGCCCGATCATCAAGAAGATCGGGTGGTTGAACGCCGCCGTGAACCTCGCAATTGACGAGACCAAGCTGCAATTCAACCCATTCTCGCGGATTGTACCGAAGAACGATGACGAAGATGCTCGGCTTCCTCTATCGGAAGCCGACATGAAGCTTTGCCACGCTGGGCTTGGCGAACTGGACGAAGAGGATCAGCTCCTTTTTCTGGTCCTGGCATCGACAGGCATGCGCCTGTCGGAGGCGTTCGAAATCAATGAAGAATTTGAAGAACGAAATTGCAGGTACACTTTTGTCGGGATGAAGTCGATGGCGCAAGGAATGGACGACCTTATCGGGATCGTCGATTCCACAATTGTCCAGAAACCTGTTCAGCCGCTTTGACGCAGCCGGGATGCTACCCGAGAATAGAGGCCGCCGTATTCGTTTCGGTAAGCGGGGAAGCAAAACTTTAGGGAAGGGGACGCGTCTTTCGGAGGTCAACGAGCTCAGGATCGCCTGCGCGCTGCTGGCTGCCCGCAAGACTATCGGTGGGCGTTGCTTGGACACGAAAAGAAGACCGTTGCCGAAGGCTACGGCGAGGGTTTCCCGGTGCCATTGCTTCGCAAATGGATCGATCGGATCGGCGCATAGCAAAAGTCCTGGACCTTCGATCTACTTATTCGTTGACTGATTGTCCTGCTAAGACAACGACCTGACCTTCGCTCGACTACCGATACCGACATTCGCTTGAGGTGGCCATTTAAGGTGGGTTGAGCGCCGCAAGATGCGTAGGCACTGCCCTCCGAAGGCTGATGTCAAGGGTGCTGTGTTTTGAGTATGAGAAGGAAAGCCGCGTAGAGTCAGGTTGTTAGGTTAGCCTCAGCAGACCACCCAAGGCCGGTATTTTTCCGCGTAAGCACCGCGTAAGCAGCTTCCGGAAAGGCACAGCAGACTCGGGCGTAGCAATCCAGCGAGGTTGTTGAGGTTTTGAGAGTTGAATTGTCCGGTGCGTTGACCTGCGAAGGTCGGTGGGACTAGGCAATGTGAGATGCGCCCGTAGCTCAGCTGGATAAAGCGCCACCCTCCGAAGGTGGAGGTCACACGTTCGAATCGTGTCGGGCGCGCCATGCCATCTCTCAATGAGATAGAATATTTGCGGGCGCACTCGCGCCGTTCTCCATTCCCGGGATACGTGGCAGCGCCGAGGGTTTGTCGAACTGTCGTACGGTGCAAGCGCGCAGGCGGCGACTCCCGTTTGTTCTGACCAAGGATAGAATCAGCCTGCGTTGGCCGCCTCTTTGGCTCGGGTCCCGCTTGGGTCCTGATTCCCACCAGCCGGTGGCGAACCCAAGCGGGCACTTCAGCCCTGCCCAAACAACTCGAGAAAGTTCGGCTGGCCGTTGGACGCGGCCAGGCCGCCGTCAACCGGGAGGATCACGCCGTTGACGAAGCTGGCGTCGTCACTGGCCAGGAACGCGATCACGGCCGCTACCTCATCCGGCGTGGCCGGTCGGCCCATCGGCAGGCGCCCGCGGAAAGCCGACATGGCGGCCTCACTCTTCTCCAACTCTGCCGTCGCGTCGGTGCTAGTCAGGCTGGGGGCAACGGCGTTCACCCGGACGCCGCGGGCGGCGTACTCCAGGGCAAGCGATCGCGTCAGGTTCGAAACAGCACCCTTGGCCGCATTGTACCCGCTCCCGCCCCAGTCGCCGCCGAGGCCCGAGGCGGACGACACGTTGACGATCGAGCCCCTGGTTTTCAGAAGATGCGGCAGCGCCTCGCGGGTACCGAAGTAGACGCCGTCCAGGTCGGTCGCCAGCTGACGCCGCCAGTCGGCGGTGGTCAGCTCGGCAAACGGGCCGAAGATCGCGAACCCGGCGTTGTTGACCAGCACGTCGAGCCGGCCGAAGCGGGCGACCGTGTCTTCGACGAGCCGCTTGATGTACGCCTCGTCCGACACGTCCCCGGCGTGGATGAGCGATTTGGCCGCACCGATGCCCGCGATCGTGTCGCGCAGCTTTTGTTCGCGGCGGCCGTTCAGCACGACCGTTGCACCTTCGCGCAGGAACCGCCTCGCCGTGGCCGCCCCGATACCCGTCCCCGCCCCGGTGACGATGACGACCTTGTCTTCAAAACGCTTCATCATTCACTCCATGTGTTGCTCGGAATTGCCGTCGGTGGTGACAGAGCACCCGCCGTCTTCGCAAAATCAAAGTCAGAAGATCCAGTCGACCAGCAACTCGCCGCCGGAGACCTCGAGCACCGTGCCGGTGACATAGGGGTTGGTCATGAGGAAGACGGCGGCGTGCCCGACATCGGCGGCCGTCCCGAGCCGCCGGGCGGGGAAGTTCGCGCGGACCTTGGCCCGGATGTCCTCCACGGTTGCCGGGGTCAGGACGTCCCAGAAGTCGGTATCGATAAATCCGGGCCGGATCGTATTGACGCGGATCGGTGCGAGCTCCAGGGCGAGCGACTGCGAGAGGGATTCGACGGCCGCAAACGTCGACGTGACCGCGGCCAGGCCGAGCTTCGCCCGGGCCCCCGTACCGCCCGTGAGAAAGGTCATCGAACCGCCGGCCCGCAGGTACGGGGCGGCATGGCGGGCGCAGGCCCAGGTGCCCAGAAACTTGCTTTCCAAGTAGCTGCGGACGCCGCGCATGTCGGGGTCCATGAACGATCCCCAGGACCCCAGTTCCGGTCCGGCAGTGACGACGAGGTGGTCGAAGGGGCCGACGGCCTCGAACGAGGCCTGCACGGCCGCCTCGTCGCGGATGTCCAGAACGACCTGGTCAAACGCGGCCAAGTCCGGCCGCTCCTCGGCCGAGACGTTGCGGCGGCTGGCGACCGTGACGGCCGCGCCCATGGCGTGGGCGGACTGTGCGACCCCGAGGCCGATCGCCTTTTTGCCACCGACGACGACGACGCGCTGGCCGGTGAGGTCGAACAAGGGTGCCGGAGGACGTGCTTGCTCGGATGCGGGATTGCTCATGACGGGTGTCCTTTCATTTGAATAAGAGAGTCGGCGCGCGAGCGCTTCGACGGGAATAATGGTTAGGCCTGGGCGCGGTGGTCCGCCGCCGCCGCGCGGCCCAGGGTTTGCACCCACTCCTGATGGTAGCGGTACAGGAGGCCGGGATTTCTGCGGCCGACCATCTGTGCGAGGGCGCCTCGACGTCGATATCGTTCAGTCCGTAGATCGCCGGGATCTTGGGGTGGAACTGCTCAGGCCAGATGACGTGGTCGTACATTCGTCAGCCTGCCCTACCTGCAAGGTCTGCGAACACCACCGCCTGGCGCCACCCCGCAGGGCTCGTCGCCATGGCCTGGCGGAACGCGTCGGCCATCGCCTCCACCATCCACGCGGCTTCCAGGCCCCCGAGATCCACCGCGTCCAGCCCGGTCTCCGCCGCCAGTGCGGCAGCCACCGCCTTCGCCTCCACGTCGTCGCCGGCGAGGAACACCTGAGCCCCCGACGCCCGCAGCCGCTCGGGATCCTCCCTCAGCAACCGCATCACCACGGTGTTGAACGCTTTCACCACGCGAGCCCGGGGCGCGGCCGCCTGGAGCTGCTCGGCGAAGCTTGGTCCCTCGGGACGCGGTGAGGCGTAACCGCCAACGGGACCGGGTTCACGGTTGTTCGGGTCGAGTACGATCGTCCCGGCGAGCATGTCCGGGTCGGCGGGCATCACGCCGCGCGGCGTCCACAACACAACCTCGCCGAACGCCGCAGCCTGTTCCTGCGTCGTCGCATGCGCACCAGCGAGTCCCATCACCGCATCCGCCGCCCGAGCCGGGTCGCGGGAGCCGAAGGCCACCTCGTGACCCGCACGCGCCCAGATGGTCCCCAGGGTCCGCCCCACTGCCCCGATACCAACGATCCCGATGCGCATCATCGCTCTCCCGCTTCCAATACCCTCAACGTGGGGGCGCGGGGTCACGCGGGGCAGAACAAACAGTGTTGCGGCTGAAGCAACTAAATGTATCGAATGCGGCATGGACACTCTGCGCGCCGCCGTCGTCGTTCTTCGCGTTGCCGAAGCCGGCTCCTTCGCTGGGGCTGCACGCCTGCTCGGCGTGACCTCGGCCGCCGTCGCTCGGCTCGTGAGCCGCTTCGAGGCCGCGCACGGTGCGCGCCTGTTCCGTCGCTCGACCCGTACACTCTCCCTCACGCCGGAGGGGGAGCGCTTCCTCGCCGAAGTCCGAGGCCCGGCGCTCGCGCTCGCGGCGGCCGCCAGCCGTCTCGGCTCACCGGTCGGGGTCGCGGGCACGGTGCGCATAACCGCCGCCGCCTCGCTCGCCCCGACGCTGCTGCAAGCCCTGGCATCGCTTCTGGAGCGTCATCCGGCTCTGCGCGTAGAGCTTGCCCTCGACGACCACTTCGCCGACCTCGGTGGCGGCCGCTGGGATCTCGCGGTGCGGATCGCACCCCGGATCGCCGACGCCAGCCTTCTCGCCCGGCGCCTCGCACCGTTGCCGCTCGTCACCCTCGCCGCGCCCGCCTACCTCGCCAGCCATGGCGTGCCACAGACGCCCGACGACCTCGTACAGCATCGGCTGATCGGCGTGCGTTTTCCGGCGACGGGCCGCATGGTGCCCTGGCTGTTCCGTGCGCCAGGCGGCACGCGCCGTCTCCTCCAACCCGACTTCGCACTCATCGTGGACGGATCGGACGCCGCGCGCACAGCAACGGCGCTCGGGACCGGGATCGCGCAGGCTGGCTCGGAGGGCACGGCGGCGCTCCTCGCCTCCGGCGGTCTCGTGACGGTGCTCGACGCCCACGCGCCGCCGCCCTGGGCCGTGTGGATGCTGCGTGCCCCGGGGCCCGCAGGATCGGCGCTCGCTGCAGTCATGGACGCGTTCGTCGCGGCGTTTCGGCAGAAGGGGAAATGACGGCCGAGGCGATGGGCAGATCGTGGGCGAAGCGCCGGATGGCGGCAGGCTCAGCGCCTCCAAACCAGAGGGTGGTCGTCCGTGGCCTCCTGTCACCAAGCGGCCGAGATGGTGCCGTGCCCGCATTAGTTCAGGTGCGTTGCGGGACAGGCTGTGCAAGAACTCGGTTCGGCTCGCAGAGCCGAACACGGTCGCCGCGAAGCGAGGCTGCGGCACGGAATGGTCGTGGGAATGTGGGCGCACCGCCCGCTACATCGGTGGTGCGACGCCTCTTCCCACTGCGACTAGCCGAGTTTCGTCGCCGGGCATGGTCCATACGACGACGGCGGATCCCAACGACACTGTCGACCTGACAGTCGATTCGAAACACGAATTCGACAATCGGCGCGCGCGATGAGACCGTGAAGCTTCTGGGAAAACTCAGCCTGCTAAGCGGCCCGCATTCGCCACGACGGGGGAAATGCGAGCCGCCTGATGGAACGAAGGAGGCTCTGCCTCCGTCTTCACCGTTACAGTTCAGATTCAGCCGATCACCAGGGCTGGCCGTCGCCAAACGACCAGTCCTCTTTGTCTACAAAGACCATGTTGATCATGATGTCGTCTGGACGGACGGCCAGCTTGGTTTTCAACTCGTCGGCGACGAACCGGTAGAAGGCGAACTTCGTGTCTCTTTGGTTTCCGACAGTGCTGGTCACCTGGATCAGCATGAAGTCGGCGGACCGACTGAACCCGAGAAATTTGGGATCATAGATCAGGTTGTCGGCGGTGTGCTCACCGACAACCACGAAGCGATCACCGTCGGGCGCCTTGAGGACATCGATTATGCCCCTGTAGACAATGTCGGCCACGGCGGCGCGGTATTCGGGGGTTTTCCCTTGGATCAGATCGATACGTGCGAACGGCATTGCGGCCTCCTTCAGATTGAGTTTCGGATTGAGCATGGGTCGAGGGGGATGAGCGTTCAGTCCCGGTTATCGAGCTCGGGCACACCACTGTTCCGGTCGGCGTAGGCGGCCAGAAAGGCCGGCCGGCGCTGCCAGCGCTGCCAGAAGGCATCGATGTGCTCGAAGCGCTCATCAAGCGGCGTGGCGTTCACCGGAAACTTCGAGAACGCGATCGCGGTCGCCATCGTGATATCCGCGAACGTCGGCGCCTCGCCGCCCAGCAACCACTCGCGGCCATCGGCTAGATGGCGATCGACAAGCGCCGCGTGAGTCAGCGCCACCTTGCGGGAATGCTCGCCCCACGCAGGATTGCTGGTCAGTTCCAGCTTCGGCCCGAGACCTTGGTGCAGCACATGGAAGGCGGTGACGATGGGATAGAGGATGTGCACCCACACCCGGTTGTCCCACATCTGGTCGAGGCCCCGCTCGTGAGCCGTCGCACCCATGATCTTTCGACCGTCGAAAGTGTCGTCGAGGTAACGCGCAATTGCGGAGGTCTCGCTGAGGAAGGAACCGTCCGCGAGCGCCAAGGTCGGGGTCTCGCCCCACGGGTTCATCTTGAGATGTTTCCAGCCGCGCTGCTCGCCGACCGGCGACATGTCGTAGATCATTTCATCGAACCGATCGGCGATGCCTTTCTCGTGCATGAAGATGCGCAAACGCTGCGGATTGGGAAAGGCCGAGGGGGAGGTGAAGAGCTTGAGCTTGTCGGTCATGGCGAGTCTCGCTTTGTGCTGGCAAGTCACCTGCCTGTCAGATGACAGGTAAACAATTACGACTCAAAACTTGCCCCGTCAACCCCTATCTGTCATATGGTAGGTACCTTTCGAATATGGCGAGAACGATGAAAGAGAATGCGAAGGAAGCGATCCTGACGGCAGCGCGGGAAGCGGCGATGGCCTACGGCTATGGCGGCATAAACTTCCGCGATCTGGCGCAGACCGTGGGCATCAAGGCCGCCAGCATAAACTACTATTTCGCCAACAAGGCCGCGCTCGGCGAGGCCGTTGCGAAGCGTTATTGGGAAGATATCGTCCGCGACCTGGACGCGATCTCGGCTGCGGCTCAAAGCCCGATCGCCGCCTTACGCCGTTATCCGGACATTTTCCGAGCGTCGCTTGAGCGCGACAATCGCATCTGCCTCAGCAGTTTTATGGCAACCGAATATGACGAACTTCCCGAAGCGGTGTTGAAGGAGGTTCAGGCTTTTGCTGACGTCAATGTCGCTTGGCTAAGCAAGCAACTGGCCGCCGCGGAGGTGGTCAAGCCCAAGGAGAGTGAGGCAAGGGCTCGCGCCATTTATGCTGCCGTCGCGGGCGCTCAAATCGTTGCGCGGAGTCGCTCGAACATCTCGCTCTTTGACTCGCTCATCGAGAGCTATCGCGCGGCGGGCCTATTGCCAGGGTAAACTGAGCAAGGCTTCTGGCCCAGCACCGGTGTTAGCGCCGCCCGACGGCTCGCGCCAAAAACGACTCCAAGCCGGCCCGAACGGCGCTTCGATCGTCGACCAGGAAGAGGAAGACGTCCCGGTCGGAGGCATAGAGTGTTGTCGTGTCTTGGGTGACGTCGACATGGGGGTTGTAGACGCCGGTCGACCAGTCCAGCACGCCGGGCACCTTCCAGCGCGTGTCACCCGTGCCGTTGCCGGCGATCCGCTGCACGGCGGCGACCAACTCGTGGTCGTAGATGCGGCCATAGTCGGGTCCGGTGACGGCGCGCAGCTCAATGCGGCCGTCTTCAATCTCCAAAGTGTTCACCTGCTCGGCGCGATGGGACGTCAAGCCGTATTGCAGGTTGATACCGGCCAGCGGCGCGGGAAGCTGGCGTAAATAGGCGGCCGGCGCCCCGACCAGGCCGGCGAGCTGACCGAAGCTCCAATGGGTCGGCGCGATCGGCCCATCCGAGCCGGGCAGCATCAGCGCCAGGCGCTCTGCATCGTCGCGGCTCGCCTCTACCCGGATCGCCGCGCTCTCAACGGTTCGGGTGCGGCTACGCTCGGTCCGTCCATGCACGGCGGCATATAGGTCGGACAAGGAAAGGTAGCGCTCGTCGGCGGGCCTCGAAAACCATTCGGAGGACACGCGGCCGATCCGCTCGCCGCGGGTCACATCCACCTTGTAGCCGCCAGCGCGGTCGCGAGCGGCGTCCAGAATCTCCACATGGGTCATGGCTAGTCTCCATGACGGGCGCCGGAGGCCTCTCCTCCAACCTTCAACCCGTCACGGCGAAGCCGAGCCATCCTCTCACTCTAAAAGGGGGCGATGCGGGGATCTCCCCCGCAGAAGGGGGTGCGTCGGCGACCGCGGCGCCGACCAGGGGGAAGGCTTTCCCCTCCAGGCCTTCCAGATCGCGGCCTGAACACTTCCAATTAGCGGTGCCTTGACTCCCAATCAGCCGGACCCGATAGTTCCAATCTTCCGGATTCGGAGATGGCATGTTCGAGCGGTTTGTGGAGCGGCGGGCGGAGGAAGCCCTTTCTGATACGCCAGTGGTCCTGATCGTAGGCCCGCGCCGTGCCGGCAAGACCACGCTTGTCCGAAAAATGGGAGAAGCCGGGCGGACCTATATCACGCTCGACGATCAAACGGTCCTCGAGGCCGCCCAGTCCGATCCCGCCGGCTTCATCCGCGGCCTCGACCGGGCCATCATCGACGAAATCCAGCGCGCCCCTGACCTGCTGCTGGCGATCAAGAAGACCATCGACGAGGACTATCGGCCGGGTCGCTTCCTGCTGACCGGCTCGGCGAATGTCCTGACTTTGCCGCGGGTCGCCGACAGCCTGGCCGGCCGGATGGAGACCATCCAGATGCTGCCGCTCGCGAGGGCTGAGATCGAAGGCCGGACGCCGACTTTCCTGGAGCATCTCTTCGCAGGAAAGCTCTTGAGCCACCGGGAGGCAATCCTGGGCGACGATCTTGTCCGGATTGTCCTGCTCGGCGGTTTCCCCGAAGCGATCAGCCGCGACAGCGAGCGCCGGCGGCAGGACTGGGCGAGATCCTATCTCACATCGGTCCTGACGCGCGATCTGCGGGATGTGGCTGATGTCGAGAAGCTGACGGAATTTCCGAAATTCGTAAGGCTGCTGGCCGAGCACTCCGGCCAGTTGGTCAACTATTCGCAGTTCGGCGCCGGCATCAACGTCAGCCACAAGACAGGGCAGCGTTATGTCGGGCTGCTTGAGCAGGTGTTCCTGATCGCGACGGTACAGCCGTGGTTCACCAATGCGCTGAAGCGCATCGTGAAGACGCCGAAGCTGCACTTCCTCGATTCCGGCCTGCTAGCGACTGTGCGCGGTCTTTCCTTCGACAGGGTCAAGGCGGATCGCGGCACGTTCGGCGCGCTGCTCGAAAGCTTCGTGTTCGCGGAGGTTCTGAAGCTGATGACGGCCTCGGACCTGCGGCTGACGCCGCACCATTTTCGGGATCGGGACGGGCGCGAGGTGGACATCGTGCTGGAACGCGATGACGGGATGATCGCAGGCATCGAGGTCAAGGCGAGCGCGACGGTCAAAGCCGGTGATTTCGGCGGCCTGCGGGCCTTGGCCGAGGCTTGCGGAGACCGCTTTGCCTTTGGCGTCGTCCTTTACGACAGCGCGGACGTCGTGCCGTTTGGCGACAGACTGGCGGCGGCGCCATTGTCGAGTCTTTGGAGTGGAACGCCACGGACGAACAAGACGGACAAATCAAGATAGCCGCCGGGAAAGGAGGAAACGATGCTCAGCAAAGAGTCAGAATGGCGGAGATGGGAACCGCATATCCGCGCGCCGGGGACAACCTCGGTCTGCGGTGAATCTCGTCCCGGGGCGCACGTAGCGGATTGGTGCAAATGACCCTGAACCTGTTGATCGACACATCGGTCTGGCTCGATCTCACCAAGGACACGCGGCATCTGCCACTCCTCGATGCGCTGTTCGCGATGACCGAAGCGCGCGAAGTCGCGCTTATCCTGCCGCAGATAGTGGTCGACGAATTCGCCCGGAACCGCGACCGCGTGATGGCGGACAGCCGGCGCAGCCTATCCAGCCATTTCAAGCGTGTGCGGGAGGCGCTCGAGCAGTTTGCTCCGGAAGATTGTCGGGAGGCTGCGCTTAAGCAGATCAACGAGGTCGATCACCGGATCGCAACCGGCGGCGAGGCAGTGAACGAAGCTGTCGGACTTATCGAAAAGCTCTTTGCCACGGCGGCACCAGTCCCAATCAGCGAGGGCATCAAAGCGCGCGCTGCGGACCGAGCCATCGCGAAAATCGCTCCCTTCCATCGGCATATCAACGGCATTGGCGACGCCGTGATCATCGAGACCTATGTCGATGCGTTGGCCGGTCGCACCAGCGAGGAGGATGTCTTCGCGTTCGTAACCCACAATATCCACGATTTCAGCCAGAAGGGCGCCGATACGCGCCTCCCGCATGCTGACCTTGCGGCGCTGTTCGACGGGATTGGCTCTCGCTACTCAACCAACCTGGGTGCGTTGCTGGGAGAGTTTGCAAGCGACCTGATCGAGGAGATCACCTTCGATCGTGAGTATAGCCAGGAGCCCCGCAAACTGTCGGAGCTGGTGGAAGCCGAGCACAAGCTATTCAAGCAGATCTGGTACAATCGGCATTGGAACCGCCGGGTGGAAATCGAGGAGGGCCGCGTTAGCGTGGTTCCTGAAGCGGAATACGATCGGGTCAAGTACAGAGCCGATCAGATCCTTGACACAATATGGGAAGGGGCTCTGGCTGCGGCTAAGCGGACCGAGGAGGAGCTTGGACCGGACGACATCGGGCCTTGGGATGACTTCGAGTGGGGGATGCTCAACGGTAAGCTGTCGGCGATCCGCTGGGTGCTCGGCGACGAATGGGACATGCTGGATACCTGAGATGCTCAGGCAGGCGGGTCACCCCGGCCAAAATCGTCCATCCTCTTTGGCATCCGCAGGTGCGTGACCGATGACAGGACGGAGTTCGCCCACATCGCGCTGCATTCGACGTCGCCGTCGCGCTCAAACCAATGCGTCGCCCCTGGGATCAGGTCGAATGGAATGGGATGGGTGGCTTGGGGGTTGTGGTACACCTCAAGTTCTTGACACCAAGCTTCGCCCCAAGGCCACAGGGCGTCGTACTCTGCGCTTCCCACTTCCAGCTCGAAATCGATGGGCTCAAGAGCGCCAGGTGTTCTATCGAATAATATTCCGCGCCGGATCATCGAGAGACCTGGCGGACGCCATCCGGCCAGAAAGCCCATGCGGTTGAACTTCGCCAACGTGCCGGCATTGCTGAAGATCACGGCAGACAATTGAGCTAAGGCCGGGTCGCGATGAGCCTCGGTGCGCCGTTGCTCGAACGCTCGACGCGTCACGTCAATCTCACCATGACCGGCCGCGACTTTCTGCCGAAGGTGCGCCGTCTCATCGACGAGTTCGAGACCTCGGTGCTCGCCATCCATGATATCGGCGCGCGAAGTTCAGGCCTTGTCTCGGTGGCCGCGGTGCCGACGGCGGTGTTTTATTTCCTGCCGCGTGCGATCGGCCGTTTTGCCGAAGCGTATCCGCGTATTCGCATCCGGATTCTGGACATCGGGGCCAATGAGGGATTGGAAGCGGTCGCGCGCGGAGAAGCCGACTTCGGCATCAATTTCATCGGAGCTTCGCATGCCGAAATCGAATTCGAGAAACTGGTTGAAGATCCTTTCGTCCTGGCCTGCCGCCACGACCATCCGCTGGCATCGCGCAAACAGGTAAGCTGGTCGGAGATCGTATCGCACCGGGTTATTACCGTCGGCCGCAACAGTGGCAACCGCGCATTGATAGACAACGCGCTGGCGCGACACGGCCTGCAACTGAACTGGTCCTATGAAGTTGCTCACCTCTCCGGCTCGCTCGGTCTCGTCGAAGCGGGACTGGGCATCGCCGTACTGCCGAGGCTCGCGACACCGGCCGCCGGCCATCCGATCATTCACACCGTCAGGTTGACGGAGCCGGACGTGTCGCGGACGATCGGAATCGTGCGCAGGCACGGGTCGACGCTTTCCCCTCATGCCAGCCAATTTCTCAAGATGCTCCTCGAGGCGTGGCGCTCGCCTTCCCGGACGCCCAGTCGAGACAGGCCGCGGCGCCGCTCGTAAGGCTCCAATCGCTCCAGGAAAGCCGCTGGGGCGAGTTGTCCGATTCGTTCGCTGCGCTACGCCAATTTGCGATGGCCGCCTGACAGCACCTGCTCGGTTGGGCCTGCGCAATGTATGTTCTGCTGGAAGCTAGCTAAGAGAGCAGCAACATGTTTGATGAAACACCACGCCTTTAGTTCATTCTCTGTGCGGCTTCCGAATTCCGTTTCCAAACGGGCCCGAAGACTGCGGGCGAGTTATCTAACCAACTCAGCAGCTTGTGCTGGCTGGGGCGGGAGGGATCGAACCTCCGAATGGCGGAATCAAAATCCGTTTGAAGATTGAACGATTCCAATGAGCATTTGGAAAAATTCGCCAAATTCGCCTCTTGTGATATCAATTGCTTAGTGGGCATTTCCAAACGACAGAGCGCCTCAGCGAGCGCAGACGCTTCCCGATGGTTTGACCGCTACGAGATCAGCGCGCACAAGGTGCGCCGAGGCGCCGATCGCGCGGTTGATCGAGGCAAAGAGAACGCGTGGCTGGACACGACACAAAGTCTTCTCTGACATCTCCGGCGATTACACGCGCGACTACGTTAGCGCCGACGATGCCGATGTGCCCGGCTACAGCGTGTTCACGCAGCGCGACGGCACGATCCGGCATTTCTGGTCCGGCGAGATGAGCGCCACGATGGCCGACCCCCAACAGGATCCACGCGGCGCGCCCGACCTCGATCCGCTCTGGACGATCCTCGACACCACGCCAGACGGGCGCGGCACCGACTGGTAACCTTAAGACTGCGCTCACCGGGTTCTTGGGGCCGACTAGCGATCGCACGTCGACCGCAATTCGGCGATCAAAGGGGTATCCCTTGCACTGTGGCCCCTCGGCCAATGCTCTCCGGGCGGTCCGGAGCTTTCCCGGGGTTTTCCCCGTTGTCGTCATTCGGTGACCTTGACCAGGATCGCTCCGTCAGGCGCATCTTGGGATGCGGCCGAGCGAAATTGGCGTTCGTCGCGAGCAAACAACAACCCGTTGAGGAGATGGATCAATGTCGAAGCGACGAAATGGGAAAGTTAAGTATCTGGTGATGACGGTCCGCAGCGACGACCGCGGCGAAGATGCATGGCACATCATTGACGGTCGACGTGTGCTGTCGACCGGACTTGCACCTGACGAGCATGTGGCGGCACGGCGGGTCTTTCGAGATTATCAGGTCGACAAGGAACAGAAGCGGGCCAAGCCCTCGCGACCGCACAAGGACAGATCCGGCAAAGCGCCTGTCAGACGAGCGGCTCGCGCGCCTCGGTAGCGCGCCATCGCGCTCAGGACTGTTTCGCGCGGCCATATCCAGGCTCAGTTCAATGATGATGAGCATTTGCGGGCGTTCCGATATCACCCTCAAATCTGACGGCCAGCAGCCGACGTCACGACATCTGAACCAGCGCTCGCCGATGCAGGAAACGAATGGTCGCGCGGTGGGGCGGCATCGACGCCATCGACAACACCGCCGGCATCAATCCGAAGGTCCGAGTCTCCGACGAGGGCGAGAACGAGCTAGATGAAATGTGGCGCGTGAACGTCAAGGGTCCCGGATCATCAATCTGGGATCCCTCGCCGGAAAGCGCGTGGGAAGCAACGTTGGCTACGCCATGACCAAGTTCGCCGTGGTTGCATTCACCCACTAAATCGCGCACCTTCGCTCGCCAATTCTTCCTCGCGATCCGAAACGCTCGGACAGACAGAGAGGATTCCGCGCCTCGCGGACGTCTTCACCGGCCGGTGAAGGCGACCTTCGGCGGTTCGATTCCCTGCTTGATAGCCTCGGCGCGAGCCGTGCGGCCGCGTCGCGCATCCTCCGAGCTGTGAAGCGCCATCGTAACGTCCAGGATCACCGCGTCGGCGGACGGAACGCCGCCACCCGACCACGCCTTCAACAAGGTTCGTATCGCCGCATAGGATCGCGTGGGGCCCGTCGACAGGCCCTGCGCGAATTTGAGCGCCACCGCCTCGACTTCCGCTGCAGGCACGACCGACGCCGCGATACCCAACTGGCCGGCGGTGACACCCGACATCGGCTCGCACAGTATGGTGTATCGTGCCGCGCGCGAGCGGCCGATGCGTTCGGCCAATCGTTGTACTGCGCCGGCGACCGGTGCGGAGCCAACCGAAGCCTCAATGCAACGAAACACCGCGTCTTCGGCCACAATGATGAAGTCGCAGGCGAGAGCAAGCTCGAAGGCCCCGCCAAACGCAGCGCCACGAACGGCCGCGACCGTCGGGATCTGCAAGGCTTCGAGAGCGCGGAACGACTGATTGCATTCGGCGATGAAGGTACGGAATTGATTGGTGTTTTTCTCCAAAATCGAGCACGTCACCGCCCTGGCTGAAATTGGGACCTTCCGCCCTGATCAGCAGCGCCCGGATGTCGCTCTCGCTGGCTTCGTGAACGGCCTGCTTGAGGTCGTTCGAGAAGGCCGAAGCGATGAGATTCTTCGGCGGGTTGGCCAGCACGATGTGGCCGACGGCGTCCGTCTGCTCGAATTTGATCACTTGCATTTCAACCTCCTTGGAATGTGTTTGATCAAAGGTTCGTTTCCCCTAGGCCGTCTCGCGCGCCAGCGATGAAACAGTGTCGCCCGGTCGCAGCTGCCAGTACACGACGAGGAGACACACTCCGCCGAGCGCCGCCAGCGCACCGCCGACGGTCGAGAGGGCCGAACCCAGAGCGCCCTGGAAGAATTGCTCGGCGACGACGGCCACCAGCGTCGGCGCGATTGCTGTTCCCGTAATACCGACCCAGGCGAAATGGACCGCCGTGATCTTTCCAATCGCGGCTCCGGACGACAGATGCACGATTGTCGATGTTCCGATGGTGAAGAGGCTCGCTGCCAGAAGATTGAAAATGGCGAGCAGAACCCAGACCGAGACGATGGATCCCGCGGCCGGAACGAAGACCGCTGGAAGGAAGATCAGCGCGGAGATCGCTACGCCGAGGGCCGGGACCGCCGCCAATCCGAATCTGCGATAGACCGCGTCGACGAGAAATCCGGCGACGAACTGGCTGGCCGTGCTGAGAAACAGGACAATGAGACCATAAGTCAGGCCGATCTCGCCGGCCGGGATCTTCCACACCCGCCCGAGAAAAGCGGGAATCCAGGACGAGTACCCCACCGACAACATGATCGTTGCGGCGTTCGCCAGAAACAGCGGGGCGAAGACGAACCACCGATCGCGAACAGCTTCGAAGGCGTCCTTGAGCGCGATGGGCTTATCCTTGCCAGCGGACCGCCGCGCCGGCTCCTTGAACGTATAGACCAGCACGGCGACCGGCAGCGCGATCGCGCCGCACGCGATCAGAACGAGCTGCCATGAGCGAACCGAGACTCCCAGCAAGGGAAAAACGTAGCTCCCGCTCTCCCCCACGAAGTGCAGAATGGCACCGCCGCCGAGCAGCGCCAGCCCGCCGCCGATGCTCGCCCCCATGGCCCAGATCGCGACGGCACGCCCGCGAAAGCGGGGATGGAATGCATCCCTGACAAGCGACATGCTCGAAGGCCCGCAGGTCGCTTCGCCCGCTCCGACACCGCAGCGACCGAGAAAGAGGCCCGCGTAGGTCGTGACGGATCCGCCGAGCATCGTCGATATCCCCCACGCTGCAATGCCCGCGGCCAGGATCCGCCTGCGCGGAAAGCGATCGACGAGCATGCCGACGAACCAGCCTCCGACGGCGTAGGTGATGATGAATGCCGCCCCGATCAGGAAGCTCATCAACGTGTCCGATATTTGCAGGTCGCGCTTGATCGGCTGCACCAGCAGCGGCAGCGCCGCGCGATCGATGAACGCAACGGCATTCACGAGACAGAGGACGCTCACCAACCACCAATGACCCGGATTGGGCCGCTCTGCTTCCTGTCCAGCGTCCATGTTTCCTTCCCCGGTGCAGTCGCACCTGCTTTTCTTCTTACCTAAGCTGCGATCTCGCGGACGACCGCGTTGAATTTCGAGGGAGCTTCGAGCTTGAGAATGTGCCCGTAATCCTCGAACAGTTGCGATGTCGACCAGGGTGCCGCAGCGAGGAGCCGCTCGGCGTGATCGCGATATGGCGCGACCTGGTCGAGAGTGCCGGAGAGGATGGCAATGGGGCACCTGACCTCTGGAATGATGTCCGGCGTGTAGGCCGTGAACAGCGAGCGGATCGCCTGCCGCCAGCCGTCAGTAGTCATCCCATCGCGCAAGCGCTCGACATGCTGCCTGACCTGAGCCGGCGTATCCGGCGTGAGCAGCCTGTTCGCGATCGCAGCGCGTGACACCAGGACGTCGACATCCGCCATGCCCAGCCACGCATTGAGCTCGGCATCGCGGGCCTCGCCGGTGATGTGGCCCCTGGCGACGTTGGGCGCCGAAAGAACCAGGCTGCCGATCAGCGCAGGATAGCGTCGCGCGAAGGCCAACGCGACGACGCTCCCCCAGGAGCTGCCGACCAGAACCGCCAGCCGTCGTATGCCGAGCGCACGCAGCAAACCTTCCAGCGCGTTTACGTAGTCCTCGATGCCGGCGTCCTGCCCCTGGATCTGTGAGCTGTCTCCGAAGCCGGGGGCATTCCAGGCGATGACGCGAAAATCACGCGATAAGCCGGCGAATTGGGCGCGGTATCCGGCCGAACTTGAGCCAAGTCCGTGAAGCATCAGCGCTACAGGCTTGTTTGGATCTCCGGCGGCGCGATATTCCATCTTGCCTCGCTGCCCGGAGAAGACCGTTGACGCAACGTCCGCCTGGGTAAGCGCGGGCAAGTCCTGCGCAAGCAGCTCGGCATCGAGCGGGGACAATTCGGCCATCGCTCAAGCCCCAACCGCAAGCGGGAGGCGCTCGGCGGGCTCGCGAGAATTCTCCGCCTCATAGCCAAGTCGTTGCGACAAGTCTTTTGCGGTCTCACGCAAGGCACCGGCGAACTCCCCGTCGAGATCGGCGCGAAACCGACTTGCCTCACCCACCGCGGTCAGGGCCAGCACAGCGCGGCCATCCGCATCGAGCACGGGCGCGCTGAGGGCGTTGATGAGGGTCTCGCTGCGGTAGAAGGTCTCCAACCCCTGTCTGGCGAGACCATGCCGGCGCACTTCCGCGAGGCGCTCGTTCCAATCGCCCTCTCCGGACGCCGCATCCTGACCCGGCAAGGCCGTTTGGGCGATGGCTTCGGGAGCAAGCTGGGCGGCAAAGGCCAGACCCGTCGCCGTCGATGTGACGGGAAGGATCAAGCCGACGGGAAGTGCTTCGCTCACCGGAGCGGATGCCGGCTCCCAATGGGTGATCGTCGGACCATGGGCGCCCCAGACGGCAAGCGCCATGGTCTCGTCGAACCGTCTGACCAGGCGCTCGATCGCACGCGTGCCGAGCCGCATCGCAGTGAGTTGGATCTGCTTGCGATCGGGCGACAGTTTGGTGTCGGCCAAATCGTGGGGATCTGCCAGCAGATATCGACCGTTGCCGAAGACGAGCGGCTTCCTTTCCGATTGATCGATCGCAAGCACCTCGCCGACATAGATCGTGTGGTCGCCGCCGGGAACTCGGGACACGACCCGGCATTGCAGCCTGGCGCTGCAATCGCGAAGCAGCGGCACGCCGCCTGAACCGAGATCAACATCGATGCCGGTGAACTTGTCATGCGAGGATTTCGCGAACCGCTTCGACAGCTCGATCTGGTCCTCGGCAAGGATGTTCACGGTAAAGCGGTCGGCCTTGAAGAATGCCGGGTGGCTGTGACTCTTGACCGCCTGGCTCCAGAGAACCAACGGCGGATCGAGCGAGACCGAGCTGAACGAATTGGCGGTCACGCCGTGGAATCTGCCCTCGTCATCTGTCGTCGTCACCACGGTCACACCGGTGACGAAGGTTCCGAGCACGCGCCGCAGATCGCGGCTGTTCAACAGAGGAGCACCAGACATTTTCCACCTCCTTGCGTTCACCTGTTTTATGCACTCATGCGGCCACTGTTTCGGCCGCCTTCACCGCAGGCATGACGCTCTCGGCGAAGCGGCGGATCGAGGCCGCAGCCTCCGCATGCGGCATGGTCCCGAACATGAAGCTTCCGATCACGTAGTTCAGTCCGCCGGACGCGACCTGGTCGGACAGGATTTGCGTCACCATTCTGGCGGAGCCGGCAATCGCATGGCCGGATTCGACGAGTTGATCGAATGAGGGGGGCAGCTTGGCATTGACCGGCTGCGTGCCATGCTTGCGCCAGAGCTTGATGAAATTGTCGTAGAATGACGGCCAGGCCTTTCGACCCAGCTCGTGGGCGTCGCGATCGGTCTCACCGACGATGATGTAGCGATTGACGCCGATGAGGGGCGCGCCCCTGCCCTGCGGACCGGCTGCGGCCATCTCCTCGCGATAGCGATCGGAGATCGCGCGCACGCGGGACACTTGGCCGCCGCAGACCACATTCACACCGTTGCGCGCCGGCCAGACCACCGTGTCCGGCGAGCCGACCGCGTACCACATCGGCGGATGCGGGCGCTGGAGCGGCTTCATTTCCACCGCGTAGTCGTTCAGATTCCAGAACTCGCCTGTCGTCGTGACGGAATCCTGCGTGAAACAGCGCTGGATCGCGTCGAATGCCTCCGCATACATCTTCGCCGCCTTCGCGGAGTCGATCCCGAGCGCGTCGAGCTCGTGCGGCGAGGCGCCACGGCCAATCCCGAACTCGAATCGCCCGCCGCTCAGATGATCGAGCATGCAGATCTCTTCATAGAGACGTGCGGGATTGTAGGTCGGCAACAGATAGACCAGCGGACACAGCCGCAATCTCCTGGTCCGCTGCGACAGTGCCGCCATCCACACGCTGGGCGACGGCGTCGTGCTGAGCGGAGTGCCGTGGTGCTCGCTCATATGGAAGCAGTGGAAGCCGAGCCGATCGTAGAGCTCGGCAAGTGCAAGCCGGTCCTCGTACTGCTCTGCCGGCGGAAGACCGGAGCGGTCGTTCTGATCGAAGACACCGAATTTCATGGGTGGATCCTTGTTGGGATGAATTGCTGACGCTTGGCGGCACCTAGCCGCCTTGCCGGATGTGGATCTGGAACAGATTGTTCTCGGGGTCGGCGAACGTCGCGACGCTGCCGTGCGAACCCATGTCGCGGTTCGACAAGTGCAGCCCGCCGAGCCGCTCGATCCGCTGCGCGATCGCAGCCATGTCGGCCGCGCCGAAAACGACCACGCTCCCGCGCGCGCCCGTGGCCGCTTCGGATGGTGAGCTCAGCGCAAACGCGAGCTGCCCGGCCTTGAACTGGCACCAATTGTCGCGATCCCGGAAAGCTAGCGGAAGCTCCAGCGCCTCGGCGTAGAAGGCCTGCATGAGATCCATATCGTTGGCGACCGTGTAGACGCTGCGGATGGCACCAAGGGGCATTTTCGTGTCCTCCGTAGATATTCAATATAGTTGAATCTATGTTTTATTGTTGTATGATGCTCTCGACCTTTGTTTGTGTCAATCTCGATTCGTTGAACCGGTCGAAGGAAGCAGATGCAGGAGAAGAAGCCGCGCCGTGGCATTCAGTCGGTGGAAATTGCCTTTCGGATTCTGAGCGTTATGCAGACGAGCCAGCAGGCGATGGCTCTCAAGGACATCGCGCCGCTGGCGGATCTGACGGCGAGCGCCGCGAATAACTATCTCGTGAGCCTCGTCAGAATCGGGCTCGCCGCCGCGGACGAGAAGCCTGGCCACTATCGCCTCGGCCCTGCGGCGCTCTCGCTCGGCGTCAGCGCGATCCAGCAGATCGACGGTTTCGAGATTGTCCGCCGCGAGGTCACCAATCTGCGCGACATCACGCGGCGAAGCGCGGCCGTCACCACATGGACCGACGACGGCCCGCTCAGCCTGTTCAAGCAGGACGGCGATCAGCGCGGCGCGTTTGAGTTTCGCACCGGACTGATCCCGATGCTAAGTTCCGCAGCCGGCAAGATCTACGCCGCCCGGCTGGCACCGAACCTGACGGCGCATCTGATCGCGCAGGAATGGGATGCTGTGTTCGGCGGCAAAGTCGACGCCGGAAAATTCAGGGAAGATGCAAGCCGTGAGCTGAAGCGAAAGGGCTACACGACGATCGTCCGCTCCGACCTGACCAGCTATGTCTCCATTGCCGCCCCCGTCCTGGACTGGAATGGCGATGTCCGGTTCACCCTTAGTCTGGCAGGGACGCGGGCCTCGATGACGATAGAGCCCTCGAGCGATCAGGTGAAAGCCCTGCTCGCCGGCGCGGCGAACGCAACGCAAGCGCTTGGCGGCAAGACGGCAAGCCGCGAGTAGCCGATTGCACCGTCCGTACGACTACAGAACGACCTCGATCAGACGAGGGCCGCGGTTTTTCGACTCGCCCGAGCGCGATGTTGAGGATGGCATAGGAGCGGTTCGCCAAGCGATTCGCGCGCCTGCGCGTAGACGCGTCGCTGGCCTGACCCAGCAGTCATAGGGTTCGCCCCGAATAATTTTTGACTTTTGCGCAGCCAAACATCAACGCCATAGGCGCGGACAGGCGTTATCGGTTTCCGAGAGATATGCCGGCGACGAAAAAAAGGGCCGATGGCAAACCGCCATCGGCCAGAAGTCGACCTGGTGGGAGCCGCGGCCAGAACGGCCGCGAGGCTCAGAGCGTCTCGGGGGAGGACAGGCGCTCGCAAGTCAGGTCTTGTGCCGCGCTTGCGCTGATCAAGGGGAAAAAGCGGATCGCGACGCCACCACCCTACGACCGGTCACCTCTTTCCGATTGTACCCACTTGCCGAGAACAGTCTGCAACTGCTGCAATGGTGTTGATGTCCGTCCCGGTCAATTTGAGCGCATTGAAGAAGCAAGCAGAAGTGTCGGTCGGGACTTAATTGGAACCCGTACGAGCGCATAGTTCAGTCACCCTTTTGGATAATCAAACTTTACCAAGGTTCGATTGAGACGATGGTCTCGATCGCCCTAGTCTACATGCATGGGAAAGCGCATCGGCTCATCCGATGCGACAGTGGGAAGAGGATCATCGACGAACGGAAGGAGACCACAATGCAGAGCCGTCCGGAATGCCCCAGGACTGTTAGTGCCGCGCGATGTGCGGTCTGTGACGGCAAATTTGGTCTCGTCCGGCATTATTCGTGGCGCACGCCGCTTTGTTCGCAAAAGTGCGTCGATCGCTTCAGAGCGCGCCGGGAAAGCGACCGCAGCTGGCTGCCGTGGTTCCGGATCGCCCTGAACCCGTCGGCGGAGAACCGCGCGAGGGTATCATGACATTCGAGATCTCACGACGAGGCAAGGCATATCTGGAAACAGCACAGACCTTGCTCCGCAGCGCCCGGACCATGACCGACTGCGCGATTGCGGCTCAGCTCAGGGCCTTGGCCGAGGACTATGAGCGGCGTGCCGAGAAAGCGTCACATGCCGACGCGGCCAAGGCTTTGGCCCGCTCGGCTACCTCCGCCGAACAGGTGAACGTCTGGTAAGCCCTGACGTGTCAGCCTTAGCAAACGACCGCGCTAATACTTTTTCATGAAGGCGAGGACAGCCTGGTCGTAGACGCTGGGCTTTGTGGCGAACGTAATCGGCCGCAGCTCGGCTACGCAAGCTCTGACGTTCCTGGCGCCGGCGGCCTGAGAGTTGCCCTGCCTACCCTCCGATTCAACGTCAACCTTTCGCGCTCCCCTTCGGAACTTCGAACACAAGGCACGTCGTCGTCGCATGCGCAAGCAGCCGATCCTTTGCATCCGTGATGCGCGCCTCGGCGGTGGCGACGCGGCGACCGGCGTTGAGCACGCGGCCCTCGGTGCGGATCACGCCGCTCGTCTCGCTCATGCCGCGCACGAATGATATCTTGAATTCCAGCGTGGTGTAGCCAGTGCCCGCGGGCAGCGTGCTCTGCACTGCGAGCCCCATCGCGGAATCCAGGAGGATCGCGGCATAGCCGCCATGCACCGAGCCGATCGGATTGTAGTGGCGCAGACCCGGCACGCTGTGAATCAAGACGGCGCCGGGTTCGACCGTGCAGTCGAACGGCTCGACCGTCTGCATGATCGGCGGCTCCGGCAATCGTCTCGCGAAGATCGCGCGGACGAAATCGAGCCCCGACATCGATGCCATCACGTTGATGGGGACGATGCCGTATTCGACATCCTGCTTGCCGGATTTATCGCCCATGATCTCTCAACCCACCGCGTCGTCATGCCGGACCTGATCCGGGCATTCATGATTGCTCAGAGGTCAATGTGACGTTCAAACAGGCCACCGGCTTGAAGGCTGTTGTCGCGTCGGGAACGTTCTTGTCGTCTTTGTTTCGAGAACGGGCCCGTGTGCCTTCAAAAGCAAACGCCTCCAAACCCCGGGACCCGCGAAGACTTGGATCTCTGAGACGGTTCGCGGAATGATCCAGGGCGCGTACTTATAAATTTCGATTAGCGATCGGCCATCACCGGAAGTCAGTTGGTTTCTCGAGCCGGTGCATTCTTCCCTGAACTTCGGCTTCGACGACCTGCTCAAGAAGCGCTCGCGCGCAGTTGCGCAAGACCTCGGTCAGCGGTTCCGCAAAAAGTTCCTTTTTGGGAGAGCTGGAAAACGTTAGTGTCCGTCTGGGCGTATCACTCCTTCAGTGGAGAAGTGGAAGCTTCCGACACCCCCACGATGCGCCGCTTTATCCCATTTCGCGTTTAGCTCCTCGTTGGTCGGCTGGCTCACGAATGAGGCAAGCCATGGTACATCGGGACCCTTCAGCGCCAACACCCATGCCGACGATTTTCCGGTACGGCATTGCAGTTCTGTCCGTAACAATCGCGATCGGGTTGGATTTCTTCCTGTTGCGACGTTTCGAGGTCAAGTTGACGCCGTTCTTGTTCGCGGTCGCCGCGACCGTTTGGTACGCGGGAGCCGGGCCAGGTGCGCTCGCAATTGTCCTTTCAGTCCTCAGCCTTAATTACTTCTTTCTACGTCCCTCGTTTTCCTTGAGCCCAATTAGCTATGCTGATCTCGTTTATCTAGCCGTTTGCACATCTTGCGCCTTGGCTGTCGGTTGGGTCAGCGCCGTGCGACGACGGGCAGAGCAAGAGCTTCGTCAGGCCCGCGAAGAGCTCGAGGCCAAAGTGGTGGAACGGACCGCCGATTTACAGCGGAGCGAGGGATATTTGGCGGAAGCACAGAGGCTGAGCCACACCGGTTCCGCGGCCTATAACGACACGGAAATTCTTTATTGGTCCGAGGAGGCTTCCCGCATCTGGGGGTTTGATCCGCCGCAAGGCATTCCGAGCCGCGAAGCGGTGTGGCAACGGATTCACCCAGACGACCGAGACAGGGTGAACGAAAACATCGAGCACGGCGTGCGCGAAAAGATAAGCTTTGTGAACGAGTTCAGAATCATACTGCCCAATGGAACGATCAAACACCTCGAAGCAACTAACAATCCTGTGTTCTCGGCAAGCGGAGAGCTTCTGGAGATTGTCGTCACGGGCATCGACGTGACGGAGCGCAGACGGGCCGAGGAAGCATTGCGGGAGAGCGAATACAAGCTCCGTGAAATCATCGAAACAGTGCCAGGCTTGCTCTGGTCACTGGACCCCAACGGCGAACCGACCCATATCAATCAGCGCACGTTGGACTATAGCGGCCTGCGAGTTGAGGATCTCAAGCACGGTGGCTGGCACGCATTTCTGCACCCTGACGACCTTCCCGAAAGTGCGAGGGCTTTCTCGCACGCAATTCAGACCGGCACTTCGTACCAGCGCGTGACCCGTCTCCGTCGGGCGGACGGGGAGTTTCGTTGGCACGATTCTCGCGGAGAGCCTCTGCGCGATCGGCAGGGACGCATCATCCAGTGGTATGGCCTGTCTGTTGACATCGATGAAGGCAAGAAGGCCGAAGACCGGCTACGCCGCAGCGAAGCCTATCTGGCGGAGGCACAGAGGCTGAGTCACAGCGGTGTATCGGCCTTCAACGAGACGGCGATTCTCTATGGTTCGGAGGAGACGTACCGCATCTGGGGGTTTGACCCGGCGGAAGGTGTTCCGAGCCGCGAAGCCGTGTTCCAACGAATCCACTCCGACGACCGGGGCCGGCTATTCGCAGAAGTTCAACGCGCGGTGAGCGAGAAAAGAGACTACTCGATCACGTACAGAATCGTGCTCCCCGATGGAACGATCAAATACCTCGAAGTATTCGGCCGGCCTGCGTTCGCCGCAAGCGGAGAACTTGTCGAGATTGTCACTACTCAGATCGATGTGACGGAGCGCAAACGCGCTGAAGAAGCATTGCGGACAGTAGAGGCGCAAGCTCGCGAAAATGAGCAGCGATACCGAGAGGCACAGTTGGAACTCGTGCACGCCAATCGCGTGGCAACGATGGGACAGCTGACATCATCAATCGCGCATGAAGTGAACCAGCCGATCACCGCAGCAGTAACGTACGCGTTGGCCGCTCGGCGTTTCCTGAGCGCTGAGCCGTCGAACCTTCGAGAGGTGGATGACGCGCTCTCTCTTATTGTCAAGGAGGGGAATCGCGCAGGCGAGGTCGTCGGGCGAATCCGCGCACTCATTAAGAAGGCGCCCGCACGAAAAGACGCCGTCGAGATCAACAATGCCATCCTCGAGGTTATTGCTCTCGCACATGCAGAGGCCGCAAACAATGGCGTCTCGGTGCGAACGCAGCTGGCGGAGGGCTTGCCAACTGTCCAGGGAGATCGGGTCCAGCTGCAACAGGTATTACTTAACTTGATCATCAATGCCATTGAAGCCATGCGCGACGTCGGAGAAGAGAAGCGGGAGTTGCTCATCAGTACCCGTAACGAGCCGGATGGCGTGTCGGTGGAGGTGCGAGATTCAGGTCCAGGCTTCGCGCCGGCAGCTCTTGAGCGCGTGTTCGAGGCCTTCTACAGCACGAAAACGGGCGGTTTGGGGCTTGGACTGTCGATCTGCCGGTCAATTATCGAAGCGCATAACGGACGATTGTGGGCGAGCCCTAACGTGCCACGCGGCGCTATTTTTCGCTTCGTTGTGCCTGCTCATCCGGCCGCCGCATCGTGAGTGAATGCCGCTTCAGATCCGCGACGTGGCAGATGTCGAGGCTCTAGCAGGCACCCCGATCATCGGTGGTGAGGCGAAACCATTACGGAAGATGCAGGCTGAGCGTCCGCGCTAGGCAACGCGACCCGGGCTACGCGGTTTTGTCGGCGTCAGTTGCAATTGGTCGGCCATGCGCGTCAGGTCAGGCAAGGACGATGCCCGCATCTTACGCATTACTTGGCCACGATGAACCTTTACCGTGATTTCGCTTACGCCGAGGTCGTCTGCGATCTGCTTGTTTAACCGCCCGCTCACCACGAACGCCATGACCTCGCGCTCCCGCGGCGTCAACGTTTCGAAACGAACTTTCAGCTCTGCCATAGCTCGTTCCTGCGCAAGCCGCGCTCGATCACGAGCATGACCGAGCTGAATCGCTTCAAGCAAATCCTGCTCTCGGAACGGCTTTGTTAGGAATTCGATTGCGCCCCCCTTCATCGCCTGCACCGACATTGGAATGTCACCATGTCCGGTAATGAAGATGATTGGCAGCTGCCTTTTGGCACCTGCTAGTTCGCGCTGCAGTTCGAGTCCGCTCTGGCCGGGAAGCCGCACGTCAAGCACCAGGCAAGTGGGGCCTTCTGGCGGATCCGCGTCTAGAAATTCGCTCACCGAACCGAGTAGGCTGACCCGAAAGCCCGCCGATCGAAGCAGCTTGCCTAATGAGTCCCGCACTCCCGGATCATCGTCGATGACCATTACTGTTGGCGGTTGCTCTACCACATGTTCCTCGTTGACATGCGCATAAGCTTGCCAGTCCGCCATGGAGCATAGCCAGATTATCGCGCGCGCGATAGGGGGACGACCAGCCCAATTTGGTTCCGACGGATCGCAGCCATCGGCAGACCGGCCGGTGAAGTCGATCAGTGTTTTGCGCAGGTGCCGCTGCCCACCACGACGAACCGACTACGCCCCGCACAACCTTCGTGTAGTGCTCACATTCCTATTTGGGACTCGATCCTTACGCTAGATCAATAGTGAGCCCCAATGCGTGCCGTTACGGTGAAGTCTCCTCCCTCGACGCCAATCACTCCCTGGGGCCTCCTTGCCCCTCCAGCGCAGTCCAAGCTGGAGGGGCGCTTGTGAGCTAACAGGGGCTAGGGGGTGCCTGTGACGCAGCGTGCTACATGGACCGCAAAATTTCCGATCCGCCGAAGCCAATCGTCGAGTTCCTATACATTTGTATAATCGAAGCACGCAGCGGTTGCGACTAGGCTGGATAGGAGAGAGTCTCGCGGCTTAATGGTCTTACCAAGTGCCAAATAGCGGACCAATTGTTGCTATAGTCGACGACGACGAGGCGGTTGGCAACGCAATCGAAGTTTTGATGCGTTCGATAGGATTGGTCGCCCAGGCATTTTCGTCCGGAGAGGAGTTCTTGCGCTCACCCGAACTGAGCCGCACCGGCTGCTTGGTTGTCGACTTCGACATGCCCAAGATGAGTGGCCTTGATCTGCACAACACTTTATCTTTGTCGGGTAAAAAAATCCCCACCATACTGATAACTGCATATCCGAGCGATGATATTCGTGCCCGCGCACTTCAAGCCGGCGTCATCTGCTATTTGCCCAAGCCGTTCGATGAGAGCGACCTCCTGAACTGTATTGAGACCGCGCTAGATCGCGCAAAGAGAAATAGAGGCGCGCCTTAGTTTGCCTGCGTTGCATCGATTGGCCGCTGGGTACGCGACAGGTCGCCTCCGCTGGCCGTTGGCGATGCAACTCAATTCAGGCCGGCATCGCAGAGGCGCGAACTATAAGACCTACCCGTTATCAACTGACTGGTGTTGGCGCAACACGCTTCAGCGACTAGACGTGCATCGCAGGACGGTCGCGCCGGCGCACGCTGCTCCTGTCTGTCATGGTCGCAGCGGGCAGCGGTTCGTCTCAACTCCGCGTTGACGGTGATTGAGCTATACCAAGGTTTAGCTCGTGCTTTCCAAAGGTGGAGAAAGACTACGAGCTTCGTTGGGGCCAACTTTACGCGCGCACGATTGCGGCGTTTGTGGACCGACGATACCCATACGGGACCGAGAAGATCCATCGTTTGGCTGACACATGCATGGTGCCATAATTCACAGGAAGCTGAGGTTCGGCCCTTTCGAACTTTCGGTTGGCGAGAGGGTGCTTCGACGCGACGGTCGCGCACTTCCCCTCGGCGCTCGAGCACTGGATATCTTGATCTATCTTGCCGACCGCGCGGGGAAGGTCATAGCGAAGCGAGAGCTCATCGATCACGTCTGGTCAGACGTGACCGTAGCGGAGGGGACCCTGCGAGTCCACGTAGCCGCGATCCGCAAGGCACTTGGTGACGGCCAATTTGGCAACCAGTACATTGCAAACATCAAGGGACGGGGCTACTCGTTCGTCGGCACCCTCGTCCCCTTCGCTGGCCGTGGACAAGTCCCCTTGGCGGACTTGGGAAGCTTGACCGATCCGCGTCATTTTGCGGAAGCCATCGCGACATCCTTGAGATTTGCAGTTAATTTAAAGCTTCTTATCGTTCTCGATAACGGTGAGCAGGCGATCGAGGCGGTCACTCTGGTCGCCGAGCAACTCTCTCAGGAAACGGATTAATCAGTTCGAGCGGACATGCCCTCAGACGGCGGCGCAAAGGGGACCTAGCGGGATGTCGCAGATGGCTCATTTACGACCGACTCAGCGAAGATTGTCGACTGGTTGATGTCCGCTTTGCCGCGAAAGCGCCGGCGCCGGGAGCAGCGATGGGAGCGACCGAGCGGGTCACCCAGGGCGCAGACTCAATAACACGCAACCAAAGCCTGATTGACGCAAGCTGGACGCAGGAGGCTTGTCGTTTCCGTTCTACCCCCAACAAACACACCGTTGATGGGTCCAATCCAGACTTCGCATTGGGTCAGCTAAGGTCAAAGCCCGACCTTCGTTACAAAACCCGGCTATGCCGCCTTGATCAAGTCCGCCGCTTTCTCGGCAATCATGACGGTCGGCGCATTGGTGTTGCCGCCGACCAGCGTCGGCATGACCGAAGCATCGACGATCCGAAGTCTCTGCAATCCGCGCACGCGCAGCTTGGAGTCCACTACGGACGTATCATCGATACCCATCTTGCAGGTCCCCACAGGGTGATAGATCGTATCGGCCCTGTTGCGAATGTGATCCATCAGGGCCTCGTCAGAGGTGATCCCGGCGGCGAAGAGATCCTTGTCGCGGTATTTCGCCAATGCCGGCGCCTGCACGATCCGCCGCACGAGCTTGACGCCCTTCAGCATGATCTCGGCATCGCGTGCGCAAAGGATCACCTCGCCTGAGGCCTCGGCGACCTTTTCGCGCCCGTCACGGCGGTAGCGCAGGCCGGTCGCGCCCTTGCCGTCGAACACGATCCCGGTTACATCCGCGTTGGTAATGACCGTGAGATTCGGCCGGTTCATCACGGGATGCAGATAGGCGGCAGCCGTCGAGCAGCGTTCGCCGTTCCTGTCGCCGCCCCAGTACTGGGTGACCTGATAAAGACCGGCACCCTCCTGTTCCGGTCCATTGAAATCGTCATTGCGACGGATCTGGTTTTCCGCACAAGCTTCGACAAACGCTGACGCGATCGGCCGCGGGCTGCGCTGGTTGGCGACGCGCAGCGGACCGTCACCGCCATGAAAAGCATCGAGGCCGCGCTCGTTACCTTCCGCACGCTTGAAGTAGGGCAGGACCTCCTTCCATGACCAGCCCTCGCATCCTAGCGCTTCCCAGTCGTCATAGTCGGTATGATGGCCGCGGATATAGATCATGCCGTTGATCGCGCTCGATCCGCCCAGCGCCTTGCCGCGCGGCTGGTAGCCTCGGCGTCCGTTGAGCCCGGGCTGCGGCACTGTCTCGAGAGCCCAGTTGTTGATTTTCGGCTTGCCCGACAGCATTGCCGCCACGCCGATCGGCGCCCGGACGACAACGCCCCTACCCTCGCCGCCGGCCTCGATCAGGCAGACGGTGACCTTGTGATCTTCCGAAAGGCGCGCCGCGAGCGTCGCGCCGGCAGAGCCGCCGCCTGCGAGGACATAGTCGTATGCCATCGAGTCCCTCCCTTGTCGGATGTTATTATCTTACGGCCGGCCCCGCCTGTGGCCAACGCCAGCAAGGCCGCCCAAGACTTGGTGCTTCGTTATGGGTCAAAGCCGGAAGCCCCGATCTGCCTCGGTTCCCGAGTGGACGCCGGTGGATGCAGCGGCCACTTCGGATTCGGCAAAACCAAGACTCACGAAGTGTAGAGCCTCACTATTCGATCATGCCGCCGGCGCTCGCGAGTCGGTCTGCTTGATCAACCTCCTTGCCAGGACGAGATCAGGCGTCGCGAAGCCCTCAGTGAAACGGTCGTAGATGGGTGCGATCAGATCATGAACCCTTCGGGCTTCGTTGCGCGCGATCCAAACGCGCGCGAGCTCCAATCCTGCCCTCAATTCGAATGCCAATGCCGATTGTTGTCGCGCCAGCTCCATTGACCTCTCAAAGCACTGCTCAGCTGCCGGGAGGTCGGGCACGTCACCAAAGGTGAATGCTTGGCCTTTGGCCAAGAATAGTGCGGGAAGATGAAGGCCCCTGTTGGAAGCGACTTCCGCCGCGATCGACTCATCGATGAGAGCCAATGCCTCTGTACGCTCGTTCTGCTTGGCCAGGCATACCGCCAATTCGGCGACGAACTGCGTCACAAATCCTGCAAATCGTAGATGTTTGTCCAAACTATCACGGAGAAGCAGCACACCTTCTGACTCTCGCGCAAGCCGGATGAGATACCATCCTCGGAATGCTAGAGCGGCGGCACGGAAAGGCTCCAATGAATGCTTCGCCACTGTTGTATCAAGTCGTGAGAGCGCTCGTGCGATTTTCTGTAGATCATCCTCGAGCCAGAAATGAAGTAAGATCGTCAGAATGAGCCCGCGGCATAGTGCGGTCGGATGGTCCGACCCTTCTGCTTCCTCCACAGCCATTACGGCACAGCAAACAGCCCGATCGAGATTTCCACTGAACCAATTTGAGAGGCCAAGAACAAGCAGCGATATCCTCCGCGGATCGAACAGATATTGGCGTGCGTTGAACCTACGCAATGGTGGAGAGTGAAGTAGTGCCCGCTCAAGATGTTTTTGAGCTCGGCGATGCTCACCGGAAAGCCAACGTGCTGCGCCCAGCATCGTATCGGCAATCGCGGCATCATCCGGCTTTCCAGTCCTCGCAACCGCTTCGGCACGAAGCGCCAGCGCGAGGGTTTCCTTCGCGTCCCCGATGTGAAGAAAATACGAGAACAGTCCGCCTAGCAAGAGGAGTTGGGGACGTATGTCCGGTTGCAGTTCGGCCAAAGTCAACGCGCTGTTGAACGCGTCGCGAACCGTTTCGGAATACCTCTCAGTGAGCATCCGCGAAAGGGCCAGGGACGCGTGAATCTCGAACTGATGCTGCGGGTCGCAGCCTTCCGGCATCCGTTCGATCGCCCGTAACATCCAACTCCTGCATTCCAAGAGTAGGGACAAACCTAGAAACAGCGGCGCGGCTGCCGCCGCTAATCTAATGGCAATGCGATCGCTTCCGTGAGTGCCAAAACTCCAGTCTAGTGCGGATCGAACGTTCCCAAGAAAATCCCGCAGCGAACCCGCTGCAGCCCGCGAGGTACCCAGCTCAAACAGACCGACGCTATTGGTTTCCAAATATGCGGTTACAAAGTTCGCGTGCCGCTCCGCAATCACGCCGTGCTCACCGCTGGCAACCAGTCTTTCGAGAGCGTATGCGCGCGTCGTATCCAGCAACCTGTAGGAAATCGCGCCAGATTCCGAGCGAGGTCCGATCAAGGATTTTTCGACCAGACAACCCACTACACCCGTAACGTCTGGCTGCCCCGCGCCTTCCTCCGCCGTCACGGCAACCGCAGCTTGCAAGACGAAATGCCCGGTAAAGATCGACAGGCGGCGAAATACTACACGCTCGCTCTCGGATAGATGGTCATAGCTCCAATCCAGCATTGCCCGCAGCGTCTGGTGCCGCGGATTTGCTGTTCGACGACCAAATCTCAGTAGATCGAGCCGAGAGCTCAGCCTCGCCGCTGTATCCTTTACGCCAAAAATCGCGGCCCGCCCGGCCGCAAGCTCGATTGCAAGCGGAATTCCGTCCAGTTTGCGGCAAATCTCGGCTACCACCGGAGCGTTGTCGTCGTGGAGCCGAAACTCATTGCCGCGCGCGTTGATGCGATCGACAAAGAGCCGTACCGCCGGATAGGCGAGAACCCCATCTGCGGTCTGCCCGTCGTGCTCTAGCGGGAACGCCAAAGGATTTAACGCAAATACATATTCATCAGCAATTTGCAGGGCTTCTCTGCTTGTTGCGAGAACTTGTAGTTCTGGCGCTTTTCGAAGGATGCCATCTACGACTTCCGCGGTTTTCTCGATCACATGCTCACAACCATCCAGAACTAGAAGTGCCCGTCGCGACCGCAGATACCTAGACAGCACGGCCTCAGGATCAATCGACTGGAGTTCAAGCATGATGGCGGAAGCTATCGCGCCGACGATCTGTTCCTTATCCCGAACGAGCGAGAGATCAACAAAGAATACGGCTCCTGAGAATTCCGCAAGCAACTCATGTCCGACCCAAACGGCAACCGCCGTCTTGCCGATTCCGCCGGGACCAAACACTGTTACCAGTCGTTCCGCCCGGAGATGAGATCGGATCGCGACAACGGCGTCTTCACGGCCGATCATTCGGTTGAGGGGAGACGGCAAATTGGCCAACCCGGCGAATGCGCGCGCTCCATCCTGTTCGCCAAACTGACGCGTGACGGGCGCGACAAAGGAATACCCGCGCCCCTGTACGTTGGTGATGTATCTGTTGCCGCAGCGTCCGTCACCCAATGCCTTGCGCAGCGCTGACATATGCACGCGAAGGCTGCCCTCCTCTACCGTGACCCCAGGCCACACCTTCTTGATAAGCTCGGTCTTGCTGACAACCTCACCGTTGTGCTCAACAAGAGACAGGAGAATATCGAAAGCTCGCCCGCCGAGCGGAATGACCTCGTCCGCGTTCCTCAGCAATCGCTCTGCAACGTTCAGCTCGAAGGAGCCGAAACGCATTCTGATGGCCGACCCTGAGCCAACTTCTTTCGTTGGCATGACTGGCTCCGCCAAGACCGCAAGGTTCTGTTCCCGCCGTTGGGAACAGCTCGCCGTACCAAAATATGCCGGTTAGCAGTCCGGGGCAACGTGCTAAATACAGACGTCGTTAGACGTATGACTTGGGTTACCACCTGGTGTCAAAACTGCCTCCCGCAGGCGCAATAGAAATCTTCATCGAGCGAGTTCGCGGAGCAGGCTCCGCGCCGCAAGAAGATCCACCGTTTCAAAACCTTCTGTGAACCTGTCGTAAACCTCTTCCAGCAGCTTTTTGGCCTCGTCTGGGTTGCCCTGGTTGGCCCTCAACCGGGCGAGATTCATCGCCGTGCGCAGCTCCCAGGCGAGCGCGCCTTGCTTGCGCGCCAGTGCCGCCGATTGCAGGAAGAGAGCGGCTGCCGCATCGGCGCGGTTGTCCAATAGCGCGAGCAGTCCTTTCACCCGCAGGACCTCGGCCGTACACCAATGCTCCCTGTTGAGATCCCTGCCTGCGAGCTGGGCCATCAGCGATACAGCGTCAGCACGGCGACCCGCCGCGATTGCGGACTCACTGAGATGAGCCAGGATGAGAGGAACGAACACTTCATATTGCATTTCGGCCAGCTGCCGCAGCCCTTCGCTCGCCAGCGGCATCGCCGCGTCGAACTGATTCCGCTTCGTCTGGCACAGTGCCAGAAGGCAATTCCCAATTCCCACCTGCGGTTTTATCAAGTGGGTTCTGGCGTGCTCGATCAGTTCGACAATGTCGTGCTCGACGGCGTCGATGTCGGTACCCGACAGGTACCCGTGGAAGCTGGCCCATGTCATCGCCACGCTGAGCGGCATTGCGAATTGAAGCGGCCTTGCCGCCTCGAGCATGCATGCCCCCGTCGACTCGGCTTGCTCGGGAAATCCCTGCAGCCACAGCGTGCTTGCGAGATTGCCGAGCGTATCAACGCGACGGTCGTAGCCGATCGCATTGACCTGCGCGAGCCGCGCCTTCTCCGTGTCGACAGCAAGCGAGCGCTCAAGATGCGCTCGCGACTCTGCCAGCCTGCCGAGATGATGCAGAGAATGCCCCAGCATCCACTCCGCCAGAGCGGTCGGACCTGGATCAGACAGCTTCTTCGCATCTTCGGCACAACGTTGCGCAAGTTCGAGCGCCTCATCGTAGCGGGTACGGATACTCCCTCCCCAAGATGCCAGGTAACGCAGTATCAATTTGCCCTGCGTTTCGCGAACGGTGTTTTCCAGCGTCCTGGTCCAGGCGACCATCGCCTCCACCGAGAAGCTCGTCGTGAACAACTGGGAGCTCGCAAGCGCCAGATGAATCACGATCTGCTGATCCGTCGCCTTGCCGTCCTCTCGGTTGGGCGCAACCGCGGCGGCCCGGATTGTCCAGTCTCGGCATTCGGCAAACAAGGCTTTGCTCAGCCAGATTGAGCTTGCATGGCTCGTCAGGTCGACGCCAATGCTCGGATCGCCGCAATTTCCAAACGCCCAATGCAACGCGGCGCGGATGTCGTCGAGATGCGTGACGAGGGCGCGCCGCTCGTCCGTCGGCAAATCCGCCTCATTCGCTCTCTTCAACAATGCACAATAGTATTGCGCATGCGCGCGACGGAATTGGTCAAGCTCTCCGGCATCGGCTAATTTCAGCGCGGCATAGGTACGCGTCGTATCCAGCAGCCGATAACGCGCGACCGATCCCGTGGTGTCGGCTGAGGCCAGCGATTTCATCAGTAGCCCGCCAACGGCGTCGAACACCTCTTCCGCCCCGATCCCTGGGCCTCCTGCGACCTGCTGCGCGGCTTCGTGCGTGAAGCCCGTGACGAATACGGACAGGCGCCGCAGAACCGTGCGCTCGACCTCCGACAACAAATTGTAACTCCAGTCGAGGGTCGCGCCCAGTGTCTGATGACGCGGCGGAGCGGTCCGGCGTCCCGGCCAGCGCAACGCAAATTCGCTGTCGAGCAACCTTGCAATCTCCTGCAGGCCGTAGGCGCCGACGCGCCCCGCCGCCAGCTCGATGGCAAGTGCGTTGCCGCCCAGCTTGCGACAAATATTGCCGGCGATCCTCACGTCGTGCTCTGCCAGATTGATCTGCCCGCCGCTCGTCGTCGCGCGCTGCACGAACAGTTTCACCGCGGGGAAGCCGAGCAACTCCGCGGCCGTCAGGCTGGCGCTATCGGGCGGAGTTTCGAGGGGGGAAAGGCGGTAGACATTTTCGTCGCCGACGCGCAGGACTTCCCGGCTGGTCACCAGAAGATGAAGCTGCGGCAGCGCCGCAAAAAGCCTCTCCGACAGGGCCGCCGCCTCCGCAACAAGATGTTCGGAGCCGTCAAGAATCAGCAGGATGGGCTTGCCATGCAAATGGCCAACCAATCCCGGTATCGGATCGCCGGACTGCACCGGCAGGCCGAAGGCCGACACGACGGCTGGCGCCAACAGCCGCGGATCGGCGACCGGGCTCAGTTCCACGAAGCAGACGGCGCCAAAAAATTCGGGCAGCAATGTGCGCGCGACGGATAGCGCCACCGTCGTCTTGCCCAGCCCGCCTGGTCCGACCACGGTCACGAACCGCTCGCTCGTCAGCTTGTGACAGATTTCGCTGACGATCTCGTCACGCCCTACTATCTGCCCGAGCGCCGGTGGCAGAGGGTAGTGGCCTTCAGGAAATTCATCGGCGGTCGGCAAACCAACCATTTCCCGCGACGTCGGCGCAACGAAGCAATAACCGCGGCCCGGCACATTCGTGAGGTACCGCTCGCCGCCCTCGCCGATATCGAGGGCCTTTCGCAACGCCGTGAGGTGGACCCGTAGGGTGACCTCTTCCACAAAAATCCCGGGCCAAACCTTGGCGATCAGCTCTCTTTGGCCGACCACTTCACCCGCATTCTGAACCAGAGCGAGCAGGATATCGAACGCACGGCTGCCAAGCTTGACCGTCTCGTCGGCCCTCTTGAGAACTCGCTCCGAGGGAAACAAGCGAAATGGCCCGAAGGAAACGACCTCCTGAGTGCGGGGGCCGTTCGTTGGAATTGCGGACTGCAAGGCGAATACTTCTTAGTTATGAAAGGACAAGAGAGTGAAGGCCAGGCCCGGTCCGCTGCGGACAGGTGTGCTTCCCTCAATCTTACCGGCTAAGCCTCGGAAATAAAACACCGTTCTACGGTTGCGTCATCCTCAGTACGTATCCTCCGCCTGCACTAGGAATGGCGAGAAAGACGCACGGCCAGTGATCGCCTTGGACCAAACGGAGGTCCATGCCCGGCAAGTCCACTTGGGGCGACGAAGGATGCATCGGAACCCAGATCTTCCGCGCACCGCCACGCAAGAGGATCGCCCTCTGGTCAAGTGACTTGCGAGTCCTTCCGGAACGCAAAGCCGTTCCAGCCGCGGCAATCTCATCCAAGATCGGAGCCAGCATTCGCATCACATTGCCGCCGAGCTCTGAGCGAGAGCGTGTCGGCAGGTGCGAAACGATGAACTCTTCGAAAAATCTTCTTGAAAGCGACGGTTGTCTGCCGTTCGCGAACGCATCCCGTTTCCGATGAACCCGGAGCAAGCGCCATGAACGTCAAGATCATCGCTGGTCCGCTTCGCCACAGGCCGGCTGTTTCCGCACCTTATTGCGCGGATCGTTTCACCGAGCGCTGGCGTTTGTCTGACTTCCTCGAGCTCGGCAAACCAAGGGTGATGCTGCTCGCCGTCTTCACCGCAGTCGTCGGATTGACCTGTGCGCACGGCGATCTCGATCCCCTCGAAGCCCTTGCTGCGGTTCTCGCCATCGCTGCCGGCGCCGGCGCCTCCGGCGCGCTCAATATGTGGTACGACGCCGATATCGATGCTGTAATGGCGCGGACCGCGATGCGGCCAATCCCCCGCGGCAGGGTCTCGAAGATCGAAGCGCTTGTCTTTGGTGCCGCCCTTGCCGTCGTCGCGGTCGCAGCCCTCGCGCTCGCCACGAACCTCGTGGCCGCTGCGCTGCTGGCCGGGACCATTCTCTTTTACGCCGTCGTGTACACGGCGTGGCTGAAGCGGTCCACACCACAGAACATCGTCATCGGCGGCGCCGCCGGCGCGCTGCCGCCCGTCATCGGCTGGGCCGCGGCGACAGGGGAGATCGGGCTCGAATCCCTTACGCTGTTTCTCATCATCTTCCTGTGGACGCCGGCCCACTTCTGGGCGCTGGCGCTCAACCGGAACGAGGATTATGAGCGCGCCGGCGTGCCGATGCTGCCGGTTGTCGCGGGATGGCAGGCCACGACGCGACAGATCCTGATCTACAGCGGCTTGCTGGCCGTCACCTCGGAGCTCCCCTTTGTGCTGGGATTTGCCGGCATCGCGTATGGCGCGATTGCCGCAATCTGTGGGGCGATCTTCCTCCTGCTCGCAGTCCGACTGAACAGCAGCACCGGGCCGGATCGCCGCGCCGCTCACAGGCTGTTCGTATTTTCCATCTCCTATCTGTTCGTGCTGTTTGCGGCGCTCCTGATCGACCAGGGCGGCAGTTCCTTCTCGTCCAGGCACGGCGGCCGCATCGTCGGATGGGTGCATGCCGAGCACCTGCAGGGCTCGGTTCGCAGCGCATCCCCTTCTCTCAACATCAGCGCAGGCGAGGTCTGATATGCGATACGGTTTACTGGCCGCGGTCCTGATGGGTGCCGCGACACTGGGCGGCTGCGACGGCGTGCTCGATCCCAAAGGGCCTATTGCCATCGCCGAGCGGCAAATCCTGTTCAACTCGCTCGGCATCATGCTGGCGATCGTGATCCCGACGATCGTCGCCACGCTGGGCGTTGCCTACTGGTTTCGCGCATCGAACACGCGTGCGCGCTATCGGCCGGATTTCACCTACTCCGGCCGTCTCGAGATGCTGGTCTGGTCGATTCCGGCGATGACGGTGTTTCTGGTCGGCGGTGTCGCCTGGGTCGGCTCGCACGATGTCAGCCCGCGCAAGCCCATCGTGTCCACAGTGAAGCCATTGCGAGTCCAGGTCGCTTCGCTCGACTGGAAGTGGCTGTTCATCTATCCCGACCAGGGCATCGCCAGTGTCAACTATCTGGCGATCCCCGTGGGCACGCCGGTCAGTTTCGAACTGACGTCTTCCGGCGTGATGAACAGCTTCTTCGTGCCGCAGCTTGGCAGCCAGATCTACACCATGGCCGGAATGGTGACGCGCCTTCACCTGCAGGCCGACCAGCCGGGCAGCTACCGCGGAATGTCCGCGCAATTCAGCGGCGACGGCTTTTCGGACATGTACTTCAACGTCGACGCCGTGGCAGCCGAAAAGTTCTCGGAATGGGTGGACGCAACGCGCAGCGTCGGGCCCGAATTGAATGCCACGACATATGCGGAGCTGGTCAAGCCAAGCGCTGCGACGACGCCGTTCACCTATCGCACGGTCGTTCCCGGCCTGTTCGACACGATCCAGGTTTCCCAAACGCAACAGTCTGACGAAGCGTTGTGCCGCAGCTATCCCACCTCAATGAGGGCAGAACAATGAGTCTACTTGGCAAGCTCGACTGGAGCGCGATTCCCCTGGACCAGCCCATCATTATGGGCGCTTCGGGCGGCATGGTCCTGGTCATCGTATCCATCCTGTCGTGGGTCACCCTCAAGGGCTATGTGCCCTATCTCTGGCGGGAGTGGATCACTTCGGTCGACCACAAGCGCATCGGCGTCATGTACATTATTCTGGCGCTGATCATGCTGTTGCGCGGATTTGCCGACGCCCTCATGATGCGGGCGCAGCAGGCTCTTGCCGCAGGCGGCGCGCAAGGATATCTGCCGCCGGAGCATTTCGACCAGATCTTCTCGGCGCATGGCACGATCATGATCTTCTTCATGGCGATGCCATTCGTGATCGGCATGATGAATTTCGCGGTGCCGCTTCAGCTCGGCGTCCGCGACATGGCCTTTCCCACCCTGAACTCGGTCGCCCTCGGGCTGACCGCGTCGGGCATCCTGCTGACCAACATCTCGCTCGCGGTCGGCGAGTTCGCGAAAACCGGTTGGGTCGCCTATCCGCCGCTCAGTGAGCTGCAATTCTCGCCCGGCGTCGGCGTCGACTACTATCTCTGGGCGCTGCAGATCTCGGGTGTGGGCACGTTGATGACGGGAATAAACTTCGTCGCCACGATCCTGAAGACGCGGGCGCCCGGGATGAGCCTGATGCGCATGCCCGTGTTCTGCTGGACGGCGCTCGCTTCGAATCTGCTCATCGTCGCGGCGTTCCCAGTCTTGACGGCAACGTTCGCGATGCTGCTGCTCGATCGCTACCTCGGATTCCATTTCTTCACGACCGATGCCGGCGGCAATGCGATGATGTACGTCAACCTGTTCTGGGTCTGGGGCCATCCGGAGGTCTACATCCTGGTGTTGCCGGCGTTCGGCATCTTTTCCGAGGTGGTGTCGACCTTCTCCGGGAAACCATTGTTCGGCTACCGCTCCATGGTCGCCGCGACGATGGCGATCTGTGTGCTGTCATTCATCGTCTGGCTGCACCACTTCTTCACCATGGGCGCCGGCGCCAACGTCAACGGCTTCTTCGGCGTGATGACGATGATCATCGCGGTGCCGACCGGCGTGAAGGTCTTCAACTGGCTGTTCACGATGTATGGCGGCCGCGTCCGCTTCACCGTTCCGATCCTGTGGTCGATCGGCTTCATGGTAACATTCGTGATCGGCGGCATGACTGGCGTCCTGATGGCCGTGCCTCCCGCCGACTTCCAGCTGCACAACAGCCTGTTCCTGATCGCCCACTTCCACAACGTCATCATCGGCGGCGTCGTGTTCGGCCTGATGGCGGGCTATAATTACTGGTTCCCCAAGGCATTCGGGTTCAAGCTCGACGAGCGATGGGGCGCGGCTTCGTTCTGGTGCTGGCTGATCGGCTTCTATCTCGCGTTCATGCCGCTCTACTGGCTGGGCCTGTTGGGCATGACCCGCCGTATGCAGCATTACGACGTCGTCAGCTGGCAGCCGTGGCTGATCGCTGCGGCAGTGGGCGCGGCCGTCATTCTAGCGGGCGTCGTTTGCCAAGTGGTGCAGCTCGTGGTCTCGATCCGCAATCGCGAACAGCTGAAGGCGAGCGCGGACCCGTGGGACGGCCGCACCCTGGAATGGGCGACGGCCTCGCCGCCGCCGGCCTGGAATTTCGCGGTGCTGCCAAAGGTCACGAGCCTCGACGCGTTCTGGAACATGAAGCAGCGCGAACGCTCGCATGAGCCCCAGCCGGCGAAGCAGAGCGGGTTCGAGCCGATCGAGATGCCAAAGAGCAGCCCGGCCGGCTTCGTCATCGCTTTCTTCGCCGTCATCAGCGGCTTTGCCCTGATCTGGCACATCTGGTGGATGGCCGGGGTTGGAGCGATCGGAATCTTCCTGACCATGCTCGCCTTCGCGTTCCGCGATGAAGACGAGACGGAAGTCCCACCCGATCAGATCGCGCATTTCGAACAGGCGAATTCGATGGAGATTGCGGCATGAACATCGCTGTTGCAGTTGATGGAGACGTTCGGCACGAGGCCCGGCTGAGCGCAAGCGAAGCTGGTCCGGCCACCAAGCGGATCGTGGTCGGCTACGGCTTCTGGATCTTCCTGCTGAGCGACATCGTGATGTTTGCGGCGCTGTTTGCCGGATACGCGGTGCTCGTACACGCGACCGCAGGCGGTCCGACCGGCGCGCAGCTGTTCAATCAGCGTGCCGTCGCGATCGAAACCGCCTGTCTTTTAGCCTCGAGCTACACCTGCGGACGGATGTCGCTCGCCATCGAATCGCAGCGCTTTGGCCTCACCTATCTGGCGGCCCTCGTCACCTTCGCGCTCGGGGCCGCGTTCCTGGCACTGGAATTACGGGAGTTCGCCGGCATGATTGCGATCGGCGCCGGCCCGCAACGCAGCGCCTTCCTCTCCGCCTTCTTCGCCGTGGTTGGCTGTCACGGACTGCATGTTACCGCCGGCCTGGTCTGGCTGGCGGTGATGATGGCCCAGGTTGCCATCAAGGGCTTTCGTCCGAACGTCGAACGTCGCCTGCTCTGCTTCTCGCTGTTCTGGCACGCCCTCGATATCGTCTGGGTCTGGCTGTTCACGGTCGTCTATCTGATGGGAGTCGTTTCATGACCGACACGCAGTATGATCGCGCACCTGGTGATGCGTCGGCACTACCGGATGTGGAACGCGGCACGTCCTCCGGCGCACTCGTCTACAACATTGGATTGGCGCTGGCGGTGATCCTCACGGCCATGTCGTTCTGGGTTGCCAATACCTCGCTGCTCTGGCCGCCCGGCGTCGCGCTCGGACTGATCGTGCTGGCGATCGCGCAGATGGGGATTCATCTGGTATTTTTCCTGCACGTCACCACCGGCCCCGACAACACCAACAACGTGATGGCCCTCGCCTTCGGCGTGCTGATTGTGCTGCTCGTCGTTGTCGGATCGCTTCTGATCATGGCTGACCTGAACGACAACATGAAGATGGGGCCGGAGATCATGGACCTGCATATGCAGCGTTGAGAGTGTATCGGGACGACGCTTGAAGCGCACAGACGTCGTCCCGGATCTCTCATTCCAGCAAGCCCGTTCCAAAACCAGCAAAGACGTTCGCGCGACAGATTCGTCGAAGCCATAGCATCGCAGCATCCTTCAATATTGGAGCTGCACCATGATGATCCGGCTTGCCATTATACTGGCCTCAGCAGCACTCAATGCCTCCACCCTTCCTGCCGCCGCTTCGCAATGCGCGGCGCCGTCCACAATCGCCACCATCCGGACGCACTGGGCGGCCGTCCGCAGTCAGTTGAGCAATGCCACCGATCGGCAAACCGCCTGCCGCGCTTACGCCGCTTCCTTCTATGAGTCGGTAACGACCCGTCAGGCGGCCGCGGGATGCACGGGCGACCTCGACGTCAGTGCACTCGATCTCGAGGTCAGCACCTTCAACGAACTGCTAGCGAGCAAGTGCGGCGGCTGAGCGCCGCGGCCGCGCAGCCATTATCGAAAGGTTTGTCCTATGATTCTCTTTCCGCTTCTGTCGTCCTGGATCTGGCTCCAGGTCTTCACATCCGTACAGTTTTCGCAACGAGAAGCCGCGTTCATTTCCGAGCAAGACCATCCCGGCTGCGGCAATCCCATTCAATAAGGCGCAGCGCCGCTGCGTCACATTTGAAACCGGAACGAGATTGACCTCGCTTCGGATGAAGAACTCTCAAAAAGGTGCCCCATGTCCAAAACGGCTTTGAACCTGGTCAAGAGCGCCAGCGCGCGAACGACGATACCTCGCCTCTTCGTTCTCGAGCTGAACGCCGGGAACATTCACGTGATGAACACCGACGGTTCCGACCGCAAGACGATCGTGACGGGATGTCATCTGCCCGACGGCATCGTCGTCGATGTCGAGAAAGGTCATATCTACTGGACCAATATGGGCATTCCCAACCTCAACGACGGGTCCATCGAGCGCGCCGATCTCGATGGCAAGAACCGCAAGATTATCGTCCCGGTCGGTGAAACCCACACCCCAAAGCAGATCATTCTCGAAAAGAAGTCCGGCAAGCTCTACTGGTGCGATCGCGAGGGCATGCGCGTGATGCGCTGCAACCTCGATGGGTCTCTGCTCGAGACGCTGATCGAAGCGGGGCGCAGCGGTGCTGACGCTCACGATCCGACCAAATGGTGCGTCGGGCTCTCCATCGATCCCCAGCAAAAGAAAATCTACTGGTCGCAAAAGGGCCCCGACAATGCGGGCCGCGGCGCCATCTTCCGCGCCAATCTCGAAATCCCCGCCGGCCAGACGGCGACCAATCGCTCCGACATCGAGGTTTTCTTCGACCGGCTCCCGGAGCCGATCGACCTCGAGCTCGATCACGAGAACCGCGTCATGTACTGGACCGACCGTGGCGATCCGCCGCGCGGCAACACCGTGAACCGCGCGTCCATCGACGACAAGCCGGCTGAGCCCGAGATCGTGGTGACCCATCTGATGGAAGGCATCGGTATCGCGCTCGACGTGCCCGGCGACCGCATGTTCGTCACCGACTTCGCCGGCTCGGTCTACTCCGCGCGCCTCGACGGATCCGGCGAGCGCAACTTCCTGTACGCCCAGGGCAACCTCACCGGCATCGCCTATGCCGAAATCCCCAAGGAGAAGTGACATGTCGCAAACCAAACCCATTCGCCGGGTCGCCATCATCGGAACCGGAGTCATCGGCGCGAGCTGGACCGCGCTTTTCCTCGCGAAAGGACTTGAGGTTGTGGCAACAGACGTTGCGCCGGACGCGGAAGCGGCTTTGAAGCGCTTTGTTGCAGCGGCCTGGCCGGCGCTGCAACGGTTAGGCCTCGCGTCCGGCGCGTCCCAGAACAAGCTGACTTTCACGGCCGCGCTTGCCGCCGCCGTGAAGGACGCCGACCTGGTCCAAGAGAACGGACCAGAGAGGATCGACTTCAAGCGGACGCTCTATCGGCAACTCGATGATCTGCTGCCCGCCGACGTCATCATTGCCTCGAGCTCCTCGGGCCTGACAATGAGCGAAATCCAGGCGGCTTGCGAAAAACACCCCGAACGCTGCGTGATCGGCCATCCCTTCAATCCGCCGCATCTGGTTCCGCTGGTCGAGATCGTCGGCGGCGCGAAGACGTCGGAAAGCACGATCCAGCGCGCCGCCGCCTTCTACACGGACCTCGGCAAGAAGACCGTGCGTCTCAACAAGGAGGTCCCCGGGCATGTCGCGAACCGCTTGCAGGCCGCGCTCGCCCGCGAGGTCTACCATCTCGTCGCCGACGGCGTCGTCAGCGCCGCCGATGTCGACACCGCGTTGAGCTGGGGACCGGGCCTGCGCTGGGGCATCATGGGCCAGTTGATGCTCAATCATCTCGGCGGCGGCCAGGGTGGCATCGAGCATTTCTTCCACCAGTTCACCGGTCCCATGACGGCATGGTGGAAAGTGCTGGGCTCGCCGCAACTGACGCCGGAGGTGCAGAAAAAGCTGATCGACGGCGTCCACGCCGAGGTCGGCTCGCGCTCGATCAGCGAGCTGGAAGCGGAGCGGGACGAGGTTCTGCTGGGCCTTATCGAGCTCCGCAAAAGAGTCGAGCAGGCGGGCGCCCCGCGACTGAAAGAGCGCGCTCTCTAAGACCCGACCAATGCAGATCAAAGCCCCGAACGGCCAGCGCCCTTCGGGGCTTTTTTGCGCGCCGGCAAAACGCGGAAGCGTGAGACAACTGCGCAAGAATGTCCCCGGGACCGCAAGCTGCTTCAAGAATGCCGACCGCTTCCGCAGCAGATTGTTCGCGGAGATCATCATCCGCTTCATTCAGGGAGAACCGACATGACCACAGCGACTGCAGCCCGAAAGACGGACGCGCCGAAGGCGCCTCCGGTACCGAACGGTGACTTCTATCAGCTCGTCGAGCTCCTGACCGCCGAGGAGCTGGCGCTGGTGAAGAAGGTGCGTGCCTTCATGGAATCGAAGGTCAAGCCCATCGTCAACAAGTACTGGTCGGACGATGCCTTCCCCTTCGAGCTGCTGCCGTCATTCAAGGAACTTGGTATCGGCGGGCTGGGCTTCGAGGGCTATGGCTGCGCCGGGGGCAGCCAGAAGCTGTTCGGCTATGTCGCGATGGAGCTGGCGCGCGTCGACGCATCGATCTGCACTTTCTTCGGCGTGCATAGCGGGCTTGCCATGGGCTCGATCTATCTCGACGGCTCGGAGGAGCAGAAGCAGAAGTGGCTTCCTGCGATGGCGCGCTGGGAGAAGATCGGATGCTTCGGCCTGACCGAGCCGCTAGTCGGCTCCGGCACGGGCGGCGGCCTCACCACGACCGCGAAGCGTGAGGGTGATACCTGGGTTCTCAACGGCCAGAAGCGCTGGATCGGCAACTCGCCCTGGTGCGACGTCTCGATCATCTGGGCGCGCGACGTCGCCGACAACCAGGTGAAAGGGTTCATCGTCGAGAACAAGTCGACCCCCGGCTTCAGCGTCGAGAAGATGGAGCACAAAATCGCGCTGAAGGTGGTTCAGAATGGACAGATCACGCTGAAGGACGTTCGCGTTCCCGAAGCCAATCGGCTACAGGGTGGCAACTCGTTCCGCGATACCGCCCGCGTCCTGCGCATGACGCGCTACATGGTGGGCTGGGCTTCGACCGGCATCCAGATGGGCGCATTCGAGACTACGCTGAAATATGCGCAGGAGCGTCTGCAATTCGGTAAGCCGATCGCCTCGTTCCAGCTGATCCAGGACCTGCTCGCCAAGATGCTCGGCAATGTTACGGCGTGCCAGTGCCTGATGCTGCGCTTGGCGCAGCTCGATGACGAAGGCAAGCTTGGCGATCACCAGGCGGCGCTGGGCAAGGCGTTCTGCACGGCAAAATCGCGCGAAACCGTCGCCTGGGGCCGCGAGGTGTTCGGCGGCAACGGCATCATCGCCGACTACAACATCGGCCGCTTCTTTGCCGACGCCGAGGCGCTCTACTCCTATGAGGGTACCTACCAGATGCAGAACCTGATCGTCGGCAAGGCGATCACCGGCATCAGCGCGTTCGTCTGATCGCGACGCCAGGCGGGCGGATCTCCGCCCGCCCGACCCTAACCGAAACACAGGAGCCAACAATGGCTGACGTCTCGGCACTCACAAACGTGCTCTACGAAAAGAAGAACGGGATCGCCTATGTTACCCTCAACCGTCCGAAGGTCCTCAACGCGTTGAATACGCCCACCTGGACGGACCTGAAGACCGCCTTTGAAGACGCCAAGGCCGATGCGACGGTGCATGGCGTCATCCTCACTGGCGCCGGCGACAAGGCGTTCATTGCCGGTGCCGACATCAGCGAGCTTGCGCATGTCGATGCCTATGAGGCCGAGGAATCCAGCCGGTTCGGCCAGGGCGTACTTGATCTGATCGAGACGCTCGGCAAGCCCGTGGTCGCAGCTATCAATGGCTTTGCGCTCGGCGGCGGCTGTGAGACGGCGATGGCCTGCACCATCCGGATTGCCGCGGAGCACGCCAAGTTCGGCCAGCCCGAGGTGAAGCTCGGCCTGTTGCCGGGCGGTGGCGGAACGCAGCGCCTGCCGCGCCTGGTCGGCAAGGGCCGCGCGCTGCAGCTGATCCTCACCGGCGAGACCATCTCCGCGCAGGAAGCGCATCGGATCGGCCTCGTCAACGAAGTTGTACCGGCGACCGATCTGATCGCGCGCGCCGAGGCGATCCTGAAACAGATCTCCGCCAACGCGCCGATCGCCGTGAAGTTCTCGCTGGAAGCGGCCAACAAGGGAATGGACACCAGCCAGGCCGAGGGCTTTGCGCTCGAAGCGTCCTACTTCGGCATCTGCGCGGCAACGGAAGATAAGAAGGAAGGTACCTCCGCCTTCCTCGAGAAACGCGCACCCCAGTTTCACGGACGCTGAAATCCAAAAGCGCAAACGAGACCGGACAGTGGCCATGGCAACGTCTCTTCCTACCTCGGCTCCGATGGAGCAATTCCGGCTGACCAGCTCGGACGGACTTTGCATCGCCTGTACGCGCTGGGAGAGCCGCGGCCCGGCCCGTGCGGTGGTTCAGATCGCCCACGGGATGGGCGAGCATATTGGGCGTTATGCCGACACCATCGATATCCTCGTTGCATCTGGTCTCATCGTCTACGCCAACGATCATCGCGGGCACGGCCGCTCGGCCCACGCGCGATTGGGAGAGTTTGGCACGGGCGGCTTCGAGTTGCTCGTACAGGACATGGCCCGACTGACCGGACTCGCCAGAGAAGAAAATCCCGACCTGCCGCTGCTCCTTCTGGGGCACAACATGGGATCGTTCGCGGCGCAGAGATCCATCATCGATCACAGCTACGAGATCGATGGCCTGATCCTCTCTGGATCGGGGGTGCTCGATCGGCTGGCACGCAGTGCGCTGCTGCCGCCCGCAGGCAACAACCTGCTCAACGCCGCATTCGAACCGGCGCGCACGCCCTTTGACTGGCTGAGCCGCGATCGGGCAACCGTCGATGCGTTCATGGCGGATCCCCTCTGCTTTGCAAACCTCAGCGTCGCCTCTCTCGCGTCCTTGCTCGGCGCTGCGCCGCAATTGCACGATCCGGCCTCGCTCCGCAGGGTGCGCCGCGATTTGCCGGTTTATTTGATCTGCGGCGACGCAGACCCCATCGGGCAGCACCTGCGCGGAATCCACACGTTGATAAACCGCTATGCCGATGCCGGGCTGCGCGACATCGCTATCGACGCCTATCCAGGCGGTCGACACGAGATGCTGAACGAGATCAACCGGTACGAGGTCCACAAACGCCTGCTCGGCTGGATATCCAAGACGCTGGAAAAGCTCAACAACGATCATCGTCGCGTTTCATTCGTACCCGAACTTCAACACTGAGGAGACAGCAATGCCGACCGACAACATCTTTTCCGGACTGAAGGTGGTGGATCTCGCAAGCTTCATTGCAGGCCCGAGCGCCGCCGTGATCCTGTCCGACTTCGGCGCCGACGTCATCAAGGTGGAGCCGCCGAGCGGCGAGCTCTGGCGGCATGCCAATCATCTTCCGCCGCAGCCGGTCGCGGAGGACGCCTATCCCTGGCATCTGGCCAATCGCAACAAGCGCGGCATCGCGCTCGACCTGAAATCCCCAGCGGCGCACCAGGTGCTGGAAAAGCTGGTCAAATGGGCCGACGTGCTCGTCGTGAACACGCCTCATCCGGCGCGTGCGCGACTGAAGCTCGAATATCAGGATGTGGTGCAGTGGAATCCCCGCCTCATCTATGCCGATATCTCAGGGTTCGGCGACAAGGGGCCGGATGCCGATCTTCCCGGCTTCGACATCACGTCCTACTGGGCGCGTAGCGGCCTGCTGTCGCTCACGCGCGACGCCGGCGCGCCGCCGACCTGGCCAGTGGCCGGCAGCGGCGACAACGCCACCGCCGTCGGGCTCTATTCCGCGATCGTCACCGCGCTCTATCGTCGCGAGCGTACCGGCGAGGGAGCCCACGTCACGACTTCGCTGCTCGCTGAAGGCGTATGGTCCGCGAGCGTGTCGATCCAGGCCGCACTGTGCGATGCCAAATTCTTCGGGCTGCACGACCGCACTCATCCGGCCAATGCCGCGATGAACGTGTACCGCGCCCAGGATGGTACCTGGTTCGTGCTGATCGTCACGCCCGACAAGCTGGCCGCCGTCATGAAGGCCCTCGGTCGCACAGATCTGCTGACCGACCCGCGGTTCGCCGATCCCAAGAAGCTGATGGCGAATATGCCGGAACTCACGGCCATTCTGGACGAAATCTTCTGCTCGAAGCCGATGGCGCACTGGTACGAGGTCTTCAACGGCGTGCACGTCACATTCGGCGCGGTGCGCGGTCCGCAGGAGGTCGTGAACGATCCACAGCTTCGTGCCAATGACATCATCGTCCCACTCGAAGGCGCCGGCGGCAAGCTGACGTCGACGATCAGCAGCCCGATCCAGGTCCATGGTGTCACCAAGGTGCCGGCGAAGCGCGCTCCCGATATCGGAGAGCACAACGAGCAGGTGTTGCGCCAGCTTGGATTTGCCGCGGCGGAAATCGACGCCCTGCGTGCGGGCGGCGCCATCCCGAAGCCGAAGCAACAGGTGGCGTAGCCACAGCTTCATCACGCTATCCTGGAGAACGACTATGGCAAGATCGGCGAGCGTATCCGTGTTGGTCGGAAGCCTGCGGGGCAATTCGATCAACGGAATGATGGCGAAGGTGCTGATGTCGCTTTCGCCGCCTTCGATGAAACTCGACATTGTCGAGATCGGGCAACTGCCGCTCTACAATCAGGATCTCGACCCAAATCCGCCTGCGCAATGGACCTCGTTTCGCCAGCGCATCAAGTCGGCGGACGCGGTTCTGTTCGTCACCCCCGAGTACAACCGCTCGGTGCCGGCCGCGCTCAAGAATGCCCTGGATGTTGGTTCCAGGCCGTATGGCAGCAGCGTATGGGACCGCAAGCCCGGCGCGATTGTCAGTTGTTCTCCGAGCGCGATCGGGGCCTTCGGCGCCAATCACCATCTGAGGCAGTCGCTCGTGTTCCTGAACGTGCCGATCCTGCAACAGCCCGAAGCCTATATCGGCCATGCGGACAAGCTGTTCGACGAACGCGGCGAGCTCGTCAACGACGGCACCCGGAAATTCCTGCGGCAGTTCATGGAAGCATTTGCAAGCTGGGTCGAGCGCACCCGCCCCTGAGTTCGCATCGTCATCCGCCAACTATCAGCTCTGAAGGAGACCACATGAGTGACATCCTCCATGAGCGCGACGCAAGCGTCCTGCGCATCCAATTGAACCGTCCGAAAAAGCTGAACGCGATGACCTCGGGCATGTACGTGGCCCTCGCTGACATTCTGAAGGAGGCAGCCAGGGACGAGGTCACCCGGGTCGTGCTCTGGCATGGCGCCGGAGACGCCTTCTGCGCGGGCAACGACATCGAGGACTTCCTGAAGAATCCGCCAGGTCCGGGAGAGTCTCCGCAATCGCAGCTCATGCACGCGCTGATCGACTTCGAGAAACCGATCGTCGCGGCGGTCCACGGCGCAGCCATCGGCGGCGGCACCACCATGCTGCTGCATTGTGACTTCATCTATGCCGGCGAAAGCGCGAAATTCCAGATGCCTTTCATCAATCTCGCCCTGGTGCCGGAGTTCGGCTCGAGCTCGATCGTTCCGGCCAGGGTCGGACATCTGCGCGCCGCCGAGCTGGTGATGCTGGGGTCGCGCTACGATGCCAGGCGTGCCCTGGAGCTGGGTCTCGCCACCCAGGTCGTCCCGGATCAGGATCTCCTGTCCGTGGCGACGGCGACGGCACATAAGCTGGCCGCCAAGCCCGCCGGCGCCCTGCAAGCCAGCAAGCGCCTGATCAGGCAGCCGTTCCGTCAGCAGATCCTGGCGGCAATGAAGGCCGAGAACGAGGAGTTCAGCGCGCAGGTCCGCTCGGCCGACGCCAAGGAAGCGCTGACGGCGTTCATGGAGAAGCGTGCGCCGGACTTCACGAAGACCAAATCTGCCATCACCGCTTGACCATGCAAGTGCTGGTTTGATTGCGGGCTCGCCTCCCCCGGCGGGCCCGCATTTTGTTTGGTCTGGAATGGCCGGGATTCAAAACTCTCTGGCGCGCAACTCGTCGAATTCCTTGCGACAGGCATTGCTGAATTCGTGCAGTAGGTCGATCGAACCGTTGATCGCCATGTCGCGCAGCTCAACGAAGTTCTTGTCCGGCTCCAGATAGGTGTTGAGAATCTTTCGGGCGATCCCCTCTGCACAATGCACGACTGGCTGCGAGGACGAGACGCGCATCCGGCTCAGCTTCGCATAGAGGCCGACAAGACCGGAAATGTCGGCTTCATCGTGCTGGAGGGCGTCGATGTAGCATTTCGAGGCTTCCTCGATGAAATCCCGGTAAAGGACCTGCCGCCGGTTCCTCTCGTAGTGCAGCCACTGGGCGCGAACCTGATTCTTCTGGTTCAGCCAGTTGGCGATCACGCTCGTCAAGCCGCCGATCGTGGTGCCAGCCAGCGCAGCCAAGGCGGAGGTGATCGAAGCTTCCATGGGCGCCCCTCTCGCCGATGGCTAGCGCGACGCTGGCGGACGCGGCGCTTCCGAGATCAGGCGCGAGCTGCGCTGCCCGGTCAGGTATGACCAGAACCACTGGGTCTGAACCCGGAACCGATTCTGGAGCTGCGGCAGCGACAGCACGTGCAGCGCTGCCCAGACCAGCCAGGTCAGGAAGCCGCCGGTGCGCAGCCAGCCGGCCTCAAGGATGGCGAAGTTCTTGCCGACCACCGCCATGTTGCCCTTGCTCCGATAGCGGAAGGGACGGCCTTCCTTGCGTCCCCTGACCCGGCGGGCAATCAACCGCCCTACAAAGCGTCCCTGCTGGATCGCAGCTTGCGCCACGCCGGGCACGGGATGACCGTCCTGGGTCATCGCGGCGGCATCGCCCACCACAAAGACGTCAGGTGACTCAGGGAGGTCCAGGAAGGGACCGACCAGGGCGCGTCCAGCCCTGTCCATGGTGGTGCCGAGCATCTTCACAACCGGTGAAGCGGCAACGCCGGCGGTCCAGAGCACCGTGGCGCTCGCAATCCGTTCGCCGGCAGCAATCACGCCCTGGTCGTCGACTTTCTCGACCTTCACCCCGTTCATGACTTCGACGCCGAGCTTCTTCAGCCGCTTGGCGACCTTTCTGGAAAGCGATTCGGCAAAGGTCGGAAGGACCCGCGTCCCGCCATCCAGCAACAGGATCCGGCTCTTGGCGGGATCGATGTTGCGAAAATTCCTGCGCAGCGTCACCGAAACCAGCTGGGCGATCGAGGCGGCCAGCTCGACGCCGGTCGGGCCGGCACCCACGAGCACGAACGTCATCTGGCGCGCGCGTTCCTCCTCGTCGCTGGTCGATTCGGCCAGTTCGAAGGCGCCCAGGATCTTGGTTCGGATGGTCTCGGCATCGTTGAGGTTCTTCAGCCCCGGTGCGAACCGGGCAAACTCATCATGTCCGAAATAGCTCGGGCGCATGCCCGCGGCCACAACGAGAAAGTCGTACTCGATCTTGCGGCTGCCGGCGCCTGGACATGTCGCCTCGATCGTGCGAGCCGCCGCATTGATGCCAGTGACCTCGGCCAACAACACGCTGAGATTTTTTTGCTTCGCCTCGAGCTGGCGGAACGGCGCGGCAATCTCGGCAGGCGCCAGCACCGCGGTTGCGACCTGGTACAGCAGCGGCTGGAAGATATGGTGATTGCGCCGGTCGACCAGCAGGATCTCGACGTCGGAATGCTTCAGCGCGCGCGCTGCCGCGATGCCGGCAAATCCCCCGCCGGCGATGACGACACGCCTCTTGCGGAGAGCGGCCTTGGCTTCTGCCGGCTTTTCCGGCGGGAAGGATTTGGTCAGAACTGTGCTCAATGATGCACCCGATCGTTGTACGCACTCCCAGCCATTCGTTCTTATCGGATCGTTCACAACGGCTATTGAACGGCGCTGCGTTCCTTAGAACATTCTTGTCGCTTCATTCAAGCGCCGGCAAAGAGTGCTCGAACAGCAGTCGCGGTAAGATCAAGCCCACCGTCATCGCGAAGATAATCCCGCTCGGGATCGGCCACGCGCGCACCCATGGAGGCGGACCGATGTCGACCTCTCTACTGCACCTCAAATTCGCGTCGCCAACTGGCTGGACTTTGCCCAAAGGCCTGCCTGAACAGTCTGCATAGATGCGCCTGATCCGAAAATCCAACGCGCAGCGCGATTTCACTCAGCGAATCCGGGCTGGTCATCATCAGACGGCAGGCCTTCTCCAATCGTCTCTTGACCACATAGGCATGTGGCGGTTCCCCAAAGGTCAGCTTAAAAGACCGCGAGAAGTGCGCGGGGCTTCGCCTCGCGACAGCACTGAGGTCTCGCGTATGAATGGTCCGATGCAGATTTTTATCGATGAAGATTCGTACCCGCGTGATCTGCCAGCCGACCAGTCCGACGGCCCTGGACCGTCTTGCACCCGAGTGACGCTCGATCTCAGACTGCAAAATGGTCGAAGCGGCGGCCAGCGACGCCTTCGCAACCTCGCGATCGTGCTCAAATTCCCGCCTGGCCACGTCGAGGAGCTCGGCGAGGCTTCCGGCCAGGTAGCTGAACTCGGGACCAGTCGGCCAAAATTGCTGCGCGGTGCTTTGAGACTCTTCCATGGTCAATCCCTCGACGTGCGTCCCAGCCCGAGAGAAGCATGGTGCAAACCATCCCGTTTAGCTTGTTAAGTAGCGTTCTGAATCATTAATTGCGGCGCAACAAGAGATAACCTCAACAATATCAAATGGATGATCCGGGCACGCCGCGGCTGGCGTTCACAGCCAATATGCCATCAGGCTCACGAGGATGCACACGTAGAGACCCGCCTCCGCAAGGGGCGGATTCGGTGCCGCCGCCGGTTTGGCTCCGACAACGGAAACGTTGCAGGTCATCCCCGCGATGAGTGGCACACCCTGGGGAACGTGGCTTATCCTGATCCGTACCGGTATACGCTTTGCCAGACGAACCCAGGTGAATATTGGATCGACGTTCGGCAATCCCTGCGTACTGTTTGCTGCGTTCGCCGCACTGATGCCGCCTGTGATGCTTTCGATCGTGCCCTTGACCGACGCGTCATATCCGAGCAGGCCCGCCTCGACCTCGTCTCCGACATGGACATTGACGAGCTTGGTCCGGCGGCCGCCCAGGAGGGTCAAGTCGGCCGGCCCCAGCTCGCAGCGCCTGAGCTATTGCGCCGGATGTTTGGGCGGAGAGGAGTTCCATGATTTGAAAAGCCGTGCGATAATTTGAAGATTCCTGCCGTTTGATGTCGCGGCTCGCCCAAACGCGACGAGTTGCCGCACGAACTTGCAATTAGAAGCATGCAAGGACAAACGGCCGCCGGCCGTCCTCCAGTACACTGGATGCTCCGCCCGTAGGCAGACTCTCAGAACGCCACCGATCGACCGATGCCGGAACGACTATCTCGAATCATAAGCAGGCCAACCGGCCTGCCAATCGCCTTCATGCTTCTTGGCGTGGCGGCCATTTTCGCAATAGACACCTTCGCGCCGATCGAGATCGCGATCGCAGTGCTGTACGCCGTCGTAGTCATTGCTTCAGCGGATTTTCTCGGTCGGCGCGGCATCCTGCTTGTCTCCGCTGTCTGCATCCTGCTGACCGTTCTGAGCTATGCGATCGTTCACGGGGAGTCCTTCGGAAGCGGACCAGCGCTGCGCGCCTTGATCGGTCTCTGTGCGATCGGCGTATCAACAGTAGCCGCGCTGAGGAACCGGGAAGCGGCGGAAAGCCTGATTGCCCAGGCAGCTCTTCTCGACTTGACCCACGATGCCATCTTCGTGCGGGACCGAAACGATATCATCACCTATTGGAATGCCGGTGCCGAGGAGCTGTACGGCTGGCCGGCAAAAGAGGCGCTCGGGCGAAATGCCAACAGTCTGCTGAAGACAAAATATCCACCGTCGACCAGTCCGCTCGAGCAGCTAGACGACCCCGGCCGCTGGCAAGGTGAACTGATTCACACCCGACGCGACGGCAGTGAAATATGGGTTGCAAGCCGTTGGGCGGTGCAACGCGACGAACGGGGACGTCCGGTTGCCACCATGGAGACCAACAGCGACATCACGGAGCAGAAGCACGCGGAAGACGCGCTGCACGATGCACGTAGCCAACTGGAGCACGTCACCCGCGTCAGCACACTCGGCGAATTGACCGCGTCGATTGCGCACGAGGTCAACCAGCCGCTCGCGGCAATCGTAACCAACGGCGAAGCCGGCTTGCGGTGGCTCTTGCGCGACGAACCAAATCTTGAAGAAGTTCGCCGAGCGGTCGAGCGGATGATCGGCAACGGGCGACGTGCGAGTGAGGTCATTGCCCGCCTTCGCGCCCTGGCGAGCAAGAGCAATCCGTCCCATACGGTCCTCACCTTGAACGACATCGTTACCGACGTTATCCCGCTCGTCGAGCGGGAGATGCATAACAATGATGTGGCGCTCAGGCTTGATCTTCAGGCGCCCGCGCCGTTCGTGCTTGGCGATCGTGTGCAGCTTGCGCAAGTCGTCATCAATGTCGTCGTCAACGCCATACACGCGATGTCGCAGATCGAAGGCAGGACAAGGCGTCTGTCCATCACGTCCAGGACGTCATATGGGCAGTCGAATTCCCGAATGGCCGTCCTGGAGATCGAGGACACCGGAACCGGAATCGATCCAAAGATGGCCGACCATCTCTTTAGCGCCTTCCATACGACGAAAGCTGACGGGATGGGGATGGGACTCTCGATCAGCCGGACGATCGTGGAGAGCCACGGAGGATCTATCTCCGCGACATCCGGCAAGCAATCGGGAGCCCTGTTCGCGATCCGTCTCCCTGTCCTGCAGCAGGACGATGCGTCGGCGGCCGCCGGCTAGGGACACGACCACCGATAATCGCGCGGCGACATTCCGACGTGCTGACGAAAGCGCCGGGCAAAGTGGCTCTGGTCCGCAAAGCCCGCGGCAAGTGCGATTTGGGACAGCGGCATGTCGGTGCGGGCGAGCAGCCGCTTGGTCCTCTCCACGCGCTGGCGGATCAGGTAGTCGTGAGGCGTGATGCCCATGGACTGCTTGAAGGCCCGCACGAAGTAGCAGACCGACAGTTTTGCCAGTCCGGCCAGAAACTCCACGGTAATCCGCTGGTCGATGTGGCCCTCGATATGCTCGCGAATCCGCCGCAGCACCCTGGGAGGCAGTCCGCCACGAGCAAATCCCGTCGACACCATCGTGCCGGACTGCAGCAGTTGCGGCACCGACAATTCAGATTCCGCCTGGAGGATGACCGGCAGAATAGAATGCCCGAAACCTTCGCTGTCCAGGTCGTCCATCGCTCTCAACATCAGCCGCTCCTGCATCTTGTGCCGCTTACCTGGCGCTGACTTACCGATGCGAAGTCCGTCGCCTTGGTCAATGTCAAGGATGGCTGCAGTCCCAAACAACGCCAATCGTGCATGCGTCTGAGCGCATCACACCAAGGTCTGAGCCCGCGCCGCGGGTGGCCGGAGGACAGCGGGCCCCTACTCGATCATACCTTGGTGTGATGATCTTGATGGCCTTGCCGTGCTAAGGAAACGTACTCTCACTTGCCCGGATCCACGTATGCCCAACGCCCCAGAGGAGCTTCCCGTCGTGCACATCGTCGATGACGATGCGGAGATGCGCAGCGGGCTCGAAAGCCTGCTCCGCTCTGTGGGACTGGAGGCGAGAACCTACGGTTCAACCCAGGATTTCCTGAAGTCGGACGGCCTGGACTCTCCGGGGTGCATCGTTCTGGACATCCGGCTGCCCGGAACCAACGGGCTGGACTTCCAGGAAGGGCTGGCCGGACTCGGCATCCACTTGCCCGTGATCCTCATGACCGGACACGGCGACATTCCGATGTCGGTTCGAGCCATGAAAGCAGGCGCGGTCGATTTCTTGCCTAAACCGTTTCGCGATCAGGACATGATCGACGCGGTGACGGCAGCGATCAATCGGGACCTGACCCGGCGGGCCGCCGAGGGCCAGACGATCGCCATTGCCGATCGCTATACAACGCTATCTCCGCGGGAGCGCGAAGTGATGGCCCTTGTGACAGCCGGCAGGATGAACAAGCAGATCGCCGGCGAACTTGGTTTGAGCGAAGTGACGGTCAAAATCCATCGCGGCGCGGCGATGCGCAAGATGGGAGCCCGCTCGCTGGCGGATCTGGTCCGCATGGCGGATACGTTGAAGAACAGGACACGTTGAGAACGCTCACCTATGTATATGTGCTACGCCCGACGGCCACCTCGCAAGGAGACCAGCGAATGGCCGATCAGTTGATTTCGATCATCGACGACGACGCCTCCATGCGCGAGGCATTGGTTGGCCTCGTTCGCTCGCTGGGCTACGAAGTGCGCGACTTTGCGTCGGCCGAGGATTTTCTCGCATCGAGCAATCTCGGAGCATATGCCTGCGCCATTACCGATATTCAGATGCCGGGAATGAACGGCTTTGAGCTGAAGCGCGAGCTCAGCGCGCACCACGGCTCGCTGCCGGTGATCATGATCACCGCCCGCGCCGAACCTGGCATCGAGGAGAAAGCGATGTCCAGCGGAGCGTGTTGCTTTCTTCGCAAACCGCTTGAGGCGGAGACGTTGGCGAACTGCCTGCAACAAGTTCTAGGGCGCCTTTGACATACACGCTGCGGCTCGAATCAGAAAACACAGCGCCCGCGACCGGGCAAGGGTCGCGGGCGCGGCAATACGCTATCCTGGTGGCAGCGGAGGCTCGGTTAACCTTGCTCGGCACAGCCGCGTAAGGGCGCGATTCGGCGTGTGAACACAGGAGCCGATCGCATCGCTCAAGAGCGGATCACGATAGCAATCGCCACCGCGAGGACATAGCGTGACACTGGGCCAGAGTGTCAAAGCTGCAGGGCTCCATGAATGACGTAACGTCCCTACGGAAGTATTTGTAGGTGTGCGCCGAAGCCGGCGTTGCGATCGTGGCGTAAGCGACTGCGCGTACCAGAGTGGATACGACGATCGATCTGAATGATAGTGCCATGCTTGTCCCTCTCTTTGTTGGATCCGAGCCACATCCGGTTTCAGGATGAGGTGAGGGGTATCGCGAAGCTATCGTCCCAAGATGTGGTCGCGATCAGATCGAGGTATGATCGATCGCCAACGATTGAAGCAGTTTTGAACAAGCCTCCAGCGTTTCAATCCCATATATCCCCGACAAAGCCGACCAGACTTCGGAGATATGACGATGAAACATTCCTTGCTCTGCATGACCGCCGCAATCTCCCTTGTTGCCCTGACCTCCGCGGCGCAGGCTCACTCGGCCTACGACGGCTCCTGGGACCTCCTCTTCGTGACGCAGAGAGGTTCGTGCGACCCAACCTATGACTTCTCCGTCAACATCACCGACGGAATCATCACCCATCCAAATCTGGTGAAGTTCAGAGGCTACGTGGCACGGTCGGGCGCCGCTCGCGCTTCGGTGACGGTCCACGAAAAGCATGCATCCGGCTCAGGTCGGCTCTCGAGCCATACCGGCCGCGGGACATGGAGCGGTTATTCGGGAAGTTCGCGCTGTTCTGGGTACTGGACCGCTCAACGCAACTAAAGCTCTCCAAGCGATCGTGGTCGAAGAACGCGCGCCTGATGTCGTCGCAATCGTAGCAGATGGTCGTCGGGCACGCTGTCGGACCGTGCCGGCATCGGCGATCTCATGTTCCACGACCTTAGGGGCATGGCCGTCGTGCGGCTGCGCTGTTGCGGAAATGCCGCCGCGGCGGCTCGACGATGCACTCGCCCAACTGGTCGCCGCGGAGCTGATCTTTCCTCGAGGCACGACACTAGATGTGGAGTACACCTTCAAGCATACGCTCGTTCAGGATGCTGCGTACGACACTCTGCTGAGAAGCCGCCGCCAGCAGCTCCACGGCCGCATCGCTGCGACCATGGAAAGGCAATTCCCGAAGATCGGGGAGGCACAGCCTGAGGTCCTGGCGCGCCATTATGCCGAAGCGGAGTTCCTCGAGAGGGCCGTCGACTATTGGCTGAGGGCAGGAAGGCAAGCCATCGCCCGATGGGCGATGACCGAGGCGGTGGCGCAGCTCCGCAAGGGCCTCGACCTGTTGCCAGGCCTGCCCGACGGCCCGGCGCGCCAGGAGCGCGAGCTTGACCTGCGGATCGAGCTCGGGCACGCGCTCGCAACGATCAAGGGATATTCCGCAGACGAGCCTGGCGAGGCCTATGCCCGCGCCCGCCAACTTTGTGAGGAATTAAACCGACCAGCACAACTTGGACCGGTCCTCTGGGGCCAATTTGTCTACCGTTACGTGCGAGCCGAACTCGACCAAGCGGAATCGCTCGCCGAAGAGCTGCGCCATCAGGGCCAGCTCCGCAATGATCCGAAAATGGAAGCATTGCGGTTTCCATGCGAGCGGGGTCTTTTGTTCCGCTTCCGGTAGATTCGCTGACGCATGCACCCATTGCGAAGACGCCATTTCCTTGTGGGATCCGGCGCTTCGCGCCTTCGTACCTTCGCCAGAAGACCCGTACGTCTCCGTTCGACTGTACTACTACCGAGCACTCGTCTGCACAGGTCGCATCAATGAAGCGCGGTTGCGGGTGGGCGAAGCTTTGGCCGAGGCGCGCCGGCTCTCGCCCTTCAATGTAGCCTACGCGCTAAGTCGTCAGCTATGACCGCAAGCACTGCGTTCGCTTCGGACCCAAGCGCTCCCGGCCGGCCCCCGATATCGCGGCTGTCCGGTCGCATCTTGAACCGTATTGCGGTGCAGAGGACGTTCTTGCCGCGTCACGAGCGCCGAATAGCGATCCTCCGACACGGTCCGGCACGCGCCGCCCGTCCTATCTTGGACTGCGCCGCCGCCCTTCGACCGTTCCGCCGTCGGATGAGCTCATCCCTGCCCCGATTACCTGGCGACATGCGTCGCTGAGCTCCCGCTGTCTCTGCCTGAGACATAACGTTATGTCATCGGCGTCAGGGATGAAGGCACTGCAAAGACGGAACACATCGGGTGTACACGCCCGTCGCTCCTCCGGCGTCCCCTGCGCAAGGGAGGGAAGAGGAGCGGCCACAACGCTCAACAAGGCCAGACGCAGGCGTCCTCGCCTGAGGGACGCCAGCCAACGCTGGCCTCGTTTGAATCGGTCGTTCATGTCGGGAAGCACCTGTTTGAGGAAATTGACACTTCGAATGCGGCCGGCGCAATGCCCTGTGACCGGTCGCCTGTCGGGCGAGAATGCGCTGATCAGAGCAAGTTCTCCCTCACCATCTCCACACCTCGCCACCGCGGCCGTGCAGGGCGGCACGGGTCGTGTAAGCACCATCCCGATCGCCGCTCATGGCGTCACCTTCCACGACCATTTTCGGCCCGAGCATGCACGTCGCCAGGAGATCAGGCTTGGAGAGGGTTGCGCGGATTTGTAGCCAATTGCGGCGACACGAGCCCGCTCGCCGGCTCTGGGCCAGTCGAGTATTTCCTCAGTACCTGGATCTGACGCCGTGGCAGCTCGCTCAGGCGACTGGCCAAGAATGGAAGCGACGTTCGCCAGTCGTCGGGCTATCTCGCGATCGCCGCGGGGCCCGACGCTCCATTCCAGCGCGGCGCAGATGTCACTGAGTTGATCCTCGGCTCTCGATGAAGCCGAGCGGAATCCCCCATCATTGCAGCAGACTTCGACAATCCCGCCGTCGCACGCTTCCAATAGTCTGCGGGCCGATTGGCGAATTGGACCAAGCGCCATCAATTTGGAGGCCTTATGATGAAGCTCGTGCGCTGGATGGCAGTTGTTGGTTGTCTCGTGGTCATGAATTCCGGTGCCCAGGCTCGCTCGAACTTCGACGGCGCCTGAGATCTCGTCTTCGTGACACAGAACGGCACCTGCGATCAGAGCTGCAGCTTCTCGGTCAACATTTCCGACGGGATCGTGACGCATCCGAACCTCGTCAAGTTCAGGGGCAATGTCGCGCGATCTGGCGCGGTCCGCGCATCGGTCACCGTTCATGACAAATACGCCTCCGGCATCGGTCGGCTTTCCGGCGAAGCCGGTCAGGGGCTCTGGAGCGGCTATTCCGGATCTGCGCGCTGCTCGGGGTACTGGACGGCCAGGCGAAGCTAATCGCCTAAGACTCGATCGCAATATTAGCCTAGCCGCGACAAGGACGTCCAAGCTGAGGGAATCTCCCTGGTGTTTGATCCCCGAGAGATGAGGGTTCTCCCGTCGCGCGATCGATGCGTGCCGGGACCACGAGGAAATAGCGCATGCCGCTCTACACGGTTACGACACCGGATGGCTTGCTGTCCGCCGAGCAGCGGGAGTTCATAGCTGCCGAGCTGGTTCGCATCCATACGACCACCAATCAGGTTCCGGCGAATTTGGTCCACTCGATCTTTTTGACCTATCCGCGAGGTCACGCCTACGTCGCGGAAAACCCTTCGCCGATCGCCTCGATCATCGGGACCATCCGCACCGGCCGCGCGCCTGAGCTGAAGACCAGGCTCGTCCAGGCCCCTTGGAAGATGCTCCAGGACAACACCGGAATCTCCGACAGCAATCTCTCGGTGGTGCTCCAGGAAGGTTGCACCGAGCCAGGCGATGGAGAATGGCGCCGTCATGCCGGAAGTCGGACACGAACAGGTGCGGTGACGATTCATCGCGCCTTGCAAGCCGGCAAGATCCCGAGGCTTGCGGCCTGACGGCAACGACAGAGAAACAGCCACTGCTGTAGCGGAAGGACGTTTGGCATGGACATGCCGTCCGTAGATGACAAAGAGCAGAGCGCGCCAAGCGAGGCAAAGGCGGAGGCCGCGCGCAGTCCGACAGGGGTGCCGTCGATCATCGTCGGCCTCGTCGCAATCGGCGTCGTGGCGCTTTCGGCCTTCTATCTCTTGCGACCGGAACCGCTGCTGGTGCAGGGCGAAGCCGATGCAACGCGACTGGACATCGCGGCCCGTGTCGATGGCAGGGTCAAGGAGATACCCGTCCAACGCGGCCAGAACGTTCCTGCGAGCGCGGTCCTGGTGCGGATCGACAATCCCGAGACAGTGGCCAAACACGAGCAGATGCGAGCGGCAAAGGCTGTTGCGGATGCCCAACTCGCCAACGTCCTGGTCGGAACGCGCGTCGAGACCATCGTCGCGCGCAAGGCGGAAATGGAGCGCGCGCAGGCAGCGCTGGTGCTGGCTCAGAAGACCTTCGACCGCACGCATACCCTGACCGAGCAAGGCAATGCGCCGCAAGCCCGCCTCGACCAAGTGACCGATGCGCTGCATGAAAGCGAGCGCGCAGTCGACCAAGCGAAGTCGGCCTACGAGCAGGCGGTCAACGGCTACACGAAAGAAGAACGGGCGATCGCGAAGGCCAATGTCGAGAAGGCCAACGCCGATATCCAAAGCGTCCAGTCCGTCATCGATCAACTTGTTGTCTACGCTCCGGTCGCTTCCCAGGTCTACCAGCGCAATATCGAGCCTGGTGAGTATGTATCCCCGGGCGTGCCGCTCGTGACATTAATCGATCTCGCCGACGTCTGGATTCATTTCGACCTTCGCGAGGATCTCGTCAAAGGCCTCAAGGTCGGTGACCACTTCGACGTCCGGGTACCCGCCCTCAACGATCGACGCGTCACGGTCGAGGTCAAGCTCATCGCAACCAAGGGCGAATATGCAAGCTGGCGCGCCACGCGTGCGTCCGGCGATTTCGATTTGCGGACGTTTTCGATCCGCGCCTACCCGGTCCAGCCGGTACCCGAGCTCAGGCCCGGAATGAGCGCCTATCTTGACTGGCGGTCGCGGCAATGACATCGGCGCCAAAGCCCGGATTCCTGCTGGTCGCGCGCCGCGAGTGCCGCTGGCTGTTTCACGATCGCGTCGCGCTGCTCCTGATCTTCGGCGTGCCTCTCTTTGCGTTCGTGGTTCTCACGACCGTCTTCAGTCACCCAGTCATTCGCGGGCTCGGGGTGACAGTCGTCGACGAGGACAAGTCGGACGCCTCGCGTGCCCTCGCGGAATATGTCGCGGCGTCTCCGAGCCTGAAGATCGTCGACCGCTCCGGCACACTCTCCACGGCCGTGCAGGACATACGCTCCGGCAGATCGATTTCGGCCGTCTATATCCCGCCGAATTTCGAGCGCGACCTGCAGGCCGCACGCCGCCCGCAGGTCGTCGGTTTCTACAACCAGCAGTTCCTGACCCCGTCCGGCATCGCGTCTTCGGGCCTGAGCGATTCGCTCTCCGCCGCGGCGGCAGTGGCCGCTCCCGCCAGCCGCGCTGCGCCTGCACCGGCGTCCTTGGGAACGCTCAAGGCGGAGACCATGGCGCTGGTCAATCCGCAAAAGAACTATGCGCAGTTTCTGCTGCGCGCCCTGCTGCCGACCATCATTCATGTCGTGATCACGCTTGCCGCCGGGTATTCGGTCGGCTCCGAATTCCGCCGCCGCGACGTGCGAGCCTGGCTCGAGAGCGCCGGCGGAGATCCGCTCGTCGCGCTCGCCGGTAAGCTCGCACCGCTGTTCTGCATCTTCTTTCTGATCGTGCTGGCCGAGCCGCTATTCCTCGAGGGTGTGCTTGAAATCCCCTTCAAGGGCGATCTGCCGTTGATGATCGCCGCGGCCTCGCTGCTGATCATTGCCTATCTGTCGCTTGGCGCCCTGCTCCAGCTTCTGGTCGGTGATCTCGCGACCGGACTGGGACTTGCAGGTCTGATCGCCTCTCCTGCATTCGGTTACGCCGGCGTCGGCTTTCCCACCATCGGCATGAATGCCTTTGCGCAGACCTGGAGTTCGATCCTGCCGCTGCGCTGGTACATGGCTGTCCTGCTCGGACAGGCCGCACGGGGATTGCCGATCGCCGATTCCGCCATTCCCTTCGCCGCACTTGCCGGTCTCGCTCTGCTCTTTGCCGGCCTCGCATGGCTGCGCATGGCCAACGTCACCCGTAAGAGCTGGTTTGCAACGGCGCGAACTACCGAGCCGACCGAAACAGAAGAAGCGCCAGCGGGCATCGGCGGTGCCTTCAAGGCAGAGTGGCGCCGCGTGCTGGGAACGCGGAGCGCCTTCAGCCTGCTGTTTCTCGCTCCCCTGGTCTACGGCATCTACTATCCACAACCCTATCTGAACCAGATCCTTCGTAAGCTTCCCATCGCGGTCGTCGACAATGATCTCAGTGATCTCAGCCGGCAAATCGTCGAGACACTGGATGCGAGCGGCGCCTTGAGCGTGACGGTTCGCGCCCGAACGCTTGCCGAAGCGCGCAACGCAATCGATCGCGGGCAGGCTTTTGCCGCCGTCGAGATTCCGCCCAACACCGAGCGCGATGTGCTCAAGGGCATCACCGCCCGCGTCCCAGTCTACGCCGATGCAACCTATCTGTTCATCTTCAGATCGAGCGCCAGCGGCGTCGCCACCGCCATCGGAACCTTGGCGTCCGAGCTCGTTTCGCGCGGCGCGCGCTCCGATGGAAGCCTCGTCAAGGCGAAGCTCGCGAGCTCGAGCCCGGCCGATGTGCTGCTGCAGCCGATCTTCAACCCTGTAGGCGGCTATGCGAGCTACGTCGTTCCGGCGGCGTTCATCCTGATCCTGCAGCAGACCTTGCTGATCGGCGCGGCGATGTTGACTGGCACTGCGCTGGCGGCGGGAGGCTCAGCCTTTGCCGGCGTGCTCGGCCGCGGCGTCGCTCACCTCACCATCTACCTCCCTGCCCTTGCGCTCTACGTCATCGTGCTGCCGCGCATCTATGGGTTTTCGACGCTCGGCCATCTTCCGCAAATCCTCGCGCTCGCGAGTGTATTTCTGCTGGCGACGAGCTTCATGGGACAGGCGGTCGGGGCCTGGTTCACGCGGCCGGAGAACGCAACCATTCTGCTGCTGGCGACCAGCCTGCCGCAGTTCTTCATGGCCGGCTTTGCGTGGCCACGCGAAGCGATCCCGGACGTCGCCCTTGCGTTTGGCCGGTTGTTCCCGGCCGACTCCGCGATCAACGGCCTTGTGCGCATCAACCAGCTAGGGGCTGGCATCTGGGAGGTTGCGCATGACTGGCTCGCATTGTGGTGCCTGGCGCTCGGCTATTTCGCGCTCGCGGTGATCTCGGCATTTGCCGTCAAGAGAGGACAGGGACATGCCCAACGTTAGAGCTGCCGCCTTCCTCGCAATTCCGCTCGCGCTCGTCGCGGCCGCACTGATCTATGCCACGCGTCACTCCGAACTGCCCGCGGCCATCGTCGGCGTCGTGCGGGCGACCGAGGTCAGGGTGGAGCCGGAGGTCAACGGCCAGCTCGCCTCGATCGCGGTCGAGAAAGGCGCCCATGTGAAGGGAGGCGACGTCGTTGCGCGGCTCTCGGCAGTTGAGTTGACGGCGCAGGCGGACCAGGCGCGTGCCGCGTTCGCGTCCGCAGTCGCAAGCCGTAACAACGTCTATGCCGGCATCCGCCGCGAACAGGTCGATTCCCTGAAGGCCGCCATCGCCAAGGCAGGCGCCCGCCTCGACTATGTGCAGGCGCAGCTCACGCGGACCAGCACGCTCGCACGGCAAAGCTTCGAATCGCAGCAGTCGCTCGACCAGGCCGAAAACGACGTAGCGGCAGCACGTGCCGACGTCGCGGAGGCCCAGGCCAATTACGATGCGGCGGTGGCGGGTCCGACCCGGGAGGAGCGCGCCATTGCCGATGCGCAGGTGCAGGCCGCGGCCGCCGCCGTCACCGTGCTCGAGCGCCGGCTCAACAAGATGGTGCTGCGCGCTCCCGCCGACGGCACGGTCAGCGTCATCGCCGCCGAGGTGGGCGAGAACGTTCGCGCCGGCCAGCCGATCCTGATGGTCGAGGCGGCGGGCAAGCAGTGGCTCTCCTTCAATGTGCGCGAGGACCACCTCGGTCGCGTCGCGATGAACGACACGGTAAGCGTGGGGCGGCACGGCGCGGATGGCGCAACCAAGGCGCTTGTGACCGAGCTGCGGCCTCTCGGCGTGTTCGCCACCTGGCAGGCCGAACGGGTGATCGGCGATCACGACCGCAACACGCTGCGCCTGCGTCTCGATCCGGAGAAGGAGGTATCGGGCCTCGAACCGGGCATGACCGTGTGGATCGCGCATTAGCTACAGAGCATCAATGATCCACGCCGTACCGGTCCAATGCCTGAATGCGATACTTCAACAGAAATCGGATCCTTCAATTGAAATTGGCGATGCGACCGTCGCCACCAGCGGCTTCATGATAGGAGCCAATAGGTACCGGATATGAATGCGGCAGAAATTGAGAAACTCACCATATGGCTGATGGCCGGCGCACGCGGCGCACAATCTCCCGACATCGTGTTGAGCGAGATCTGTGAGCGGCTCGTCAACGCCGGTGTGCCACTCTGGCGGGTTGGTGTGTTTGTCCAGACACTACATCCAGATGCGCTCGGACGAAGTTTCGTTTGGCGGCCGGATGCCGGCGTCGCCATCGACACAGCAGGATTCGATCTTCCAGAGTCGGAGCGGTTTAACCAGAGTCCGTTCGCGATCCTTTATGCCAGCGGTCATGAGGTCGGCTACCGGCTGGACGATCCCGAAAGCAGGCGCTTCCCTTTCTTTGACGACCTGCGTGCGGATGGCGTGACGGAGTACATCGCCCTGCCGCTGCAGTTTACCGACGGCACGCTGCACGCGACGAGTTGGGCCACGAAGGAGCCGGGCGGATTTACCGACGAGCACCTTTCTGTGTTGCGGTCGATCCTTCTGCCTTTCACGCGACTCGCAGAAATATTCGCTCTGCGCCGCACCGCGGCGTCACTGCTCGATACTTATGTCGGCAACCGAGCCGGCGAGCGCATCATGGCCGGACAAATTCGCAGAGGTCATGCCGAGTCCATGAGAGCGGCGATCTGGCTGTCGGATTTGCGCGGCTTCACCGCGCTCTCCGACCGCCTGGCGGCGGAGAACGTGGTGGATATCCTCAACCAGTATTTCGACTGTCAGGTACCCGCTATCCGCAAGCATGGCGGCGAGATTCTCAAATTCATGGGCGACGGTTTGCTCGCGGTTTTTCCGATCGCAAGGGATGGCGGCAATCTCGGGGAAGTCTGCGGCCGGGTGCTCGATGCAGCTCGCGAAGCCAAGGCCGCGGTCGATGCCATGCAGTATCCCACCGGAGAAAGCATAGAGCGTTTTCGCTTCGGTGTCGCGCTCCACATCGGTGAAATCCTGTTCGGCAACATCGGTGGTTCGAGTCGGCTCGATTTCACCTGCATCGGTCCCTCGGTCAATCTCACTGCGCGGCTTGAGAAGATCGCCGGTAAGCTCGGCCGTACTATTGTGGCGTCGAGCGCTTTTGCGGGTGTCTTGGCCCACGGCTGGACCGATCTCGGCGAATTTCCCATTGCCGGATTTTCGCAGCCACAGCGCGTGTTCGGCATAAGTAACGAGCTTGCTATCTAAACGGATCCGATCGCGCGCCTAGAGAGTCTTGGCGCGCAGCTGTGGCCCGATCTTGCTTCCGATTGCCACGCACGCAACCCATGTGCCAGCGCCTTCGTTCTAGTTTTCGCATACCCGAGATTATCCAGGTCCTCGGCGAGATTCCCAAAACCATCTCCGAGAAGCCGATCGGGCGAGGCTGCATCGAGCGATTGCAGGAGAGTGGGTTGGTAAGTTGAATGCAACGGCGATTCGGGCGAACGCGCATCAGCAACTGCTAGGATAACAAGCTAGGCGCTTCAGCCCTGCAAAGCCGGGCTGAGCCGCCGTAGCGGCTACACGCGCCCAATTCCTACCGTGCGTTAACCACTCCATCGCGGTAAGACTGGCATCTCGCCGCACGTATGAGCATATTTGGGGGACTAAGCGGCTGCCGCCGGTGGTGGAACACCGAACGGCAGCCTAACCACAAGCGATTGTAAGGAAATCGATCATGGCTAACCGCGACTATAGCGCCGATTCGGCGCCTCTGCCCCCTCCCTCTCTGGTGTTTCAGGTTCGGTCCCATTTGACCGACGTCGGCATCGCACCCACCGCCAATCCAGTGGCCCTGGCGACCGACATGACCTGCCCCATCAGCCAGTCGTTCATCGGCTAGAACCAGATCGCGAGGCCCGACGTCGTGTGACGCAGACGCGCCACATGGACTGATCGATCGCTTTCGTTCCACGCCCACGGCCGTGCTCGCGGATGCCCCGCATCTGCTCTCAGCTGGAAAGCGTAGATCAAACAGCCGATGATGCCGAACATCTTTCACTGCGATATTCCGCAGTGCAGGCGCGACGGCTCAAAGGTTCGGTCTAGTTCAACGACGTTGGCCTCGTGATCTCTCAACCCAGAGAGATACACAATGTCCTTCTTCTTCAACAACACCTCCATGCAGCCCGCCTGCACCAGCAACATCCACCGTCCGATGGGCGGCATCGCCGACCTTCGGGAGGTCCACGACGACGTCGGTCGCCTCACCGTCTCGGCCTTCCCGTTCGCGATGGTGAGAGACATCTCACTCACTCTCGCCGCTGTGCCGGCCTGCTACATACTTGCGGATCATGCGACGGCCTACATCGGCGAGACCGGCAACGCTGGCCGCAGGCTCTGCGAGCATTCCGGCGATCCGTCGAAAGCGTTCGCCCGCGAAGTCTACGTCATCTCCGGGTACCAGCGTGCCTGGTTCGACAAGACGGCCGCCATCTACTTGCAGTTCCGTCTCACGCAAATCGCCGAGCAGGCCGACTTGGTCGACATCATGAAGGGGACGAACCCGCAAGTGCTGGAGCTCCCCAATCACAAGCGCGCCTCGCTCGACCACTTCGTTGAGCACGGCGAGCGCCTGCTGTTCGACGCGGGATGCCGCGTGCTCCGCAGTAACTTCGCGAGCCAGCGCCGCAAGCCGGAAACGGCGGACGCCGATATGGCGATCGGGCCCGAAGACACCGGGCCGATGCAGATCGACGTGACGGGCTTGCCCCCGCTCGGCAGTGAGCTCGAGCTCGCCTATGGCGACCTCTGGGCGCGGGGTTACCCGGTCCGCGACGGCTTCGTGGTGACGGCCGGGTCGGAGGTGCGCAGCCTCGTGAACCCGAGCGTCAACCCGATCCTGCACACCCGCCGGGCCGAACTCGCCGCGGCCGACGCACTGGCCATAATCCCCGGCATCGACGACCGGGCGCGCCTCCGCGTGGCCGTCTGCTTCCCCTCGGCCGCCATCGCGGCGAAGGTCGTGACCGGCGCGCACGTCAGCAGCGGCAAATGGGTCAATCCCCGCTATCCCGAACCGATCTTGATCGCGGGCTGAGGGATCAATCATGTCGAACAAAATGGAAATGCCGGCGCGCGAGCGCCGGCATCAAGACCTCCCGCTCCCGACTAGCGATTCTCCTGGTCCGGCCCGGAATATCTCCAGGCCGTCCATCTCCGGGTGGCCCATCACCGCTCAGGATGTGTCGCGGCTCGCGTGGTGGCGGACCCTGCCCTCCGATCTCCTGCGCGATGCTGAGCAACAGCTGGTGATCGACACGCTCGACACCATCTGCGTGATGGACCGCCACGACGAGTTTGCTGCGGCGTTGCGCGACGACGCCACCTCGGCCGTCGGGGTGGCACTCTCGCTGATGCCCATCCACCAGGAGACACTCACCGTCGACATTGCCATGACGGCGCTGCTGCGCTGTGCTCTCGCTGGCGACGCGACGGCCGCCATGGTCGTTGCGAATCTCCTTCACCGCGTCGAACTCGACCATCCATTCGCAACCGAGTTGTCGGCCTTTTGGTGCGGGCGGGCTGCCAGCCATTCCGGCGAGGGCGCGCTCCGCGTCCTCCAAAACTCCGACCAAAACAAGAGCGCGGTGGCGGACTCAGCCAACTACCGTGCGGAGGCCGAAGCATGAGCACAACGAGCGACGACAGCAACGATCTCGACCTGCCGGCCGCCGAGGACGCGGTCTCGACTGGCGCGGCTGCGGATTCGGCCGATTGGGACGAACGCCTCAAGGGTTTGCCCAGGCTTCTGCGCTATGCCATGCTCGCCGTCGACGGAGCCGATCACGTTCAGGAACGGCTTATCCCGGAAATCAACGAACTTTGCCCGGGGCTGCCTCACAATGTCGCATGGGCTTTGGCCCCAACGTTGGCCAACGGATTGGCACTCGCAGCTGAACTCGACCGCCGCGCGGCTGCCCAGAATGAGCCCAATCTCAGGAGCCTTGCCGATAGCATTCGGCTCGTGACCTTGCCGACACCGCGTAACGACGAGCACTTCGAATTGCATCGCAGGGTCGCCAAGGCGCTGGTCAAGGCATTTCAGGTGAGTTCGTTGCGAATCGAAGAGCAGGTGCGCTGCGATCTCGAGCTGTTCACCTACGGCTGGGCCGCGCTGCCGGCCTGCACGCATTTTTTGCCGGGGAAGTTCTCTGCAGCAATGAACGCCGCGCAGGTCGGACACCGCATGGCAGAGCATCGTATCTCGGCAGCCAAGGCGGCACTACGAAGCAAACTCAAGGAAGAAGAAGAACGCAGAAAGAAGCGGGCGGCTGAAGATCGGGCCGAAGCCGTCGAGCCTCAGGCCACCGTGGCCGCGGAATCCATTCCCGACCATCATCTCGTGGTCGCGCGTCTGTCCGAGGCGGAGATGAAGAACACCAAACTCAAGGAAATCCTCGGCCCGCTAAAGGGCGTCATCAATACTGCTTTGCCGCTCGTTGAGGTGCCGCCGCTCCACGAGGCGCGCAATGCTCTGCTGTTCGAGTTCCCGTACGCAGCCGACGTCATCGATTTTGCGCTGGCCGATCTCGTCGGGCACACCACGGTCCATTTGCGCCCTCTCCTGATTGTTGGCGAGCCCGGGGGCGGAAAGAGCCGGTTTGCGCGCCGCCTCGGCGAGGTCCTGGGTGTCAGCGTCTGGCGCACCGACGGCAGCCGCTCGGATGGCGCGGTCTTTGGAGGTACGGACCGCCGCTGGTACTCGGCCGAGCCGTGCCATCCGTTCCTTGCCATCGCGCAAGGGCGTATCGCCTGTCCGCTTGTTCTCATCGATGAAATCGAGAAAGCGGCAACGCGATCAGACTACGGTCGCCTCTGGGATAGGGTTACGCGCGAGCTTAAGGAGCTAGCAATGCAATTCGTCCCGAGGGCTATCGAGCAACTTGGGTCGATGTCGATGGCTGCCGAAAGCGAAGCCGTTAAGCTCGGAGCAATCAGAGAAATCTTTGACCGCGCGGTCGGAAAGGCGCCCCAGGCAATGGTGCATTCTGGCAGCATCGCAACATATGATCTTACGAGAGCAACTGACGACGAGCTCCAGACGCTCGCTACGATCTTGGGCCGATTAGAAGCCAAAACCGCTTAGCTGGGCATTGGCATTCAAGTTCGGCGCTCTTGGATTCACAAGCGACCGAAGCGCCCCAATCTCCTTCTTTTCAGTCCAAGCCGGGACACCTGAACTCGCTGGCTTGCAGTCCTCCCGTAGCTGAAGGTTGCTCCAGTTACTTCCGATAACAGCTCTTCTCGGAAGCTATCGAGCTAATGGCCAGGCAGCAGGTACCGCGCGCTTGGTCTGCGAACATGAGAGACGGCGATCCGGCTGACATCGAATAAATTCTGCCTGTGGTTCCTACCCCTGCGTACATCCATGCGCATATCGCGGGGTACCTGAAGTCTAGACTTGTTCGTCACTTCTCCCACCAGGATCAGCTCCTCAACTTCTTGATGGAGCGCCGCGGCAAAGCGCCGGATCGTGTTCTGGCCCCAGCGCTCGTGTGAGCTCAAGAACGAACTGGCGGTCTGGAGAAGCGGCCTATCGTAGATGATCGACCCCCATCCTTGGTCGGCTCGCGCAGGTACTGCGCCGTCAGTCGGTTGGCCTCGCGGCGGTAGTCTGCGATCGTTTCGGAGCTTCGTTGGCCGTCTGTGAACATGCGCTGGTCATCACGTTAGTCGATGCATCGACAAACCTTCGACCCGGTCGCTGCAAGGCGCAAGATTGGGGAGAGCGCAAACGGGCTACTTGCGAATTTCAGGGCGAGCGGGGACGCTGAGAAGCGGGCAAGTTGAGCCCGGTTAAACAGAAAAGGAGACCAAAATGCCCTTTGTTCAGGGATATGAAGCGACTGTAGCCGGCACTCCTAATGCCCCCCACTTCTTTATCGAAATAGAAGCGCCTAAAACCGACGTAGCCGCCCATTTTGTTCTTTCGATTAAATTTTGTGCCACTCGGTACACAAAGGCGGTGCGCGATGGGGCTTACGGAAGCCATGATTCTTCTTGGTTGGAACGCGGAGGGCCGACACGAGGTTAGATAGATTGCGTACCATCGCGGCTGCGCTGACCGGCGCGTTGCATTGGAGGCGGCGCATGAAAGCCATCGTTGATGAAGACGGCGATATCATCGCCATAGCAACGGATGATCATACTCTAATCGGCGGCCACCACCGCCTCGCGGTGGCGGGCAGTATGGGTAAAAGCTTGTTCTGGCGAGATACCGGCAAACCTGTGAAGCTTGATCTCTTCTTCAAGCATCATGAAAGTTTCCATTCGACATAATGCCTGAGCCGTTTGCCCTAGGTACCATTTACATCGCGGTCCCCGCCGTCGCGGTCGCGTCTACGGCGCGAGCTACTGTCAAGCGACAGCACTGTTGACCTGCGATTAACATCGGCATTATTAGTCTCACCCGTGACTTCGCCATGCGTGTCTGCCGCTGGCTCACTTGCTAGGGCCCGCGCAGCTTTATGAGGCGTTGAGAGGTCGGGGCGTCCAGCAGGGACAAGAGTCAGATCAAGCAAACAGTTAGAACAGCAATACCTGTAGAAAGGTATTTGATGCCAGCAAACGTGCTTACCTTGCGTGGTAGACGAATAGACGAATGTGAGGCAACGAACCTGTTGCGTTGGAGACATGGATTGTGAAGGCTGTTTTTAGCCCATTCACACGCGTTCACTTGATGAAGCAGTTCAACGCTCATATCTACGCAATCCCATCATCAATCGACGTGGAGAGCATCAAGTGGCAAAGACGACTCAGAGCAAGCGCAAAGAGTACACCAAAGAAGACGTGAAGCTGCTCAGGACACATTCCAAAGCCCGCACGCCCGTTGCCAAAGTGTCGAAACTGATGAAGCGTTCCGAGGGCTCCCTGCGACAGAAGGCTCGTGCGATGGGCATCGGTTTAGGGCATCAGCGGTAAGCAAGAATGTGAACGGCCCCGGCGATAAAGCGCGCCGGGGCCGTTCAGATCATCAAGCCGGTTACATCCGCCGTGCCTTCTGATCTCGTTGCGTCGCCCATTACCTCACCCGATCTGGCGCAGAACGTGGCAGCGGCGTGTCATTGGCGTGATCACATTTCGCGCGAAAGCGGCTCGCCGCCAGATCGCGCTTGCGCCAGACAGCCCGGCGCTGCTGCTCGACCGCGAGCGCTTTGCGCGTCACCACGTCCAAGATGATTTTGTCGATCTCTGTGCCGTCCAGCACGCGTTTCAAGCGCAAGACGGTGGACAGCCTGCTAGGTCGATGCGATGGCTATACATGGTCGCGAAGCATGGGCCCCTCGCCAGCGGGGTTCGCGACCATTCGGCCATGTTGGGTGACCGTCCGCTTCGCACCCACAAGCGGCGCTAAAGTGGACATTTGCCAATCGACGCAATGGGCCACAACCAGACTCATGCACCGCAGCAAACCACCCTGAGCGAACGCGCCAGGCAAGTTATTAGCCGAGACGTGGGATCCGGAGAGAAGCCCACGAAGTAGCAGGGATGCCCAGCCTTGAGGGCCACACCTATTTCGCTGTCAGCCTTGAACCCGCCGATCCCCGGGCCGTGCCCTGCGCGGGGATCAACCACCATAAACGGACGGCGCGTCGGATCAATCTCTACACCTTCAGGCGGGACGATGCGAACCAATCCATAATTGAACGGGGCGTTCGAGCGTACGCCCATCGACAACCAGTTCGACCGCATAGTCGAGAAAGTGGGGGACCGTTTCGGCCTGATGTTCACGATATTGGTTGCCGCGTTGGCGCATGACGTCCCAGAACATCAAATTGCACTGCTGCACGTCGCGTATGTATTCAAACGCCGCGCTGCCGGAATCGAACGGTACACTGCCGGAGTCCTGATTTTTTTCACCGACATCGCTGGGATCTCTCTTGACCACTTTCGTGCGTGAAACCCGGCGGCAGTTTTTCGTTCACGCCTTCGGTTCTGCCGGTAGCGCTTGCGAATCGACCGGCGCCTTGATCCCGAACCAGGCGACGTATAGCGCCGGCAGGAACAAAAGCGTCAGCACCGTGCCGACGATGATGCCGCCCATCATCGCATACGCCATCGGCCCCCAGAATATCTCGCTCGCTATGGGGATCAACGCGAGGCTGGCCGCCAGAGCCGTCAGCATGATCGGCCGCATCCGGTGTTCGGTCGCCTCCACCACGGCCTCCCATGGGGATTTCCCTTCGTCGCGCAACTGTTCGATCTGCACGATCAAGATCACCGAGTTGCGGATCAGGATGCCGATCAGCGCCAGCACACCGAGGATGGCGACGAAGCCAAGCGGCGCGCGACTAGGTAGCAACGCGGCCACGACGCCGATCAGGGCCAGCGGCGCGACGGCGGACACCAGGAATAGTTGCTGGAAGCTCTGTAGCTGCAGCATCAGTAAAGTCGCCATGATGAACAACATCAGCGGGATCACGGCCAGGATCGGCGCCTGGCTTTTGGTGCTCTCCTCCACGCTGCCGCCGGTCGCCAGCGAATAGCCGGGCGGCAGTTTTGCGGTGAAGTCCGTTAGCTGCGGCTTGAGCTGTTCGACGATGGTGGCCGGCTGCACCGAATCCAGAATCCCCGCCTTCAGCGTGATGGTCGGCAGACGCGACCGCCGCCAGATCGTGGGATCCTCGGTCTCGTAGCGCAGCGTGGCCACGGCGGCGAGCGGCACCGACTGACCATTGGTTCCGGACAATTGCAGATCGCGCAGCGTTTCAATCGACCGGCGTTCGCCGGCCTTGGCTCTGCCGAGCACCTTGATCAGGTAGATGTCGTCGCGCACCTGGGTGACGTTGGTGCCGTCCAGCACACCGTTCAACGCCGTAGCGATGTCTTCGGAGGACACGCCGAGCTGGCGCGCCTTGTCCTGAAGCACATCGACCTTGACGACGCGCGCGGGCTCCGCCCAATCGAACACCACGTCGCCGAGATGCGGATTGGTGCTCAGGATGCCCGCCAGTTGCCGGGACGATTCCCGCACACCGGCGACATCGGGACCGCTCATGCGGAACTGCACCGGCCGTCCGACTGGAGGCCCAATATCGAGTAGCTTGACGAAGGCGTCGGTACCCGGGAACGTCTTCTTCAAATAGGCCTGCAATTCGGTCTTGAGGCGGTCTCGCACCTCCAGGCTCTTGGTGACGATGACGACCTGGCCAAACGCCAGATCGGCGGCCAACACGTCGAAGGACAGCACGAAACGCGGCGCGCCCTGTCCCACATAACTCGACCAGCGATCGACCGCCGGATTGCCCTTGAGCGCTTCCCGCTCGAAACGAGCTATCTGCGCGTCGGTTTCGGCGATCGAACTGTTCAGCGGCAGGTTCATGTCGACGATCAGCTCGTTGCGGTCGGAGGCCGGAAAAAACTGCTGCTGCACGAAGCCCATGCCGGCCAGCGACAAACCGAACACCGCAAGCGTGACCGCAATGGTTGCCCAACGCCAGCGCATGCAGAGGCCGAGAATACGAGAGAAGCCGCGATCTAACCGGCCCTTTTGCCCATGGTGGCCCTTCATCGTATCCGGCAGGATGGTGACGCCCAGCAGCGGTGTGAACAGCACTGCAACGATCCACGACACCACGAGGGACACTGCGATGACGACAAACAGCGTGAAGGTGAATTCGCCGGCACTGCTGTCGTTCAGGCCGATCGGAATAAAGCCGGCGACCGTGACCAGCGTTCCCGTCAGCATCGGAAACGCCGTCGACGTGTAGACGTATGTCGCCGCCTTCTTCAGCGTATCTCCGACTTCCAGCCGCGCCACCATCATCTCGACCGCGATCATGGCATCATCCACCAAGAGGCCAAGCGCGATGATCAGCGCGCCGAGCGAAATGCGCTGCAGCGAGATGCCGGCAGCGGCCATGACCAGGAAGGTAATCGCGAGCACCAGCGGAATGGATATCGCAACCACTAGCCCAGCCCGCACCCCCAGGCTGAGGAAGCTGATGGCGAGCACGATGACGACGGCTTCAAACAGCGCCTTGGTGAAGCCGGATACCGCGTGATCCACGATCACCGGCTGATCCGACACCAGATGCACTCCGACCCCGATCGGCAGGTCGGCCACCACCTTTGCCATCTCCTTTTTCAGCGCGGCGCCGAATTCCAGCAGATTGGCGCCGGCCTTCATGCCGATGGCGAGCCCGATTGCCGGCTCTCCGCCGACGCGGAACAGCTTGGTCGGGGGATCGGAGTAGCCCCGCGTGATCGTGGCGACGTCGGTCAACGGAAAAAACCGGTCGTTGACCCGAAGATTGACCGCCTTCAGGCTCGCCTCGGACGTGAAATGCCCGCCCACCCGCACGCTGATTCGCTCCGGGCCCGCCTGGAAAATGCCCGAGGGCGCGATCGCATTTTGCTCCTGTAGCGAGGTCAGAATCGCGCGCTCGTCGAGCCCCAGTGCAGCGATTTTGCGGGTGGAGAATTCGAGATAGATCACTTCATCCTGTGCGCCGATGGTATCCACCCGACCGACATTCGGCACCGTGAGAACCTTGGAACGGACGTACTCGACCCGGTCGCGCAGCTGACGCTGGCTCAGCCCGTCGCTCGTGAACGCGTAGATGTTGCCGAAGACGTCGCCGAACCTGTCATTGAAACTTGGACCGATCACGCCCTGCGGAAACTCGCCCTTGATGTCGTTGATCATGTTACGCACCCGCAGCCAGGTCGGAACCACGTCCCGCGCCTTAGTGCTGTTGCGAAGATTGACGTAAACGGTCGTCTGGCCGGCGACCGTCAGACTCTTCGTATAGTCGAGCGATTCCAGTTCTTCGAGCTTCTTCTCGATCCGCTCGGTGACCTGACGCGTCATCTCGTCGGCGGACGCGCCGGGCCATTGCGCACTAATCAGCATGGTCTTGATGGTGAACGCGGGATCTTCCTCACGGCCCAGTTGCAGGTAGGAAAACAGCCCCGCGGCCATGAACGCGACCATGAAATACCAGACCAGCGAACGATGCTCGAGCGCCCAGTCGGAGAGGTTGAACGACTTCATGGCGCAGCTTCCTTCTCAATAACGGACCTTCTGGCCGTCTGCGAGGCTGTGCGCGCCCGCGGTCACCACGCGCAAGCCGGCCTCGACGCCGGCGACGACGCGCACGCCGCCGCCATCGTCCGGCTCGCTCGTGATCTCACGTAGCGCCACAGTGCTTTTGGACGGATCGACCAGCCACACAAACGTCTTGGCGTCTTTGGCGAGAATGGCCGAGGCCGGCAGCCGCAGCACCGGGCGGCTGCTGGTGACCGCCGTCGTCACCGTCGTCCCCAGCCGGAAGGTCGTGGGCGGGTTGTCGAGCGTGATACGAACGCGCCGCGAGCGCGTCACGGCGTCGGCCTGCGGCGCGATCTCGCGGGCTTTGCCCTCGGCCCGGATCTCGGGATCGAGCTGAAGGCTGACCGTAAAAGGCTGGCCGATCTGCAACGTGTCGGCCACGTCGTCGGCGACATCGACGACGGCTTCGCGGATCTCGGGGCGCGCGACCGTCACGACGGCCTGGCCGGACGAGACGACCTGGCCGACCTCCGCACCGACCGCGGTGACGATGCCGGCGAATTCTGCCTTCAATTGCGCGTAGCCGAGATTCTCGCGCGCCTTGGCCAGATCGGCCTGTTCGCGGGCCAAGGTCGCCTGCGCGGAGGCGGTGGCTTGCTCGGCGCTTTCCATCTCTGATTGGGGAATCACCTGGGTCTTGAGCAGCGTGCGCTGGCGGTCTTCGAAACCACTGGCGTTGGTCAGTTTGGCCTGAGCACTCGCCACGTCCGCAACCGCAGAACGCACGGCAAGTTCCAGCGAGATCGGATCGATCGCCGCTACGGTTTGTCCTTTGTCGACCGTGTCGCCGACATGGACCGGGCGCGCGATCAGCCGCCCTTGCACGCGGAAGCTCAGATCGGTTTTGAATCGCGGCTCCACCGTACCGACGATGCTGCCATCCTCGGCCTGAACCGGCGTAACGATGGTCGACAACACCGGGCGCACCGGTAGCGATACGGTCGTTTCATCCTGGCATCCGGCTGCCGCCACGCAGATGGCAAGCACCGCACCGACACGAATTCCGCGTTCCATCATGACGCTCCCTCTGCGCCGAACGTCACCTTCTGTCCCGGTCTCAGCAGCTTGCCGCCATCAGTGACGACGTGGTCGCCGGGCACCAGGCCGCTCTTGATCACGATTATTCCGGTCTCGTAGCTGTCGACGGCGATCGGCTTCAGCGACACCGTTTTGGCCGCGGGGTCGACCACCCAGACCGCGGGCGCGGCGCCGGCGGCCGTCAGCGCGCTCCACGGCACAACGATCCGGTTCCGCGGCGTCCATCGCACCGTTCCCGTGACGGGGCTTCCCAGCGTCATCTTCGCGGGCGGGCTATCGATCGCGACCTTGACCCGCACCGTTCCCGTCTTCGGATCGATGGTGGCCGCGACTTCGCGGGTCCGTCCTTGCGCCGTAACGGCCGGATCCGAGACCAACGCCAACGTGATGGCACTGGTCTCCGGCTGCTCGAAAAAGATCGACTCATAGACATCGAAAACGGCGTCGCGGGCGCCGTCCTGGGCCAGCGTGAACGCCGACTGCGCCACCTGGGCGACCTGGCCGACCTCGAGATTGCGCGCCGTGATCACGCCCGAGGCCTCGGCGCGCAGCTCGGTGTAGCTCAAATTGTCTTTCGCGGTGCCGACCTCTGCTTTGGCGGACTCGAGCGATGCCTGCGCCGTGCGCAACGACTCCTGCGCCTGATCGAACGACGAACGCGTGGTGAAGCCCTGCGCAAACAGGGTGTTCTGTCGCGCGAAGGTGGCCGACGTGACGCGGAGGTCGGTTTCTGCGCCCGCGACCTTCGCGATCGCTGCGTCGAGATCGGCCTGCTGCTGGTTTGGATCGATGCGCGCCAGCACGTCTCCGGCGTTCACATGCGCTCCCGCATCGACCAGCCGCTCGGTCACCCGGCCGCTGACGCGGAAGGAGAGTTCAGCGAGCACGCGAGCCTGAACGTCGCCCGTCAGCGTGGCCGATCGCTGGCGACCCTGAAGCCGCACCGTTTCAGTGCGAACCAGCGTCGGCGGCTTGGACGATCCCTCGCTCCGATCGCTGCAACCAGCCAGCGAGACGGCGACGGACAACAAACAAGCGATTCGGAAGCCGGGTTGATAGCCAGATCTTGAGCCACATCGAGCGCGATGAGTCATGGCGAACTCGCTGAGGTCGACGAGACACGGCGAAGTGCCGCGATACGTAAGCGACTATCCCTCCGTCTAAGCTAATAGCACGGTGGGTAAGGGTAGTATCCGCACTGTGGTCTGGCGTAATAAGCTCCGGCAGCGGCAGCACCGACGCCTACTACTGCAGCGCCACGGGCTACGGGATGGCGATAGACGTGATGGTGATGGACATGACGTCCGGCACCTCCAACCCCGATCCCGGGGCGTCCGGCGCCACCGGCACCAACTCCAGGACCGCCAAAGCCACCACCTCCACGTCCAGGACGCGCGAAGGCGTCAGACGAAACAGTCACCAGACACGCAATTCCGATGACAATGGCCGCAAGCGAAATACCGCGTCGACGAGACATGATTACTTCCTTTCCCGGGTTGAACATTGTCTGTTCAGTTCGAGCCTTCTCATGCCATGCAGCGCGACACTTGGAGTCATGTTGTGTCCCCGTCGTGTTGCCGTTCTGCTCGACGAGGAGACTAGAATTGTCGCGCCAATCCATTGTACGTTGGTAACGATTGGAACCGGAAACGTCTAAAGAGCCTATACGTCGGTATAGCCTGGACATTTTCGCGCGGCCGAACATGCGGCCTGGCAAGCGCTGACTTGGCGTGTTCTGAGCAGGGATAGCGGGACTGATGCCGAACCAGTGTTCAGCGAACCCCAGGACTCCTGAGTGCCTTGTCCAGGCATTGGATCAGGCATTCGTCATTGACAGGCTTGCTCAGGAAGCCGAGCGCTCCGGCTCCCAGGACGCGCGTGCGGATTTTGTCTTCAGGAAACGCGGTCACAAAAATGATTGGCGTTTGGTGGCCGTCAGCAATCAACCGATCCTGCAGCTCGGCTCCGCTCATACCCGGCATCTGCAGATCTGTTATGAGGCACGAAGAACTTCGAACGCAGTCGGACTGCAGGTACTCCTCAGCGGAAGCGAAGGTGACGGCAGTGTAACCCAGCGACCGAATGAGCGCCTCCGTGGCCTCTCGATTAGGTCCGTCATCGTCAACAATGGAGATCAGCGGAACCTTCACACTGTTGGAGTCCTTGCTCGGGGACGGAAGACATAGCGCCGTTAGGCGCAACGCGACACTGTCCACTCGGAAGGATGAAGGACGGAAAGGCTGAACAAACTATACATAGGTATAGGATACTATTTTGGCTTGCCGCGAACGCCTAATGCCTCTGCCATCCGCACCAACTCGGCGAACGATGTTGCGCCCATCTTGCGCATCACGCTGCCGCGATGGACTTTCACGGTGACTTCGCTGACTCCCATTTCGCTAGCGATCTGCTTGTTCATCAGACCGGAGGTCACAAAGCCTATGATCTCCTGCTCGCGAGCCGTCAAAGAATCGAAACTCAACTTCAATCTGGAGACATCGCTCGCGTCTTTACGCCGGTTCCGGTCCTGTTCAATGGCGGCCTGTACTGCGTCCAGCATGTCCTGGTCACGAAATGGCTTGGTTAGAAATTCGACCGCGCCGGCCTTCATCGCCCGCACGGTCATCGGTATGTCGCCGTGGCCGGTCATGAAAACGATCGGGATGTGAATGTTCGCCTTGGCCAATTCGGCTTGAAAATACAGTCCACTCAGGTCAGGCAGCCGGACATCGAGCACAAGGCAACTGGCGACGTCGGAACGCTTGTGTGCGAGGAACTGCGCGGCGGAAGCAAATACCTCGACCTGCAATCCGACGGATCGAAACAGGCTGCTGAGTGCGTCGCGCTGGGGCGCTTCGTCGTCGATGACAAAAACGACCGGCTGGTTCTTGGGATCGTCTTCCTTCATTCGCCGTCCGTCATTTCGATCGGAAGAACAACGCGAAAAACGGCGCCGTGCGGATACGCCGCCGACGCCGAGAGGCTGCCACCATGAGATTCGACTATCGACCGGCAGATTGCCAGGCCCATCCCCATGCCCCGGGGCTTCGTCGTAAAGAACGGGTGGAAGATGTGGCCAAGGTTTTCTCGATCAATTCCTGGTCCGGAGTCCTCGACGCTGATTGAGACGGCATCAGGTTTGTTGATCGCCGATGTTACGCGCAGTATTCGCGCGCGATCGCTCACCGTACTCATGGCCTCAATCGCATTTGTAATCAGGTTGGCGATAACCTGCTGGACTTGCACCCGATCCGCCAACACCATCAACGGCTCCGGGATCAGCTCGGCCCGCACCAAAATCTCGCTCCTTCGCAACTCGAAATCCAGTAGAGCAAGGACTTCGCGGATCAGCCGGTTGATGTCCGCCGACGCCTTTTCCCGGCTATCGCTCCTAAACATCGCCCGAATGCGGTCGATTACCTGACTCGCCCGATTGCCCTCCCTAACGATGCGCTCGAGCGCGGCGCGCACTTCCTCAAGATGATCCGGCGCTGGATTCAAGAGCCAGCGCAGGCCCGCACTGCCATTTGTTACGATCGCATTCAGTGGCTGGTTGATTTCGTGCGCGATCGAGGCCGCCATCTGTCCAACTGCTGTGAGGCCGCTAACTCGTACAAGCTCAGACTGCGTGGCCTGAAGCTCGGCCTCGGAGCGCTTACGAACTAGCGCTTGGGCCATCACTTCTCCAATGACTTTTATCCGCGCGACGAACTCGTCCGGCCAATCCCGACTGGATTGGAATGCAACAAGAGCGATCATTGCAACGATCTTGCCACCCACGGTCAGGGGAATTAAAAGCTGCGGGACAATGCCGCGTTGGCGATAGTGTTCGTCGGCAGCTGCGGATACCTCGGGGGGATAATCCTCCCATGATCGGAATACGATTGTACGCCCAGAGAATAGCTCTCTTTCAGCCCATTTTCTGAAAGGCGATACCGGGCCACGCGGAAGCGGTTCTAACCCTTCAGCGGCTGCCGAGCACAGAACGGAAAGTTCGCCTGCATCGCTGAACTCCCCAAAGGTAGCGCGAGCAAAGCCCAGAAACTCGTAGAGTCGCTTAAGCGCAATTTCAATTTCTGCGACCACTTGGTCAGCGGCAACGTTGGCGAAGCGGGAGGAGAGATCAAAGCGCAGACGTTCAAACGCCAAGAGTTCGTCCAGCGAGGGATCAGGCCCGCGGCTCTGCGGGGTTACCTTCTTGCCGCGGGAAACTCGCTCCTTCTCGGCCCGCAGTGGCTGCGCTCTCTCCCTCATCATAGGAGCCGCGGTTTTCATCGCTTCCTGCCTTTTTCACCAATGGACTGGCCTGAACAGAACTGACATTGAGTGCCGCTCTCTTGACCTCTATCAAAGATATGAGGGCACAAATGATTTAGCTGAGTGGCGATCGAGGGGTTGGACGACGCCATATTTTACAGCGGTACCCACCTTTACGTCGATGGCCTTCGATCGACAGCTTAACCCCGTGTAGCGGTGGATAGCCACCTAGAGAACTGTGACAGCCGCGTGTGGCGGATGTCGCCCACAACGCGTGATGAACTCGCGCAGCCTTATTGCCCCCGGAAGGTCAGGATCTCAGACTAATGCCCGAAGGGGTTCGGATAGGCTCTTGGGATGTTTTTTCAAGCCGGGTCATGTCTCTGTTGGGTCAAAAGCGGCGTTTGCGAAGCCGGCCAATCACTTCCGGTCTACCCCGACAAGCCGACAGTCTCAGAGCCCGCTCTGACTTCGCATTAGGGCCAGCTCCGGACACTCCTTGGAGCCGTAGGCGCCGACTTTGGGCGGTATGCCAATCGGGTCTTTAAACGAAACCGCCTGTTTCTCAAGCGCCCCAGGCGGCGTAGAATGTAGTTGCCGTTAAAGCGGGATGTGCCGAAGTCGCCGTTCGGGACGAACGAGCAGAACTAATGCTGTCGGCAGGTACGCACCCTTATGAGACCGCACCCTTTCGGTCTCGCACGACAATTCACAGTCCACGAAATGCGTGAGCCGCTTTTGCCGCGGCGCGTTGCAGTAACTTCAGGAGAAAGCGATGAGCAAGATCAATCGAAGGTCTGCATTGGGAATCGGGTTGGCAGCGGCCACCGCAGCCGTGATGAAGCCCGCCGCTGCTCAAACCGCGGGCTACAAGGATACGACGCCGTGGCCAGGAGTGGTGGTGCGTGAATACGAGGGCGAGACACCATCCCTCATCCCCGGTTTCAAGACCGTCTCAATGCGCGACGTCATCATGCAGCCGGGTTCGAAGACCATGGGCCCGCCGATGATGAATGCCATGGTTTGCCACGTCACCGAAGGGGAGCTTCGGCTCGATCAGGAGGGCAAGACCTTTACGGGCAAGAAAAACTTTGTCTGGACCTGCAACAAGGACACAAAAGAGCAGGCGTACAATGATGGAAACGTGGTCGCAATTATGAGGATCACGGACCTGAAAGCTTAAGGGTCGGTTTCTTCGAGACCGATTTGCAGATGCGGAAAGCGTGCTCGACTACGCGCCATCCGCGGAATGTACCGTCAAAAATGGTGACCGTGGCGCAGCACAGGCGGCCTCACGGATGCTGCGCCGCTGCCGAAAGTCTTCTCTGGGGCCAAAGTCGAAATCGCTCATGCTGAGCGCAGCTTGTCCGCTATGCCCCTAAATAGCAGGCATAGGAGCGAACCATGCATGAGGTCCGCTTGGGGTCAATCGCGTCACTTTGGCCGCATGTAGTTCACTTCCGGTCTAACCCCAACAGCGGACATAGTCGCGCGCCGGCGACATGTCTCAAAGGGGCCAATTGCAGACATTGCGTCTCGCGCTCAATCAACCGTCCGCACAAGCGATCACGGGCTTACTCTGGCAACCCCGCCTTGCGAAGGCCCTCGATCAACAGCTTCGCGTTTGATTGCCCGCCCCGCGCGATGAATGCCGAGATTGTAAAGGCGGGATCAACTGCAAGCACACTCGCCGCCGCCTCACGGGCCTCAGCCTCACGTCCGAGATGGGCAAAAGCGGATGCTAGATAGCGGTAAGCCACTAGATCGGAGGGGTTCTGACGAAGGGCTTTCTTCCCTGCGGCGACGGCCTCGCCAAATCGACGAAGCTCAACAAGGGCACTCCCCATCCCAGCAAACAGCAGGTGTAGCCGCGGATCTACCGGGCTCATGCGAATGGCCCGTTCAAAGCTGCGGATCGCTTCCTCGTGCAGCCCTGCAATTCTATAGACTTGGCCTCTGCAACTCCATGCCACAAATGAATTTGGGTTGAGCGCAACCGCCCGGTCAGCCAATTCAATCTCACTTTCACAATCGCCGACCATGAAGGCCGATGTCGCCGCAGCCAGCGCCAGCGCATCTGGATCATGATCGTCGATGCTCAATGCCAAGCGAAGAAGCCGAATTGCTTCGTTGCGCTCGAATTGGGGATCAGCAGCATAGCCCCACAGGACGTTTCGCAAGTGACAGGAACCTGCGAGTGCCGCGACAAAGCCGAACCGCGGGTCTAGCTTTAAAGCCCGATGCGCCAGCCTGATCGCCTCGGCCAAACCTTCGCGGGTCGTCAGGTAATACTGCTGCATAGCACGGAGATAGAAGTCATAGGCAGTGAGGCTCTCCGGTCGTCGCGTCGCCAACCCTATTTCCGTTTGAAGCAACTTTGGCTGAATGGCTGAGACAACCGCGACCGTGACTTCGTCCTGCAGAGCGAAAACATCCGTCAGGTCGCGCTCGAACCTGTCCGCCCAGATGTGCGCCGCTGTAACCGCGTCAATCAACTGCCCTGCGATGCGAACTTTCCCCGCCGCCTTGCGCACAGATCCCTCAAGGACATAGCGGACGCCAAGTCTGCGTCCGACTTCCTTGATGTCTACAGCTTTGCCTTTGAAGGTGAAGCTCGAATTGCGCGCGATCACGAACAACCATTTGAACCGCGAAAGAGCACTAGTGATCTCTTCCACCATTCCGTCCGCGAAGTACTCCTGCTCGGGATCGCCGCTCATGTTCTCGAACGGCAGCACGGCGATAGAGGGTTTATCGGGCAGCGCGAGGGTAAGTGTCTCTGGCTCTACCCTGTTGTCAGGGACTGCCGGGCTATCGCCCCCTTCTTCCTGCACTGACCCGATGAAACGAAAGCCCTTCCGCGGCAACGTCTTGATGAGGCGCTGTTCGTCCCCGGTGTCGCTAACCGCGCTCCGGGCAACATTCAGGCGGGTCGTCAACGCTGCATCCGACACGCTGCGCCCATTCCAAATGGCGTTAATGAGGTCGTCTTTGCTAACGACGCGCTCCCGGTTGCGGATGAGGTAGTCTAGCAGGTCAAAGACTTGTGGCGCCACGGGGACAACATTCGCGCCGCGATATAGCTCGCGACGGTCGGGATCTAATGCGTAGTCCTCGAAGAGATAGCGCAAGCTGCAATTCCCTACATCAGAGGCCCCGGTCACCGGCTAGCGTTTTGGCCCGGTGGAAATCGCAAGAATAAGCTGCTGGTGAGGAAAATGTAAGCTGCCGGTCAAGCACGCCTGAATATCTCCGGGCACCCTCCTAACCGGTGGAAAACATCGTCTGGAGGAGACACCGCCATGAGCACGACCTTCAGCACAACGTGGCTGGAGCGGACATCCGCATCAACACGGTACGCCTCTAGCCTCATCCGGAAATACTGGGATGCCTATCAGGAGCGGCGCGATCGCCAGAAATTGCGCTCCGCGTTGTCTGACCTAAGTGATAGGGAGTTGATGGACATCGGCACTACGCGCGGCGAGATCGACTACGTTGTTTCGAACCGAGATATCGATCCGCGAGGTATCCGGAGCGGGATGATCCTCTAATCCGCCGCCGACCGGGTGGCGGGAGTTGGAGACGACCAGATGCGCACCCATCCGAGCGGGACTCGACTTCCGGTGTGGGTCAATCGCTACAGAAACGCAATGTCCGCGCTACGTCCCCTTTGCCCCTGATAGCGACCACGTTGCGAACGCACCGACACGCCGCAAAAATGCCGGAGCGGACGTTCGGGAATTCCCAGTCAATCTCGCGACTCGAGGTATGAACTTTCCTCTCCCCAAAGACGCACTGAGCTCCGGTGCAGCTTTCGCGATTCAGATGTAGCGATCAGCAGCTTGCCATGGACTGGGGAATCCCGGTCGAGTCCGCTCGGGATAGCAACGCGTGAGCCCCCTTTCTCAGGCGCGTGACATGGCGTAGTGTGTGGTGAGCTGCCCTTTAAGTCGGGACGAGCCGACGTCGCCGCTTGATGGAATGGGCAGCGAGTGGGCCGTCGGCAGGCATCGCAGTCTGATAGCAGCGCCTACCTTTGTGGCGCTCTCGCAACTTCAACATAGAGCAGGTTGGCCTGCCGCGCGAGCGGCAAGCCATGGGCTTGTGTAACCTATGGAGGACGACATGCCGACATTCATATTAACGATCAACTGGACCGACCAGGGAATTCGCGCGGTCAGGGACGCTCCCAAGCGCAGCGAAGCGGCGAGAGAACTCGCCAAGAAAGTCGGGGTCGAGATCAAGCAAATCTATCTCACCTCTGGTGAGCATGACCTCCTTGTCGTCGCCGAAGCACCTCTCGGGGACCATGTCACTAAATTCGCGCTTGCAATCGGTTCGCTGGGGAACGTGCGCACCCGCACCTCCCGAGCTTGGACCGAGGCCGAATGGACCAAGCTGATATCCGAGCTTCCGTAGCGGACTCGGATTTTCCGACGGGCTGCCTGCGCGCGCGATCTAACTGGTTGGCGCTGCCTGGGATTTCGACGCTCGGCGATCGGTCGGCAATGAGGCACTGCCGCTGAGCGCTAGGAGGTAACGCACAAAGTCGCTGCGCTCCAGCCCGCTGCGCGGGAGCAAAGAGCCGAGGGGCCGGTAGCTGGTTGAGAGGACAGCGATAGCGGGGTGGCAGGTCAACACGATCAACAAGCGTACTGTTGGCGTGCAACACATGATCGCGCGGCTCGTATCCTCATGCGGCCAGCCACATCGTCGGCCGCACCGATAACGCAATGACAAAAATTGCCTTGACGAAAGCGCCAACCCGTTTGCTTGAATGTGTCGTCTATATTCTGCTCGCAAGAAATTGATTCACGCCATGTCGCTGGGCATCGATCGACCGACCAATCGCGCAATGGTTATCAGATGTGCCATTTCTGCCACGAGCAACTATTTGAAATTAGACATGTCGAGAACATTAAAAGTACTCTTGCGCAACACTCATGCCGAAACGCGGAAGTTGTGGAAGCGTTCTGCCGGGTTGCCGCCTCTCGAAGCATACCCGTCGATCAATTCACTAGACATCCGTTGCCGCCGCACCTGCCGAGATGCCCACTGCACTCGCGTCGCGCTTACCATCGAGAGCGGTGCCGGCATTGAATCCTCATAGCGCCCGCTGCTTGGCCGGTGCCCAACTTCCCGCGACTTCGTGCCTTGGCGCTTTTCGGCCGCCGGCCCTCGGAGTGCGTGGAGAGACCGTCATTGTGGCGGCCGAAAACCTGCACAATAACGGAAGTGGCCAGTCCTATTCGATCACTTCGTCGGCCCCGGGCGAGCAGCGCAGGAGGGAAAGTGAGGCCGAGCATCTTCGCAGTTTTGAGGTTGAGGACCAGTTCGACTTTCACCGCCTGCATCACCGGCAGGTCGGCGGGTTTCGCACCATTTAGAACTTGCCCCCGTGACGTGCCGCGAACTCGACGATCTGGTCGCGCCGGTTGTTGAGATATGGGTCAGCCATGACTAGGAGACCGCCCGCGCCTTGCCGAAATCATGGCGGCGTGGGCCGGTTCGCCGCTCGTGTCTGCGGACCGTTCCCTGTTGCCGATTATTCCGGCAAGCCTAGCAGGCGCGCGCCCTCAGCGAATTTATCCGCGATCGGCCGAGCCATGCCGAACTCGGAGAAAATGCGGATTCGGAAGCCGGGTTCGAGCTCGAGCCCGCGCTGAACCAAACTCGTCGTCTCCTCCGCGCGTCCCGCGAGCGCCAGCGCTATGGCGTGAAAAAACGGAAAAAGGCTGTGTCGCGAATTGATTTGCGCGCCCCTGGCGAAACAGGAGGCGGCTTCGTGGTAGTTCTCCTCCCGGATCGCCCCCATGCCCAGCGCCAGATGCGCTTCGAAGGCCGAGGGATCAAAGGGGCTCAGCCTCAGCGCCCGCCTGGCGTGGGAGGCCGCGACCGCGGGTCGATCGGCGAAAGCGTTCACCAGCGCCGCGAAATAGTGGGCCGTGGCGCAGGACGCGTTCAGCGACAAGGCGCGCTCGATGGCGCTAAGCGCCATCTCGTGCCCCTTGGTCAGGACAATGATGACCCATCCGGCCACGGCGAGCGCGGCCGCGTCGTCGATGTCGCTGGCGATCGCCGCGCGCGCGTGAAGCAGCGCGGCGTCCCTGTCCGCCTGGTCGAGCCCGCCGCGAGTGAAGCACCACTCGCGGCACCAAGCGAGATACGCATGCGCAACTGCGTAGTCCGGGTCGAGCCTAAGGGATTCCTCCAAGAGGGGGATGGCGATCCGCGCCTCCTTGGGCATGCGCGCCTGCATGTGGGGCAGCGCGCGCAGAACGAGATCATAAGCATCGAGGCTTTCCGGACGCTTTCTGAGAGCGCGTTCGATTTCGGATTTTCGGACACTCGGCTCGACGATGCCGACCACACACTCGGTGATCTTGTCTTGAAGGTCGAAAATGTCCTCACGCGCGCCGTCGTATTTGTCGGCCCAGAGATGCGCTCCGGTTTCGGCCTCGACCAGTTGCGCCGATATGCGCAGCCGGTCGCCCGCCTTGCGAACGCCGCCCTCGAGCACATAGCGCACGCCTAGCTCGCGCCCCACTTGCCGGATGTCGACGGCCTTCCCTTTATAGACCAAACTCGAATTTCGGGCGATCACAAAGAGCCATTTGATCCGGGAGAGCCCAGTGATGATGTCCTCGACCATCCCGTCTGCGAAATATTCTTGGCTCGCATCGTCGCTCATGTTTTGGAACGGCAATACGGCGATGGAAGGCCTGTCTGGCAGCGCGAGACGCGGCTTCGATTTCTCAGGAGTCGCGGCTTCCGATTTCGTGTCGTCCTTGTCCATGACCACGCGATAAGCGCGGACAGGGCGAGCGATGTTCCTCAGTTCGCGTTCGCCCAGGTCCAAGAACTCATGCTTCAGCTTGCCGCGCACTTGTTCATAGGCCGCTCCCGATAGGCAGACGCCTCCCGGCTCCGCGACGCCTTCCAACCGCGCGGCGATATTGACGCCGTCGCCCATCAGATCGCCGTCGCTCTCCTCAATCACGTCGCCGATATGAATGCCTATCCGGAAATCAATCCGGCGTTCGGCCGACAGGCCAGCGTTGCGCTCGATCATTTCGCTCTGCACTTCGATGGCGCATCGCACCGCGTCGACCACGCTGCGGAATTCGACGAGCGCGCCATCGCCCGTGCGTTTGAACACACGCCCGTTGTGTATGGAGATGGTCGGATCGATGAGATCGCTGCGCAGCGCACGGAGCCGCGCCAAGATGCGATCCTCGTCGGCGCCGGTGAGCCGACTGAAGCCCACGACGTCGGCGGCCAGAATCGCCGCGAGCTTCCGTTTTTCGGTCATCGATCCCTTCTCCGCTTCGCACGCTAGCACAAAGGCGCGGCCTATGCAGTCCCGGCTGTTCAACTCGACGTACGTTGCGCGGAGGCGCCGGCCGCGGACCGCCTTGGGTCAATCTCGACATTCTTGCAGTTGGCCAGCCACGTCCGATCTACCCCCAACTTCAGACGTACCGCTGCACTGCGCCAACTGAAGCGATGGGCCACAAGCAGACATACGCGGGGGGCGACGGCACCGCGGTTCGTCTGTCAGCCCCCGGGGCCGTCCTTCATGATGTAACCCATCAGGTCGTCCACGTTGTGCTCCAAATCCCGGATGATGTTCTTGACGACGTCTCCGATCGAGATCACGCCCACGACCTTGCCCGCGTCCAGCACTGGCAGATGGCGAAAACCGCGCTTAGCCATCATTGCCATGCAGCCCTCCAGCCCGTCGTCCGGCTTGACCGTCATCGGGTTGCCCGTCATCACTTGGCCCACCGGCGTCTGCTTCGCATCGAGCCCGGGCAGCAGCACTTTGATGGCGCAGTCACCCTGGGTCACGATACCGACCAGCACGTCGTCGTCGATGACCAGCACTGACCGGACCCGGTTGTCGCGCATCTGGCGCAAGGCTTCGACGACCATGTCGCCGGAACGAACATGGATCAGGGCGCCACTCTTCTGGGCCAGAGCGTTTTTTACTGTGCTCATCGATTTCCTCTCGTGGGCCCTGTCCCGCCCCGCCTTGATGGTCCGCATCGAAGGATAGTCGAAATATCTTGCCTCGTCAGCACCGCGCCGATGTCGCCGGCTACTATGGGTCATTCGCTGCGCAAGCCACTGAAAGCAGACTCGATCTGCGTGTCATCACGCATGCTCGGCACCCTCACAAACCGAGGAGTACGGTCATGCCTGACGACGACAGCCACTCCACCAAAGCTCACCGGTCGCCCTGGAACAAGGGAAAGTTGATCGGAGCCAAACCTCCGCTTCGGCCAAACCAAGTCTGGTCGATCCGAACCCGGCTCCTGATCGAAAGACGGACCCGCGACCTTGCCCTTTTCAACCTTGCGATCGACAGCAAGTTGCGTGGTTGCGACGTCGTCGCCTTGAGGGTCGAAGATGTCGCTCCGAATGGCTATGCGGTCGATCGCGCGACCGTCCGGCAGAAGAAGACCGGGAGGCCGGTCAAGTTCGAGTTGACGGATCAGACCCGGCAAGCCGTTGACGACTTCTTGAGGGAAGCCGGCAAGAGGCCAGGTGAGTATCTGTTCACTGGGCGTCGTGGGCGCGATCGGGCAATGACGACGCGCCAATATGCTCGCCTTCTTGCCGACTGGGTGACAAGCATCGGGCTTGACCCGAGGGTGTTTGGCACCCACTCCCTGCGTCGGACCAAGGCAACGCTGATCTACCGCCGCACAGGGAATTTGCGAGCCGTGCAGCTCTTGCTCGGCCACACCAAGATCGAAAGCACAGTCCGCTATCTCGGCATTGAGGTGGACGACGCGCTCGCGATTGCCGAACAAGTTGATGTCTGAATCATCAGGGCAGAGCGGACATGCTCTGCCCATCAGCCGCTTCGGGCCATGAGCCGACATCGCTCCAATCAAGCAGCGATACTTGTCAGGCTCCTTAGTGGCCGTAGGGGAAGCAGCGGTCGCGATCGAGTGTGAGACCGAAATGCGCTCCCAGCGCAGCGATGGCCGCGTCCTGCTGAGGATAAGGGTCGGCATTGGATGCGGCAACGATGATGATCCGGAACCCGCCGCGATCTTTGCCACCCGGTGGCAGCATCGCTGTAGTCAGTGCATTGCCCTCCCTGTCGCGCAACGTGAGGAAAAGCGGCATCTCTCGCTGAACATGGGCCTCGAGGCCGATGTCGCGCTCGATCGCGTTGGGCCGCTCCGGACGCCAGGACTGGACTGCCTTCTCCCGCTCACGGCGGAAATATTTCTCGACTGTGTGGCTCATCAGGTGCGACTCATGAGCCGCTTCGCCTTCCGTCTCGATACGAAACCAGGTCTTACCCTTCGGCGCGTCGCAAACATACTGCATTTCGCCCGTCCTGCGATCGCCGCAATTCTAGGGCGGCGGGCCTGCAAAGCCAATATGAGATTCGCTCCCGTGTATAACGCTGCACGATCGTATCATCGGAAGATCGGCTGCAACACCGCGCCACTATTGCCTAAAAGGCGGTGGTAGAGTCTCCGATCGGTCTACCCCCGACAGCCGACATGCGGGCTGCAATCGCGCTGTTCGGCTCTGGGGCAAAATGCGAAAAGCTCAGCGTGAGCAAATCTAGTCCGCTCCGACCCACTAAGCTGACCTCAAAGCGAAGGCTCGCCACATCGCTGAATGGGACAGTTCCGGACCTCGACGATGACAGGCCCGCACCGGTCGCCCAACCAGCTACTGTGGTTTAAGTCAGTTCTTCGAGAATTGCCTTGCCCTCAATGAAATCGCGCGTGTCCAAGCCTTCGGTGAAGCTGCCGAGCACCGGCGCCAGCAGTGTACGCGCCTCGTTGACCCTGCCTGCCTCGCGCCATAGCCGGGCGAGCCCTGTCGCCGCGCGTAGCTCCCACATGTGCGCCGACTGCGCGGTCGCAAGCGTGAGCGCTCGCTCGAATTTCCGTTCAGCGTTGACCTTATCCCCCTCCGCGAGCGCGAGTTCGGCGGCGAGCCGATGCAACTCCGCCTCGTACCAGCGCTCGTCCGTGGCCCGCACCAGGCGTAGTGCCTCGTCGAGTTGTTCCTCCGCCTCCGACCACCGACCCGCCCGCAGACAGGTCTCGGCCAGGATCGATCTCTTGTAAGGATGCTCGACCTTCTGTTCCGTCGCGGCGAGCTTTGCCAGTGCATCACGCATCAAGTCGATGCCATTTTCCGGCGCACCGCGACAGGCCCGCGTCCAGCCTTCGAAAAGACGGGCGACCGCGTGAAACACGACGATCCCTTTCTTCGCCGAAAGATCGAGCAGCGTAGAAATATTCGTCTCCACCGCCGCACAATCCCCGCACATGTGAAATAGATAACAATCGTTGCTAAGGGCCATCGCGTAATAGAACTCCGAGCGGTCCCTTGCCACCGCAATGGCTTCTCCGGCCAACGCGTGCCCCTGGGTCGGAAATCCCAGCACGAACATGGTCCACGCCAAGTATGTCAGTGGGAAGGTGGGATACTGGCCGTGCGAGTAACGATTGACGCACCCGCGGTCTCCGCCATCAACGCGCAGCGACTCTTCCAGATGTTGGCGAGCGCGAACAAGATCACCCAACAAGAATGCTGTACTGCCAATCAGGTACTCTGCCACTTTCAGCGCTGAAGCGTTTTGATCACGCTGCGCAATCGCCATGAACTCGCTCGCAAAGCGTTCGGCATCGTGCAGCTTTGGCCGATTGAAGGCACCGACAAACTGACCATACATAACTTCCAACAGCCGATCGGCGTCGCCAACCTCCTCGCATAGTGCGCGGGCACGCCTATAGGTGAGCTCAGTCTGCAGTGAGCCCGAGCCACGGATGGCCCGGTACACCGCGCCGAGCGCCATCTGCAGGTCAAGCTCAGTACGCTTCCGCGCCTCGTCGGGCAGTTGCGGCACAAGTGCGACCGCAGCAGTCAAGACGTGCTCAGCCTCGACGTAATTGGAGCGTTCGCGCGCACGCGTGCCGGACCGCTGCCAATAGGCTATCGCGCGATCATACATGCCGGCGGCCGCGTAGTGGTGTGCCAGCAGTTCAGGCTGCGCTTCTGCAATCTCTGGGAATTGTTGCTCAAGTACGTCGGCGGTCTGCGCATGTAGCTGCTGTCTGGAGCTCAAGAGCAGGGTGCCGTAGGCGGCGTCCTGCACCAGCGCGTGCTTGAAGACGTAGCTGGTTTGAGGGGGCGAGCCGCGGCGGAACAGCAGTCCCGCGTGAACCAACGCATCCAAGGCCCCGGTCAGTGCGTCCCGGTTCGGTGGCAAGACAGCTGTAATGAGGGCCTCGCTGAATTCGCGGCCCAGCACCGCCGCCACTTGCGCGACTTCCTTCGTCCCGGCCGTCCGGTCCAGCCGCGCAACGAGCGCGTCCTGCAGCGTCATCGGAACCGATAGCTGTAGTCGCCCGGAACGCCCGCAAACAGTTTCGTCGTTGGCCAAGCCGGCCTCGAGTACCGCCTTGGTCAGCTCCTCGATGAAAAGCGGCACGCCGTCCGCTTTTGCAACGATCTGCTGAATTACTTCCGTCGGCAGCGCTTCGGTAGCAGCCAACGCACCGACCATGTCAGCTGCCTGCGCTCGGCTTAGCCGATTGAGCATAAGCATGGTTAGGTGGGTGCGGCCACTCCATGGCGGTATGTAGTCCGGTCGGTAAGTAATCACGGTCAGGACATGAGAATCCTGCACACGATCGATCGCGGCCGCGATCAACTCCGCGCTCGAAGCGTCGATCCAATGCGCGTCTTCCACCACGAACAGCACCGGCTTCCGGGTCGCCAACCCAAGCACTCGATCGACCAATGCTGTCACGGTTCTCTGCTTAAGGCTTTCAGCTGTCAGCTCTAGCCCCGGATAGTGCGAAGCCACAGGGATCGATAGCAGGCCTGCAAACAGCGAAGCGATCTCGGGCACTGCTTGTCCAGATTCGGCCAACATCTGCTCGAGCTTGTTCAATTTGATCGCGGACGAATCAGTTGGCAGGAACCCGGCCGCCTGGACCAACTGGCGCGCGAAGGGATGTAGCGCGCTGGTCGCTAAATATGCCGAGCACTGGCACCGCAACCGTACATGCGGCAGGTCCGCTATTCGCTCGACTAGCGCCTCGACAATCCGCGACTTGCCGATGCCAGGCTCCCCACAGAGCAATACGACCTGGCCGTCGCCCTGCTTCGCCTGCTCCCAGCGGCGCAGCAAAAAATCGACCTCCTCCTCGCGACCGATCAGCGGGAATGGCCCATCAGGATGCAGCGCCTCAAAGCGACTCTCGGTCAGACGTTCGCCGGTCACTCGCCACGCCTGCACAGGACGCGCGACACCTTTCAGCTGGTGGACACCAATGTCTTCGTAGGTGAAAAGGCCTCCGACGAGCCGCCGCGTGCTGGAGCTGATCACCAGGGCATTGGGGGCGGCCAGCGACTGTAGCCGCGCAGCAACATTCGGTGTTTCACCGACGATAGCCATTTCCTCGCGTGCCCCGACCGCACCCATTTCTCCGGCCACCACGAGCCCGGTGTGCACGCCAAGGCGGACACCGAGCTCAATACCGATTTTCCTGAACAAATCTCGATTCAGCAGCGCGACCGCCTCAACAATATCGAGCCCGGCACTCACCGCACGTTGGGCGTCATCCTCATGCGCGCGCGGAAGGCCGAAATAGACCAGCAGACCATCTCCAAGGTATTTCGCGAGGTGACCGTCGTAGCGGTCGATAACGACGGCGCATGCCGCCTGATAGGCGAGCAGTAGATCGCGCAGCTGTTCAGGATCCAGGGTACTAGAGAGAGCGGTGGAGTCGACGAGGTCGCAGAACATTACCGTCAATTGACGACGTTCCCCCTCGGATGTGCTCGGAGCCGGAATCGCCGTCAAGTGCGTCGTCCGCACGAGACTGGCGATCGCCTTGAGCAAACGTTTGCGGTCTGCCAGACGTGCAATCCCGAGATCTTTCAGATCCTCGTTACTCAGCTCGGACAGCAGATCAAGGTCGACGCCGTTCTCGGCGAATGTTTCGGCATATCGTCCGAGCCCGAGATCTTCGAGCCAAGCTCTGACATCGTGGCTCATTGCCGTGTCCTCGGCCCCCCCCCAAGAATATCTACTGAGTTCGCCAGCTCGTCACTGAGGTGGAGCAAACTGACCGTTACGTGGTCGATGAGCAATCCTATCTCATACTATGTTGCCTGTGGGGCAAGGGGCAATTTTAGCTCGAATGCTCCTCGCTTCGCGGGATCGACCATCGTTACGCAGTGCGGGACAACTCGGCCGGACTCATTCATGTCCTCGCGGGTGAGGGGGTGTCGCGAGCAATACCTGCACCACGAGACGCTCCTGTAAGTCGCTCCTTCGCATGACCGCTTTGGGTCTTGGCTGTGTGAAAACGCCAGGACGCCTGACAGCGATAGAAGAAGTTATTCGTTCAAGGCCGTCTCAACGGTCAAGCTTGCAAACACATTTAATTTGAAGCGCGAACTGGAGAATGTAATTCTAGCCGCGTTTCGATCTTTCGCGTTTTTACACAGCCAGGGTCATTTGCAGCGGTCGGGGCCCACGTCAGACAAGTCCGGTCTACCCGTGACAGCGGACATGCGCGGCATTTCGAGCTTCTTCGGCTCGGGGCCACAAACGGCTGTGAGCGGTCGCAGCAAAGTGCCGTTCTATTCAATCACTCGTCGGCGCGGGCGAGGAGCGTCGGCGGGACTCTGGCGATGGGCCCTGGCTTGAGAGCTAGGAGTATGGCAATACACGCTAAAATTGTATATTTTGATTCCGATAATTGTCCTTATCGGAAGTATTCACGGACTTCCGGCTGCTGCTGCGCCCGGACCGTCTCTACGAGACTCTGGCACCTACCACGTTCCAGCTGTAAATCTTTTCTGGCACAATTAGGGATTGTGGATAGAATCCGATAACTATCTTATCGGAACTATTGTGCATGGCCCCTCTCCCCGCCGTTCGAGAACCGATCACCGCGGTCCAGACTGGAAAGCTGGCTACTGACCTAGAGGCGGCCCTCAGCTACGCCAAAGCCGAGAAGGCTCCTAATACTAGGAGGGCCTACGAGACCGACCACCGGCTGTTTGTGGCCTGGTGCGAGGCCAGGGGGATACCATCTAGCCTCCCCGCTACTCCCGACGCGTTGGCAGCCTTCCTGGCGGCCGAAGCCGAGGCCGGAAGACGACCGTCTACGTTGGGCCGACGCCTGGCAGCGATCCGCTACTTTCACAAGTTGGCCGGCCTCCCGACTCCGACCGACGCAGAGGCGGTCAAGGCAACCCTCCGGGGCATTCGCCGCTCCGTGGGATCGGCCAAGGTTCGCAAGGCCCCGGCACTGGCTGAACACCTAAAGGCGATGGTCGCAGCATCGTCGGATACCCTCGCCGGGAAGCGCGACCGCGCCCTACTTCTCGTCGGCTTCGCTGGTGCGTTCCGCCGCTCTGAGCTGGTAATGCTTGACGTTGCAGACATCGAAGAAAATGAAGCCGGTCTGCGCGTAATTATTCGGCGATCGAAGACAGACCAAGATGGTGAAGGCACGATCATCGCGGTGGCACGGGGTTCTGTGGCCTGCCCCGTAAGGGCATTGAATGAATGGTTAGCTGCAGCCGGAATTGAGAGCGGTCCGCTGTTTCGTCCAATCAACAGGGCGAGCAAGGTTTCTCAAAACCGGCTGACTTCTCGATCGGTCGCAAACATCATCAAAAAGATGGCCGGCGCGATCGGATTAGATGCGGCGATGTTTTCCGGCCACTCCTTGCGCTCGGGATTTCTGACTTCCGCCGCCGCGAGCGGCGCCTCGATCTTCAAGATGATGGATGTCAGTCGGCACAGATCGGTTGAAACGCTCCGCGGCTATATTCGTGACGCCGAGCTTTTTAAGGATCATGCGGGCGCAGGATTACTTTGAACGCTCTACCGTTATCTCCCTGGATGGGGCGAAGCAAAGACTGAGTTGCTCGATCGCTATCTCCCTCAGCAGCTAACCGATATTGAAAAGATGAGCAGACGAGGGCCTGCGCATGTCTCGACTTGGCAGAGGTATGCTGTCTGCTAGTGCCCGCGCTTCAGACCATGTGGCACGATTTCGTCCGGTGACAAACGCCAGGACGGGAGGCATTGGATGGGCGGCCAACTACCTTTTTGGGCGTCCTAATCCAAATCCAGTTCTTCATTTTCTCGAATTCCAGACGTAGAGCCGGTTCGAGCCTCACGCGCTGGCCCCGTCCAAGCTCCGTCACCGCGCTCGCAACTGTCGGAAAGTGAGCCTTGTAGATGTCGGTAGCGGCGTTCCCAAAGTATCGAAAGTCATTGCTCAAGAGGACATTTGCGCGCAAGTATTCTGGAAAATCACCCAGATCGTGCCTGAGGTCTGTAGGCTTGTCGTGGAACTTGGCGTCCTTGCGACGCTGAAATCGGCCCTGCTTGAGGTAGTAGATGCAATCGTCTCGACTGGCATAACGCTCATCGACGAAATATCGGCCCTTATGAAGTGCCTGAGTGACCCGCGCGGCGTAGATCAGGCGGTCGTCGCTGTATAGAGAGTTTGCGGCGAAGCCAAAAATCAAGTCGCCTACCTGAGCGGTCGCGCGGATCGTCGGCTTGCATATTGCAAGCGACAGAATGCCGTTCTTTACGTAGGGAGCGGCGCCGCTATCCACTGTGAGTTTATAAAAATAGAAACGAGGCATTTTCGCGATCAATTGTTTGCTTGAACGAGAACCGGGTGCTGTTCCTTCAGCCAGTTGCAAAAGCGTCTGGGGTTCAAAAATCGCGGCAAACGAGCACTGCGCTGAAGATATCCATCTTTTACTGACAGGCCGCCCCAGGCTTCGACTAGATCAGGTCGCACCCGATAAGCTCGATCCTTAAATTCTCCGATTGGTAGGCATCGATCCAACCTACCTGATACGAGTGGTCGTCCTCGAACGATGAGGTCCAGATTGTTAGGGTCTATAACTCGACGAGAATGCGCGTTTTGGTGCCGAGCCTCGGGCGAGATGTTGATGGCCAGAACGAACTCGTCAACTACAAAAACTCCGATGATGGCATATACAAGGGGACCTGGCTGCAAAGTATCCCGCAGACCAGCATAGAAGACGATCACGTCGCCTCGACTAAGATTTGCTTTGAGCTGCTTGGCTCTTTCCCCGACATCGCCATAGGTCAAGTGATCGAAATCGGGATCAAGGTGCATCTGCTGCAATCTTAGATGACCCGGCAGTTCAACGCCAAACGCTGAGAGCGATGCGTTTAGTGAAGTATAGGGCCGCTCCAACCCGGGATGAACAGAGCGGCTTTCTGGAATGGGCACATAGACGAACTTGCGGGTAGCGCCATTAACAGGACCATTCCAACCGCCGCCACCTGGGCTGGTATCAGCGCCAACTCGACAGAGAAGTGCGTTCAAGTGTCCTCCGGAACGATAAACATGCCAGAAAAATACACGACTTCATCTGATCTAGATCAACTCTCGCCTGACACGCTGAGAAACAGACGATGAATTCTGTCCGCCAAAGGATGGTTCGCAGCAAGCCCGACGTGCGCATTCTGTCTCAATAATTCAGAATTCCAAGCCGCGGCGTCAGCGGGGCATATGCGCGCCGCGTCTCCCTTGTCACCGGTAAAGTAAACGAACAACAATCGCGCCGGTACGTTATGCCGATTTAGAAATTCAAGAACAGCAAGACGATTGCAATATTGATAGTAGCCGGAGGCCAATCGCGGTCGGCAGCCACGCCGAGCGCGACCTTTGTTCTGGACAAGGTGTCCCTAATTAGAGGAAGCCCACCAGAAGGGCTGGCCTGACAGGAGGATCGAGCTTGGTATTGGCCTTAGCTTTGATCTGAGCGACGGCGTCCCAATTAGGCGGATTTCCTCGCTGCGGCCACACCTCTTTCCAGACATCGTGGATAGGGTCCCCTGGAGGAAGAAACTCCAGTCCCTTCAGTTCACCGTCAAGCCATGTCCTGCTTGGATCGAAAGGGTAATCGAGCCAGGAAGCTATTTCTGTCCCGGTAGTCTCAAGGATGCGCTTTTCCAGCAACATTCGATGACGCCCGAGGTAACGCAAAAGATGACACTCACTGCCATAGCCCATTCCTATTTCTGCCACTGCCGCCCCCGAGCTATCGTCGCCGCGATGTTAGAGTAGTTGCGCGGCTAATGTCCTCCGCGACAGCGTCACCGCCGACAGACCTTCTTCATGAAAGTCTTGTTTTACATTGCCTTGCCACCTGAGCAGGCCTCCCTGCACAACATGAGCTCATTTCTTTGTTCTTTCCAGTTTCCGTATCTTTGCGACGTATTCGGCACCGGTATCGGCGTCCACAAGCTTCAGGATCTGGCGATAGTCGCCGATCGCCGACGCAGCATCACCCTTTCTCTCGTAGGCTGTCCCTCGTCTTATGTACGCAAACGGGTTTTTCGGATCATCGGCTATCACGGTGGTGAATTCCGCGATGGCTGTGTCGAAGTTGTCCTGGTTAAGCGCGGCCAGTCCCCTCTCATAGGCCGAAGGCATCGGCGGCCTTGGTGCGGGTGGCTTGGGAGCGGCCGAAGGCGTCGGCGGGCTTGGTGCGAGCGGCTCAGGAACGGCCGAAGGCGTCGGCGGGGTAGTTTGGTTCGATAACATCCCGTATCCGTTTGCACGCTTCCAAATCTTTCCATGAAGTCGGTCCGAAGGGAACATGATCTTCCATGGTCGCTTTCAGCATGCTGCACGTGAGCAAAAGACCTTGAGCTTCCCCTACTGTTCGCACCATCCGAACGCATTGGCGCTGGAGATCGATTGCGGAAAAGAACTCACTACAATCGGGGACGCGAGCAAGCGCGGTATTGGTCGTTAGAAGGATACCGGCAATGGGGAATAAGAATTCGTTCATGCTCGGATGTTCCCTTGTTTAATCGCATCCATCGCGGCTTATCATAACAGCCTCCCAGCCGCGTTCTCGTCGAACAGACTGCCATCTCCGATGTAGCGGTTCAACATTGCCTCGCTCGCGTGTCGCGTCTGCTGTCTAATACGCCAGCTCGCCACCCCTGCTTGGGCGGCGCTTGTTGCTAATCCCGCCCGCAAAGGACCTCGGGCGGGATAGTGGTAGCCGTTGCCTTCGCGAGGACAGCCTGGTCGAGGTGGTCGATCGGCCCGCGCCCCAAGCTCGACCAGCTTGGCGTCGTGAACGCCCAGAAAACCGAAATTGATCGAAAGTGCATTCCCAGCCCCTTGCGGGACGAAGGATTGCGCAAACCTACGCCAGACGCGACTCGACGATGGCCGGAATGGGGACCCAATTTGGGGACCGCGACTAGCCCGGCAGAAATAGTAGCCTGTATATCTCAGATCATTAACTGAATTCGCTGGCGGAGAGAGTGTCAGTCAATCCCCTTTGAAAGATAAAACGTTTTTTGACATTGCTGGGCCGAAACCTACCATTTGGACTACGACGAAAACGGGATTTCGCCGCCGACAATCGCGTGTCGATCGCCTTTTCTTCCTCCAGCTTGCATACATTCGGCTATGGCTGGCTGCGCGTTATGGGTCCGCACTCTGCCGCGCGTCCGCGTCTTGATCGACTGGATTGAAGCCGCGCTCCTGATCAAGGGTAATGCCAGTTTTGCTCAGTCGATGAACGATGCAAGCTCCTCGGGTGTCCCGGAGGGGAAGGCTTCCTTGAGAAAGTCGAGGAACGCGGATACGCGAGCGCTCAGGAGTCGGCGCGACGGATAGAGCGTCCAGAGAGCGATTTCCGGTCCGTCGATGTCACCCCAGTGGACAAGCCTTCCGGCTGCCAGGTCGTGACCCACAAGCGAGACGGGAAGACGCGCGGCGCCCACGCCCGCCCGGACCGCATCGCGGACCATGATGAGCGACGACAGGCGAAGCACCGGTTCGATCATGATGCGTGCGTTTCCACTTGAAGCGGCCACATCCCAGCTAGAAGTCACATCGCTTGTCCCGCGCGCCACGGCCGGAACGGCGCGATCGCCAGTAGGACGATCCAGGCTCGGGCTCGCCACTACGACCAGCCGATCGCGCATCAGGATTCGTCCGACGAGGGTTTCGTCCGGGTCCGGATTGACCCGGATCACCAAGTCATATCCCTCTTCGATCATGTCGACGGTGCGATCTTCCGTCGTAACCTCAAGCCGGACCTCCGGGAATTTGAGCGCGAACGCGGCGGCCAGCTTTCCCATCGCGGTCTGGGAGAAAAGTAGCGGCGCGCTGACCCGCAACCGGCCTCGCGGCTTGTCCCCGCCGGAAGCGATCGTCGCAACCGTCTCGTCGAGCTCGGCGAGCAACGCTCCGGTCCGCTCATAAAGCGCCCGTCCCTCCTGTGTAAGCTTCAGTGTGTGCGTTCCGCGCTCGAACAGGCGCAAGTCGAGGCCGCTCTCCAGTTCGGAGACGCGGCGGGAGAGCGTGGCCTTCGGGCGTCCGGAGGCTCGGGCGGCCCGCCCGAGCCCGCCGTGACGGGCAACGAGGTTGAAATCGGAGAGGGCAAGTAAATCCATATGTTCCACCAATGAGACGGCCTGTCTAAAGATATCGTCTATCGGTCCAAATGTGGATCACTAATTTGAGGGTGTCTACTAACCCAACCTGGAGTGATCCCATGACCATCCTCGTTACTGGCGCCACCGGCACCGTCGGCCGCAACGTCGTCGAACAACTCGTCAAGCGCGGCGCCGATGTCCGCGCCCTCGTCCGCGATCCCGCGAAGGCCAACTTCCCGGCAGACGTGACCACAGTGAAGGGCGATCTGTTGGACGTCGACTCGCTGCGCAGCGCGTTCACCGGCGTCTCGACGCTCTTCCTGCTCAACGCCGTCGTGCCGGATGAATTCACCCAGGCGCTGATTGCGCTCAACCTGGCGCGAGAGGCCGGAGTCGAGCGGCTCGTCTACGTCTCGGTGATCCACAGCGACGTCTACGTGAACGTGCCGCACTTCGCCGGCAAGTTTGGGGTGGAGCGGATGATCGAGCAGATGGGCCTCGAAGCGACCGTCCTACGCCCCGCCTACTTCATGAACAACGAGCTCACGATCAAGGACGTCGTGACCGGATACGGCATCTACCCGATGCCGATTGGCAGCAAGGGACTCGCCATGATCGACGCGCGCGACATCGGCGAGATCGCGGCCATCGAGCTCGTCCGCCGCGAGACGTCCGCTACGCCGCTTCCGCTCGACCGGATCAATCTCGTCGGTCCGGATACGCTGACCGGCGCAAAGGCCGCCGCCATCTGGTCGGAAGTGCTGGGTCGCACGATCGCCTATCCCGGCGACGACACCGCCGGCTTCGAGAAGAATCTCAGGCAGTTCATGCCGAGCTGGATGGCCTTCGACATGCGGCTGATGAGCGAGCGCTTTCTCAAGGACGGAATGATCCCCGAAGCCGGCGACGTCGAGCGTCTGACCGCTCTCCTGGGCCGACCTCTGCGCTCCTATCGAGACTTCGTCGCCGAGATCACAGCCGCTGCCTGAGGGCAGCGGCAATACCCAACCACGACAATCAAGGAATACGACCATGATCTATTCGGCTGCCACCGTCCCGGTTAATCCGGACGGCGAGACCCCGCTGACCCGCGCGCAGGTGTGGAAGGGCCTGGTTCTCAAGGCCCGCGACGCCCGGCTGTTTCTGCCGCCCAACCTCTGCACCCGTTGCGAGGTGGTGGAGGAAAGCGCGACGCACATCGTGCGTGAAGCGACCATCGCGGGCGATGATCTGCGTGAGATCATTACCTTCGAACCGGAACAGAAGGTCACGTTCTTCCAGGCCACCGGCCCGCGCGAAGGCGCCATCGTCAACGACCTATTCCAGGACAAGACCGGCGCGCTGCAACTGCGGTTCTATTGTTACACTGGCTTGCGCGGCAAAAAACCCTTCGGTCCGGAAGAGCAGGCCGAGCAGGCGTTGTTCGACGGCGACAAGGGCTACAAAGCCGCCCTGCTGTCGACGTTGAAGCGGACCCGCGAGCTGCTCGCGGAAACGGCAAGCTCTGACCATCACCCGAAATCCAAACCGCGGGACAGCCTCCTCGGAGGCATTCCGCCAAGGAGGCATCTATGAACGATCTCATCAACGATGGCGTCAAGACCGCCCGATCGAAGGTACTGGTTCTTGGAGCAACCGGCGGTACCGGACGTCTGATCGTCAGCCAGGCGCTGGACCGTGGACATCAGGTCTCGGCGCTGGTGCGGTCACCCGAGAAGGCGAGCAAACTGAACGGCGCCAGGCTCGTTGTCGGAGACGTCCGCGACCAAAAAGCGTTGCGCGAAGCTCTCAAAGGTCAGGACGCCGTCGTCAGCGCGCTAGCTACACCGGCGAGCCTCTTCCGCGAGGTGACGCTGCTCTCAACCGCGACGCGCGCGCTCGTCAACGCGATGAACGCCGAGCATGTCTCTCGCTTGGTTTGCATCACGGGCATCGGCGCCGGCGAAAGTGCCGGGCACGGCGGCTTTCTGTTCGACAACGTGATCTTCCCGCTTCTCCTGAAGAACGTCTACGCCGACAAGAACCGGCAGGAGGCCACCATCAGAAACAGCGGGCTCGACTGGATCCTGGTTCGTCCCTCCGTCTTGAACGACAAGCCCGGCCGCGGCTCGATCCGCGCTCTGACGGATCTCTCCGACTTCCATGGTGGGACCATATCGCGAGGAGACGTTGCGACCTTCGTCTTGGACCAACTGCACACCGATGCCTGGTTGCGTCGTTCACCGTTGATTACATCGTGAACGCGAGTCCGCGCACTGCCTGGCCCGGAATGCCACGGTATCGTCACAAGGTCGACGTGTCGCGGTGCGCCAGAGTATTGGCGGGCGAACCGCGTCGCAGGAAATCGCATCCTGGCGTACAAAATCGTGCAAATGGCAGAGAGAGTGGGAGTCAATCCCCGTTGATGTACAAGCTGTTTTTCATCTCAGCACGTGGGCACCTACGGTCCTCGCTACCGATAATTGGCTCATCGCTGCGCCTCAAGCCTCTGTGTAGGATGGCGTAAGAGTTAGTGAGAAAGAGCAGCAGAGGTCCGGCGAACGCATCAGGCCTAAATACCGCAGACTGTTTACCCCGACTTGCCGAGAGCTTTCAGGATAAAGCGGATCTGACCGCGCAGGCCTGCTTCGGTGTCTTCGCCGTGTTGGACGCAGTGCTCGATCAGAATTGGATGGAGGAATGGCATGAACGCGGATCTGACCGCTCGCGCGGCTTCTGCGGCATCTTCGACGTCGAACTCGCCCGCTTCGGCGCCCTCGCGTATGATCGTCTCGAAGATCGTCACCATCCGCTCGATATATGCCCCCTGATGATCGGCCAGTTCTCCTGCGTGGCGGCGACGACCAACTCGTGCATGGGCCTTGCCTTGGCCAGCATCATCTTGTTGTGGTGGTGAACGGCGGTCAGGAGCTGGTCGAGTTTGTCCCAGGCCGGCGCGTTGGTGCGTGCGATCGCGGAGGCGATGTCGGCAACCTCGTTCACAACACGCCCGCAGATGGACTCATTGATCGCATCTCTGGAGCGAAAGAAACGGTAGATATTCGCCGAGCTCATGCCAAGTTCGGAGGCGATGTCGGCCACCGAGGTCCGATGGTAACCGATGCGGCGAAAGTGCTCCTCCGCCACCTCCAGGATGCGGGCTCGCGCCTCGCCGCTGCCAGTTCTCGTTCGGACCGGACGATTCATTGATACAACTGACGCCTACTCGGCAGCCGCTGCAGTTCGCAATTTCGGTTCCTCCGTCGGATCTTCACGGATCTCATCGGCAGTCGGCTTGATCCGGAACCACGCGGCATAAAGCGCAGGAAGGAACAGCAGGATCAGCACCGTGCCGATCCCGGTGCCGCCGATCAGCGTATAGGCCATCGACCCCCAGAAGACGGAATGCGTGAGGGGGATGAAGGCCAGCACGGCGGCAAGTGCAGTCAGGATCACGGGCCTCGTGCGTTGCACGGTGGCCTCGATGACGGCGTGATAGTCATCAAGGCCGGCAGCAAGGTTCTCCTTGATCTGTTCGGTCAGGATCAGAGTATTGCGCATCAGGATGCCGGCGAGTCCGATCAGGCCCAGAATGGCGTTAAATCCGAAGGGCTGGTTGAAGGTGAGCAACATCGGCACGACCCCGACGAGGCCGAGAGGTCCCGTCAGTACGACCATAGCCATCGTTGAGAAGGATCGCACCTGCAGCATGATGACGATCAGCATGGCGGCGATCATGGCCGGAAAGATCGTCGCCAACGCGTCATTGGCCTTGGTTGCCTCCTCGATCGATCCGCCCAATTCGATACGATAGCCGGCCGGAAGGGATGCGATCAGCGGCTGAAGGGCCGTCTTGATCTCCTTGGAGACCTCTGGAGGTTGGGTCGCCTCATTAATGTCCGAGCGAATGGTGACGACGGGTGTGCGATCGCGGCGCTTCAGAATCGGCTCTTCAAGTCGGACTTCCGAATGGCCGACCTGGTCGAGCGGAATTGGGCGGCCGTCCCTGCTCATCAATGAGAAATCCGCCAGACGTGTCGGATCCAGCCGCTCGCCGCCGGCGCTGCGTGCCATGATGGGGACATTGCGAATGTCCTCGCGGACCTGCGTAACGGCAATTCCCGTAAGGAGGAACTGCAGCTGCCGCGCCACCTCCGCCGGCGAGAGGCCGATGAGGTTCAGTCGATCCTGATCCGGGACGAAGCGGAGCACGGGTGTGCGATCACCCCAATCGCGATTGGCCTGCCGCACGTCGGGGACGCCGCGCATGATGTCGAGGGCCCTCTCGGAAATACTGTAGAGTTGCGCTGGATCAGGTCCCATAACCCGGAACTCGACCGGGAACGGTGTGTAGGGTCCGAACACAAGCTGAGTGACGCGCACACGGGCCTCAGGTGCAAGCCCCTGTGAGACCGCCTCTCGGAGCCGCTGCTTCAAAGCCTCGCGCGCTTCCGCATCCGGTGTTAGCACGACGATCTTGGCGAAGGCCGGATCAGGCAGCTCCGGCGCCATCGCGAAGAAGAATCGGGGAGCGCCCTGGCCGATATAGCTCGTGACGATCTTGGCATCGGGCTGATCGTGCAGCCACCGCTCGAGCTTCTCGACGGCGGCGGTCGTCGTCCCGATGCTGGTGCCTTCCGGCAGGCGAACCTCGACCAGCACTTCGGGGCGGTCGGACGTCGGGAAGAACTGCTGCTTGACGGCGCCCATGCCGGCGCCGGAAAGCGCGAAAGCGACGGCGACGATGGCGCAGGTCACGAACTTGTGGCGCACCGCGAAGGTGATCAGCCCTCGCAGGCGCCGATAGTTGGGAGTGTCGTAGATCGCGTGGTGACCGCCTTCGACCGGCTCGATCGCAGGCAGCATCTTGACGCCAAGATACGGCGTGAAGACCACCGCGACGATCCAGGAAACGATGAGGGCGAACCCTACGACCCAGAAGATATTGCCGGCGTATTCGCCGGCCGTCGAGCGCGCGAAGCCCACCGGCAGGAAGCCGGCGACTGTCACGAGTGTGCCCGACAACATCGGCGCCGCAGTGTGGCTCCACGCGTAGGCGGCCGCGCTGATGCGGTCCATGCCCTCTTCCATTTTCACCACCATCACCTCGATGGCGATGATGGCGTCGTCCACGAGAAGACCAAGCGCCAGGATGAGGGCGCCAAGCGTGATGCGATCGAAGAACCGGCCGGTCTCCAGCATGATGAGGAACACGACGGCAAGCGTCAGAGGAACGGCAGCCGCGACGACGATGCCGACGCGCCAGCCGAGGCTGAGCAGGCTCACCAGCAGCACCACGCCGAGCGCCATCGCGAACTTCATCATGAATTCGTCAACCGCCGAGGTGATGTTGACGGCCTGGTCGCTGACCTTAGCCAGCGTCATCCCGAGTGGCAGGGTCCGAGCGATAGCAGCGGACCTCTCCTCCAGCGCCTTGCCGAGCGCGAGACCATCCCAGCCCTCTTGCATAACGGCTGCGAGCATGATGGTGGGCTCACCCTGGTGTCGGATGAGGTAGGTGGGAGGATCCTCGTGGCCGCGGCGGACCTCGGCGATGTCGGAGAGCTTCAGCGTCCGCCCCGCTGCGACGATAGGAGTGTCGGCGATCGCCTGGACGCTGTCGTAGCCCCCGTCGACACGGATGAAGACCTGCGGCCCCTTGGTGTCGATCGAGCCTGCCGGTGTGACGGTGTTCTGCCGCTGCAAGGCGGCAACAATGTCCTGTGCCGACACGCCGAGGGTTGCCAGTTTGGCATAGGAAAACTCGACGAATATCTGTTCGGGACGTTCACCGAGGATGTTGATCTTCTTGACGCCGGACACGTGCAGCAGGTCCTGGCGAATTGTCTCGGCTTGCCTCGCGAGTTCCCGCATCGGCATGCCCTTGGCCTTGAGGGCGTAAAGGGCGAAGCTCACGTCCGAATATTCGTCGTTGACGAAGGGGCCGAGCACGCCGGGCGGCAGCTTGCGGGCTTCGTCCCCGAGTTTCTTGCGGGCCTGGTAAAACTCCTCCTGCACGCTGGATGGCGGTGTGCTGTCCTTCAGCGTAACCATCATATACGCATAACCTGGCCGTGTGGTCGTCTCCACCCGGTCGTACCAGGTCAGCTCCTGAAGCCGCTTCTCCAACGGTTCGGTGACCTGGTCCTGCATCTCGCGCGCCGTCGCGCCCGGCCATACCGTCGTAACTGTCAGGGTCTTGATGGTGAAGGAGGGGTCCTCCGCCCGCCCGAGCATGAGGAAGGCGTAGGCGCCTGCGGCCGCCAGCAGGACGATGAAGAACAGGCTTACGGCCCGCTCGCGAACTGCGATCGCGGAAAGGTTGAAATTCGACATTTGGCCACTCCTATTTCCGCGACGCTCGTACTGACACTCGCGCCGTCCTGCGGCAGGTGGGCGCCGAGTGAATCGCGCGCACCTAAAAAGCGCGGGGCCTCTGACTGCGCTTCTGCGAGCTTACAATTGGTTCGGCGACAGCTTCTTTGAGGCCAGCGACCGCTTGGACGGCAAGTCCACGGGCCGCTTCCTGGGAATCTTGAAATTCCTCAAGTTCACAGACTCTACCCCACCGCAGGGTGAATACGTGGAGGCCACGATTGACGTACGACGCCTCGCCGTTGAGCAGCGTTGCGGTGGCGTCCCACTGGGCAAACACGGTGGTGTGCCACGGCCAGCCCTTCACCCAGATGTTGTTGACCGTGAGATTGAGAGTAGGCAAGACGCGGCCGAGACGCTCAAACCAGCGGCGCAGATCTTCTTTGTCGTAACGCTCACCACCAAGTGCGTGGGCGCCGGAAACGCGGTGATGGACATGCGGCGCGAGTGCTCTCACCGCTTCATCCCAACGATGGTTGTTGACGTGGTCGAAGGTCTTTCGGATTTCTTTCTTGACGATGTAACTGAAGAGCATTGGACTTCTCCAAGGGTGATCGCGGAAAGATTGAAGCTCATTAGTTGCTCCTGGTTTCAGAGGAAGTCCTGACGCGAGCGCCCTCGTGCAGGAGGTGAGCGCCGAGGGAAACAATCGAATCACCAGAGCTCAATCCCGAGATCACCGCGGTTTCGTCGCTCAACCGAACAAGTTTGACTGGTCGAAAGCGCACGGTTGAGGTGGCGCTATCGAGCACCCACACACCGGTCTTCCGGCCGTCATCGAGCACGGCTCCCAGCGGCACCTGGACTTCCGGCTGACTCGCCTGGCTGGCCAGCCGGATGGTTACCGTCGCGCCGAGTGGCGCTGCCGCGGCCTCACCGTCGAGCACATAGCGGGCCTCATAGGTACGGGTCTGAACATCGGCAGAATCTGACAATTGCCGCAGATGCGCCGTATAGCGCCGCCCATCGGCCGCCCCATACACACTGGCCTCGGCCGCGGAGCCGATCGCCGGGCGGACCGTTTCGGGAAGCGCGACGACTGCTTCGCGGGGCCCCGCCTGAGCAAGGCGAACAACCGTCTGTCCGGCAGAGACAACCTGTCCCGGCTCGCCGAGCGTTTCGACGACCGTTCCGTCCGCGTCCGCGAGCAGGACGGAATAGGTGGCCTGGTTCTCGGCGACCAATGCGTCGGCTTCGGCAGAGGCGACTTGCGCCTTCGCCGTGTCCGAAGCCGCCTTCGCCTGCTCGTAGCGCTGTCGGGAAGCCCATCCGTCGCTCACCAACTTGGCGTATCGCTGCTCATCCGCGTCGGCCTGAACCAGAGATGCACGCGCTGCGGCAACGGCGTTGCGCTTCGCAGCGAGCGCTAGACGAAGGTCAGTCTCGTCGATCCGCAGCAGCGGCTGACCGGCTTTGACCTGCTGACCGACATTCACAAGCCGTTCCACGATCTTACCGGCGACGCGAAAGCCGAGATTGCTCTGGACTCGCGCCCCGATGGTCCCCGTGAAACCGCGTTGGGATCCGCCCACCGGTGCTGCCGTCGCCAAGTTGACGATCGGAGGTTCCTGCCTCGGGTCGCGGGCCGCGGAGGCTTGGTGAGCGGGAATGGCAAAAGTTGCGAGTACGACCGCCCCGGACGCCGCGATCAGGATACCTGCCAAGGCCACAAGTCTGCTCTTTTTCATCGCCCTCTCCATGTCACTTAGATTTCGTTCAAACTCTATAATCACCTTAGAGTTCGATCGCAATCTAAATTGGCCCCCTAACGGGAATGTGATCGCCAGAAATCAGTGATTTTGGCCCTCCGCCGGTGCGAATTCCGGGCACGCCACTTGATAGATTGCATTCGACCGCCATTTAAAATATAGAGTTCGAACGAAATCCAAATGGAGGTCCGCTATGCGCGTGAGTCGCATTCAGGCTGCTGAGAACCGCCAGACCGTGATCAACGTGGCCAGCCGCCTCTTCAGGGAGCGCGGCTTTGATGGCATCGGACTCAAGGATCTGATGGAGGGGGCCGGGCTAACCCAAGGCGCCTTCTACAAGCAGTTCGAGTCCAAGGAGGACTTGGCGGCACAGGCGTCCAGACGCGCATTGGAGAGCGCCTCAGAACGCTGGTCGGCCGCGATCGCGGAGAATCCTGATGATCCGCTTGGCGCGGTGATCGCGTTCTACCTGAGCGCCGGCCATCGCGAAGAAAACCTGGACGGCTGCCCGGTCGTGGCGCTCGGCTCGGACGCCGCCAGGCAGGGGGCCGGCGTGAAAGCGGCGTTCGAAGACGGGATCAAGGCGTATCTCGAAGTCCTTGGCCCCTTGCTTCCCAAGACCGACGGCGAGGATTCCAACAGGAAGGCCATGGTCGTTCTGTCGACGATGGTCGGCGCCATGACGCTATCGCGCGCCGTCAACGACCCGGATCTCGCTCAGGCCTTTCAGAATGCGGCCGTCGAACACGTTCGCGAAGCTACTGCCGCTTGAAAATCACCGCCTCAAAGCACCGAGGATACAGCGTGACCGACCTCGAACCAAGTTTGCTGAAAATATCGGACAAGCTAAGCGTACGGTTTCAAAAGAGCGGCGCCGGGCCTGCGTTGCTCCTCTTGCATACAATCCGCACGCAGCTCGAGTATTTCCGGAGCCTTGCGCCCCTCCTGGCGGCATCGCACACGGTGTATGCCCTTGACCTCCCCGGACACGGACACTCACCAATAGATCCAAGCGCGAACTTCGACGAACCCTACTTCAGGCAGGCCGTCATTCGCTTCATCGAGGAGCTCAATCTCTCGGAGGTGACGCTTGTTGGCGAGTCGATCGGCGGGGCATTGGCCCTTACGGTGGCAGCCTCGCTCCCGCAGCGTGTGAAGCGGGTCTATGCGATCAACCCCTACGATTACGAGGCCCGCTACGGGGACGGAATTCGGCGGGGCAACTGGCTCGCGAATTTCATCATCGGAAGTTTGCAGATCCCGCTGCTCGGCGCGGTGAATGCGTCGCTCGAGAACAAGATGATCCTCGGCAAGATCATGGGCGGAGGATATCACGACCCCCGCAAACTGCCGGCCGATTTGCTCACCGAATTCGATGAAGTCGCCCACCGCCCGGGATACAAGCGGATCGCGCGCAAGGTGCTGGCAGGCTGGCGATCCTGGAGCAAGGCGCGCGATTACTATCGGCAGATCTCGGCGCCTGTGACGCTCATCTATGGCGACAGCGATTGGTCTCGGCCAAGCGAGCGCGAACGCACGCGGTCGCTGATCGCTGCCGCGCAGATGGTGACACTGAAAAATGCCGGGCACTTCTCAGCCGTCGAGAATCCGTCGGAGCTGGCCCGCGTGATATTGGCGACAGAATCAGCGCAACGATCGAACACAGGAGTGCGCAACGATGTTCAAGCGCTTTTGGCAGAGCATAAGTGAATGGGCCAACGCCCTCAGCATGGACGATCCGCGCGGCGACTACATGTTCAGGCTGGAAGATCGCGTCGCAAAGCTCGAGCGCGAAGTCGAAGGTCTTCAGAACCCGTCCCGAGCAGCGCTCGTTGGGTCGGACGATCGTGTTCATCAAATGCATTCGTGAACCCCGACGACGAGAGACACTAATTTTCCGACTGTCGGCCAAGCCGACCTCGAAGGTCATCCGATCATGCGTCGTATCGTCGTTACGGGACTGGGACTCGTATCACCGCTGGGCTGCCGCAGTGAGTTGGCGTGGTCGCGACTGCTTTCGGCCCGCTCTGGACTTGCCGCGCTTCCGGAATGGGCTTCTGTCCTTCCCGCACGAGTCGCCGGAATCGTTCCGGAGAAGTGCAACGACGCAGATGGCGGCTTCGATCCGGATCTGGTCGTTCCTCCCAAGGATCAGCGGAAAATGGATCGCTTCATCCTGTTCGCCCTCGCCGCCGCATCTGAGGCCATAGCACAGGCAGTCTGGATCCCTTCAGACGCGCATTCAATGATGCGCACGGCAACTGTGATCGCATCGGGCATCGGAGGCTTTCCAGCAATCGTCGAGGCGGTTCGCACCACCGATCATCGCGGCGTGAGGCGCCTCTCGCCCTTCACCGTGCCGTCCTTCCTCGCGAATCTCGCGGCCGGCCACATCTCGATCTGCTACGGCTTCAAGGGGCCGATCGGTACACCGGTCACCGCCTGCGCAGCAAGCGTGCAAGCCATCGGCGATGCCGCACGCCTCATCCGGGCCGGAGAAGCTGACGTTGCAATTTGCGGCGGCTCGGAAGCCTGCATCGATCTGGTGAGCCTCGGCGGCTTCGCCGCCGCCCGGGCCCTTTCGACCGGCTTCAACGAAACGCCGGCGCGTGCTTCGCGTCCCTTCGATCGCGACCGCGATGGCTTCGTCATGGGCGAAGGTGCCGGTATCCTCGTCATTGAAGAGCTGGAACATGCCATCCGCCGCGGCGCCAAACCGCTCGCAGAAATCGTCGGCTATGGCACGACAGCTGATGCCTACCACATCACGTCGGGACCCGAGGACGGCGACGGCGCGCGCCGTGCCATGGAAGGCGCGTTGCGGCAGGCCAACCTCAAGCCTGGCGACATCCAGCATCTCAACGCCCATTCCACCTCGACTCCGGTCGGCGACGTCTCCGAACTGGAAGCAATCAAAGCCGTGTTCGGCCGCGACGGAAAAATTGCCGTGAGCGCCACCAAATCGGCCACTGGTCATCTGCTCGGCGCAGCCGGCGGAGCCGAAGCAATCTTCACGATCCTCGCGCTACGCGACCAGGTGGCACCGCCCACTCTCAATCTCGACAATGCCGACACGGCGGCCCAAGGCGTCGACATCGTAGCCCACGAGGCAAGGCGCATGCCGATGGAGCATGCGATTTCCAATCGGATTTGGCTTCGGGAGCGTCAACGCAAGCGTCATCTTTCGAGGTAGGCAATGAGGGGTTCACTCACCCATGTCGCGCGGGACGATCCAGGAGATCGCTGACATGGCCTCAGGCACTCAACCGCGCTGTTTACGATCGTAGAAGATCGTAGCTTGGCGTACAAAATCCTGTAAATGGCGGAGAGAGTGGGATTCGAACCCACGCTGCACACCATTGAAGGTTGGCTGGCGACAAAGTCAGCCACCCATTTCGTTACCTCATGCGTTACTTTTATGGGTGAGCTGCATGGTGACTGTCCAGCTAAGTTATTGATTTGGCTGGTACAGTTGGGTGGGCTCGAACCACCGACCTCCTGTTCCACAGTCAGGAACAGCTACTTCCGAAGGGTCTTGCTTTCTTACCTTGCCCGGCGACTTCTTGCCTGTGTACCCAGCTGTGTACCTCGGCGGCGCGAGTAACTGCTTGAGGCTTCGAAGATACTTGATAAGCCATTGGTTTTGTTGGTAGCGGGAGAGGGACTCGAACCCCCGACCCCAGGATTATGATTCCCGCGTTCTGGACACCGGCTAGCTCTTTCGCGCAGATTGATTTTCCATGCAGCTACTCCTCCGGCCCTAACAGAATAATGCGCTGCCGCATCTCGGGTCGCATTGCGCACACCAATTTCCCGACGTCCTCGTACCAGATCGAAGCGAAGACGAGAACCAAATCATAAAGCCCCACACCGGCGAGGATGTTGCGCAAGAATTCTCTCCGCTGCCTCATGAATGAGGCAGCCGTACCACCTATCGATCTGTCATCCATAACGATGATGCGCCGGTCCCGTGAAAGAAGAATAACCAGAGCGGGCTTGGTGTGCGAGTCGAAGTACGACCAGTGGTCTATATCCTGAAAAGTGGCAAGCACCGCATCGGACCGCTTGAGAACCCCTCGCGCCTCAAGCACCGCCAACGCCCGCTTCTCCGACGGCTCTTCTGGATTTGAAATGCGCCGGCGCTTGGCAGCAGCCCTGGTGCTCTTCTTGAGAAGCTCCCTGAGTTCAACGATGGTGAGCTTGCCCTCGGCAACGTCCTTGAGCAATTGCTGTCGTTTCTCGGGTTGGCGGGCTGCAATGCGAGCGACGCGCTCAACGGCAGCCACGGGCATCCGCACTCCAGACGGCAGCTCGGTGATGCCCTCGGCATCCAGATATTGGGCAGCCCAGATAAAACGTCGAAGTGTGTTATCGCTCAGCTTCACCCGCTTCGATAGCTTGGCGATGTAGTCGCGCCGATCGCCTCGGCCGAGCGCCTCGTAGGGGCGGACGTGAGGCCGAATGTAAGCGAGCCACTCGCTGGCTATTCTTCCGGGAGATGGAGACATGCGCTGAAGGGCCGAATCGAGGGAGGCCCATAAGCATACGCCATTGCACTGGCTTGACCAAAAAAAGACGCTGTTGACGAGAGGGGCGCTTCGCGTGACACTGTTTCGGCGCGCTGTTTCCAGATCGATACGATCCAGCGCGCCCGATGCGGGATAGAGAAGTGATGGCTACGGCCGAAGCAATAATCGAGAAAGAGCACGCGGCCTTCTGCGTTACCTTCGGAGTAACGTGGGGGAAGCGAGGCTATGCTTCGGCATCCATCTCCGACAGTCTGGAAACCGAGTACCCGCATTCGGGTCGCCAGCCCCATCTGGACAGGGCAGCCCACGCCGAAACGGGCCTTCGTGGAAATTTCGTGGAAACCACCCCTTCAGGCCTCGGGCGCGGGGCGCCTAAGTCATTGAAGAGGATGGTGGGCACGACAGGGATCGAACCTGTGACCCCTACCATGTCAAGGTAGTGCTCTCCCGCTGAGCTACGTGCCCTAGAGGTCATTTCATCGGTGGGGTCCCTATAACGGCTCAGGGGACCCGGCGCAAGGACGGAACGGGGCCGATTTAGGCCGCCAGCATCTTGTTCACTTCGCTGACCAATTCGCGCAGATGCACGGGCTTGGACAGCACCTTGGCGTTCTTGGGGGCGTCCGAATCCGAGTTCAGGGCGACCGCGGCGAAGCCGGTGATGAACATGATCTTGATGTCGGGGTCGAGTTCCGAGGCCCGGCGGGCGAGCTCGATCCCGTCCATTTCCGGCATCACGATGTCGGTCAGCAGCATCTCGAACGGCTCTTCGCGGAGCCGCTGATAGGCGGCCATGCCGTTGTCATGGGACGAGACCTGAAAACCGGCGTTTTCCAGCGCCTTGACCAGGAAACGGCGCATGTCGTTGTCGTCTTCGGCGAGCAGGATCTTTGGCATGGCAGGAAACGTCGAATCCCCAGAGGATATCAGCAGAGGTCACTAAGCCCGACAGAGGGTAAATTTGGGGTGAAAATCTTTACCCTGGACGGCTCGCGCTGCCGGCTCCTTGTGAACCCGAATGCGGCTCGAATCAATCGAAGCCGACCAGTCGATCCCCGCCTGCTGCCCGCACGGTTAAGACATGTTCCAGCGCCAATCACATCTTTTCGCTTGGCAGAATGGTTGCGATTCCAGACAATGACGACACATAAGAGCCGCTCGACCGGCCGAATCAATCCGTTCAAGCCTTTGCCGGACCTTGCAGGATCCTGCGGGGCCGGATCTTGTGGCGTGAAGGGACGAAGCCTGGGAATTAGGGACGAAGCCTGAGAAGATGACCCGGTTTGACGGCGAGATGTCGCCAGCCTTCGAGATCGTCGAGCCCGCCGAATGGCGCGCGCCGGTCATCTTCAACTCGCCCCATTCCGGCTCGACCTATCCGGACGAATTCCTCAGCGCCTCCAGGATCGACCTGCCGACGCTGCGGCGGTCGGAAGATTCCTTCATGGACGAGCTGATCGGCCATCTCAGCGCCCGCGGCTTTCCGACCGTGCGGGTCAACTTTCCCCGCTCCTATGTCGACGTTAACCGCGAGCCCTACGAGCTCGACCCCCGCATGTTCACCGGGCGGCTGCCGAGCTTTGCCAATACCCGCTCGATGCGGGTCGCCGGCGGCCTCGGCACCATTCCGCGCGTGGTCGGCGACGGCCAGGAGATCTATCGCGACCGTATCCTGGTCGACGATGCGCTGGCGCGGATCGAGACGCTCTACAAGCCCTACCACCGCGCGCTGCGCCGGCTGATCAACAAGGTGCACCAGATGTTCGGCACCGTGGTGCTGGTCGACTGCCACTCGATGCCCTCGGTCGGCGTCAGCAGGGACGAGCCGCGCCGGCCCGACATCGTGATCGGCGACCGCTACGGTACGAGCTGCACGCCGCTTTTGCCCGACCGGGTCGAGGAGACCATGGGCGGGCTCGGCTATTCGATCGGCCGCAACAAGCCCTATGCCGGCGGCTTCATCACCGAGCATTACGGCAACCCGGCGAGCGGGCTTCACGCGGTGCAGCTCGAACTCAACCGCGCGATCTACATGGACGAGCGACGGCGCGAGCGCAGTCCGCGCTTTGCGCAGGTGGCAACCGACTTCGGCGTCCTCGCCGACGTGCTGGCGAACACGATTCCGTTCGGCGATCTCGGCCCGTTCCAGGCCGCGGCGGAATAGGCGCAAACCGCCATCGCGCGACGACGTCGCGAATCACAGAACACAGCTGCGCGCATATCGGACGCCGGATCTTCACTTCGCGTTTTCGCGCAGTCGAAACGAAACAGACGGCCCAAGAAAAAAGGGCCGCTCGCGAATGACGCAAGCGGCCCAAGTCTAGGGAGGAAACGCCCAAGGAGGGCAGCGGTAACGCAGAGCGCTACCGCACCGCAACAATATGCGGCCGCGCCGCACAAAGTGCAAGGGCTTTTGAGCGGTTTCCCATGCAAAACACACATGGCTCTGTTGCTTCCAGAGAAACCCAGATTCAGTTTCTTTGATAAGGAAATTCAATGGGTTGATTGTCATTTGCATACGAACAAGGCATGTTCGGAACTAAGTTTTCAACTCAATGATCGATATTTGGCCAGCAGATGGCTCGGATGAGGCAGCCGGTCTCCGCATCCAAAATACCAGGGTGCAAATCAAGACAGCGCTGCACGCGAGAGGCGAATTGAGATAGGCAGATGCGAGCTTCACCCGACTTTCGTTTTGAGGATGCGCCGTGACGGTGATCGACTTCTCAGCCTTCATCGGACGGCTCGCCACCGCCTCCGGCGAAACCATCCTGCCGTTCTTCCGCACCTCGCTGTCGATCGACGACAAGAGCAAGACCAAGGATTTCGATCCCGTCACCGAGGCCGACCGCGCCGCGGAGGCGGTGATGCGGCGGCTGATCAAGGCCAACTTCCCCCAGCACGGCATCGTCGGCGAGGAATTCGGCAATGAGCGCGAGGACGCCGACTATGTCTGGGTGCTCGATCCGATCGACGGCACCAAGTCCTTCATCGGCGGGTTCCCGATCTGGGGCACGCTGATCGCGCTGCTGCACAAGGGCGCGCCGGTATTCGGCATGATGCACCAACCCTTCATCGGCGAACGTTTTTCCGGCGACAACGGCTCGGCCAACTATAAAGGCCCCTCCGGCGAGCGCCGGCTCCAGGTCCGCCGCTGCGCGTCGCTGTCGGAGGCGACGACCTACACCACCAGCCCGCTGCTCATGAACGAGCGCGACCGCGCCATTTTCGGCCGCATCGAGAAGGGCGCGCGGCTGTCGCGCTATGGCGGCGACTGCTACTCCTATTGCATGCTGGCGGCCGGCCACGTCGATCTCGTGGTCGAGACCGAGCTGAAGCCCTACGACATCGCGGCCCTGATCCCGATCGTGACCGGCGCCGGCGGCGTCGTCACCACCTGGGAAGGCAAGCCGGCCCAGGGCGGCGGCCGCATCATCGCAGCCGGCGACGCCAGGGTTCACGAAGAAGCAATGAAACTGCTCAACGGATAAACGACCCGTCGTTTGCGCATGATCCACTCGGAAAACCGCTGCACACTTTTCCGGATCATGCTTCAGGGGGCTTGTATGAACAACTGGCGTAAGCTCTTCCTCGCAAGCCTGCTTCTGTTTCCCGCCCTCGCCTCCGCCCAGAATTTTCCGGCCAAGCCGATCAAGTTGATCGTGCCGTTCCCGGCCGGTGGCCCCAACGACATCATCGCGCGCGTGATCGGCCAGCGCATGTCGGAGCTATCAGGGCAGCCGGTGCTGATCGACAATCGCGGCGGCCAGGGCGGCGTGCTCGGCACCGACGCGGTCGCGAAGGCCGCGCCCGACGGCTACACCATCGCGATCTCCTCAGCCGGCGCGCTCGCGATCAGCCCGAGCATGGAGCGGGTTGCCTACGACACATTGTCCGACCTCACGCCTGTGACGCTGGTTGCGACCGTGCCGGAAATGCTGGTCGTCGCAACCAACGTGCCGGCCAAGGACATCGGCGAGCTGATCGCGCTCGCGAAGGCGCAGCCGGGAAAGCTCAACTTCGCCTCCTCCGGCCCCGGCAGCCTGCCGCATCTCGCCGGCGAATTGTTCAAGCTGACCGCCAAGATCGACATCGTGCATGTGCCCTATCGCGGCGCCGCGCCCGCGGTGAACGACCTGCTCGGCCAGCAGGTGCAGATGACGTTCCTCGATCTCCCCGTGCTGCTGCCGCAGGTCAAGGCCGGCGACTTGCGGCCGATCGCGGTCGGCTCGGCCGAGCGCGCACCGACGGCGCCTGAGGTGCCGACCACGGCGGAAGCGGGCTTTCCTGATCTGCGCATCGAGAACTGGTACGGCATGGTCGCGCCCAAGGGCACGCCGAAGGAGATCGTCACCGCGCTGCATGGCCTGGCGACGAAGGCGATGGCGGATCCGGCCGTGAAGGAAAAGCTCGCCGCCCAAGGCGCGACGCTGATCGGCGACGAGCCGGAGCATTTTCGCCAATTCATCGCGGACGAGACCAAGAAGTGGACGAAGGTGATCAAGGACGCCGGGGTGGAGACGGCGAAGTGATCAACGGCTCGAGTCGTGACGCCGCCACGAGGTAGGTGCGTTCCCTCCCCCCTTGCGGGGGAGGGCTAGGGAGAGGGGTTCACACGGGGATTCCATCGATCTCTCTTCTTCGCGGCGGACACACCTTTTCCTGGGTACCCCTCTCCCCCACCCTCCCCCGCAAGGGGGGAGGGAGCGCAGTCGAGTGCGCGGCTACGCCGGAGGCTCACATCAGCGCCGCCCTCACACCGCCTCGGCCCGCAAATGCTCCACCAGCATCTTGGCCGGGCGCGGCAGCGTCTTGAAGCTTCGCGCGCAGATCACGAGTTTACGGTTGGCGAAAGCATCGCGCAGGCGGACCATGGCGAGCGGCATCAGCCTGGCGCAGCGGCGGGCGGCGGCTTCGGGCACCAGGGCGACGCCGACATCGGCGGCGACCATCTGGCAGATCGCGTCGAAATCGCGCAGGCGCGCGCGGTAATGCGGCCGCATGCCGAGCCGGGCGGCGTGCTTCGAAATATGAACCTGGAGCGCGGTGGCGCTGGTCAACCCGACGAACTCGCACGCGCCCGCCTCCTGGAAATCGATCTGACGGCGGCCGGCGAACGGGCCGCGCCTGGACGTCACCAGTGTCAGGCGGTCCTCGCTGAAGACGAAGCGCTCGATATGGTCGGGCAGCGCGTGCTCGGCGGCGAAGCCGAGATCGGCCGCGCCCGCGGTGATCGCGGCCGCGATGTCGGTGCTCTCGCGCTCCTCGATGTCGATGGCGACGTCGCGATGCTCGCGCAGGAAGCCGGCCAGCGCCTTCGGCAGATGCTCCGACAGGCCGGAGGTGTTGGCGAGGAAATGCACGCTGGCGCGCACGCCACTGGCAAAGCCTGCGAGATCGCCGCGCATGGCGTCGATCTGGTGGATAACGAGCCGCGCGTGATCGAGCAGGCTCTCGCCCGCCGCGGTCAACTCGACGCCGCGGCGCCCGCGCTTGAGCAGCGCGACGCCGAGCGCGTCCTCGAGCCCCTTGATGCGCGCGCTGGCCGAGGCCAGCGCCAGATGCGACCGCTCGGCGCCACGCGTGATGCTGCGCTGGTCGGCGACAGCGATGAACAGCTGGAGATCGACGAGATCGAAACGCATCCGGATTCCTCCAACATAGCCTTCGTCCATGACGAAGGCTGTCTCCGTAACCTCCAGATTGTGCCCGGGCGCGGCTTCGGTCAATGTGGAGGTCATGATCGACCCTCTCCTCATTGTCATCGCCGCCGTCTTCCTGATCGCCGGATTCGTCAAGGGCGTGGTCGGACTCGGCCTGCCGACCGTCTCCATGGGCCTGCTCGCGGTGAGCATGGCCCCGAGCCGCGCGATCGCCATCGTGATCGTGCCCGCCATCGTCACCAATATCTGGCAGACTTTCGTCGGCCCCCATCTGCGCGACATCCTCAGGCGGCTGTGGCCGCTGATGATCGGCACCGTGATCGGCTGCTGGCTCAATGCCGGCGCGCTGACCGGCCCGCATGCGCGCTATGGCACGATCGTGCTCGGCGCCCTGCTCGTGATCTACGCGGTGATCGGCCTGAACAAATTCCAGTTCCGCGTCGCGCCTGAGAACGAGAAATGGGTCGGCGGCGTGGTCGGCGTGGTCACCGGCGTGATCTCCGCCTCGACCGGCGTGCAGGTGATCCCCTCGATGCCGTTCATGCAGGCGATCGGCATGGAGAAGGACGAGTTGGTGCAGGCGCTGGGCGTGTTCTTCACGACCGCGACGCTGGCGCTCGCCTTCAACCTCACCGCCGGCGGATTGCTGACGCCGGCCAATGCCGTGCCCGGCGCCGTGGGCATGGCCATGGCCTTCGCCGGCATGTTCATCGGCCAGTCCGTGCGGGCGCGGATGCCGGCGGAAGCGTTCCGCCGCTGGTTCCTGATCGCGATGATTTTGCTCGGCCTGTATCTCGCCGGCAGCGCGCTCCTGAAGGAATTCGCCTGAGGCAGATCGTAGGGTGGGTTAGCCTCGCAGATTGCGCAAAGCGCAAGCCGCGAGGCGTAACCCACCTCTTTTGATTTCCGCGGTGACAGAAGTGGTGGGTTACGCCAAGGGACTGCGCTTCGCGCAGCCCGGGGCTAACCCACCCTACGCAGCCTCATGTCATTCGTTCGAACGAGTTACCGCGTCTCCAGCATGGCGACGCGGATGCCGAGATAGACGAAGAGGCCGCCGAGCGCGCGGTTGACCCAGGCGATAGCGCCCTCGGAGGTCCGCAGGCGGTGCGCGGCCTTGGCCGCGAACGCCGCCAGCACCAGGCACCACAGCGTTCCCGTGCAGATGAAAATCAGCCCGAGCGTCAGGAAGGCGAGCGGCTTGTGCGGTGAATCGGCTGCGACGAATTGCGGCAGGAAGGCCAGGAAGAACAGCGCGACCTTGGGATTGAGCGCGTTGGTGAAGACGCCCTGGAGGAACACCCGCCGCAGCGAGCTCCGCGCCGGCTCGTCGATCGCCGATGCCAGCCTCGGCCGCGACCACAGCATCTGAAGTCCAGTGACGACCAGATAGGCCGCGCCGACCAGCTTCAGGATCGAGAAGGCGGTGGATGAGGCCATCAGCAGGGCCGAAAGGCCAATCGCCGCGCCCGCGACGTGGAAAAAACAGCCGCAACTGATGCCGAAGGCGGCGGCGGCCCCGCCCCGCCAGCCCATCTGCATGCTGCGGCCGATGACGTAGACGGTATCAGGTCCCGGCGTGATATTGAGCAGCACGCCTGACAGGATGAAGAGCCAGATTTCGTGAATGCCCAGCATGTGAGGTGCCCCGCCGCCCCGTCCGTCTCAAGAGATCGGGCTTAGTCGGTTCGGTGGCCGTCGTCCACCGCCGGGACTGCGTAGGATTTACCTTGAATTTGCAATGCGGATCATACTTTCCCGCGGCCTCATCTGTTCTATAAAGGCTGGGTTCTTGAAATGCGGGATTCGAGGCGACTGCCACGCCGTGGCCGGTCCTCGGTCCGTTGGAGCTCCGGGGCTATGGAAAGACGTCTGGCCGCCATTGTCTGCGCCGATGTCGCCGGCTATTCGCGCATGATGGGCAGCGACGAGGCCGGCACCCATGCCGCCTTCAAGGCCCATCGCAGCGCGATTCACCCCATCATCCTCAATCACGGCGGCCGCGTCGTGAAGAACACCGGCGACGGCTTCCTGCTGGAATTCCCCTCGATCGTCGGCGCCACCGAGGCCGCGATCGCGATGCAGACGCTGATGGCGGAGCGCAACCACCACCTGCCGGCCGACCGCGCCATGCAATTCCGGCTCGGCATCCACATGGGCGACGTCATCGCCGACGAGGACGAGGTGTTCGGTGACGATGTCAACATTGCCGTCCGCCTGGAATCGGTGGCGAGCCCCGGCGGCTTCGCCATCTCGGCCAAGGCCTACAGGGAGGCGAGCAAGCATCTCACCGTGCCGCTGGTCGATGTCGGCAACCATCGCTTCAAGAACATCAAGGATGCGGTCGGGGTCTGGACCTGGAAGCCCGAGGGCGCGCCGGCGCTCGCTCCCGAGCTGAGGGAAGCGTCCACCCTCTCGCAGCAGTACCGCACCGCCATCGTCGGCGTGCTGCCCTTCGCCAATCTCAGCGACGCCCAGGACGAATACTTCTCTGACGGCCTCACCGAGGATCTGATCCACGCGCTGTCGCTGCAATCCTTCTATCGCGTGCTGAGCCGCAACTCGACCTTCGCCTTCAAGGGCAAGAACACGAGCACCCGGCTGATCGCACGCGAGATCGACGCCACCTATCTGATCCAGGGCTCGGTGCGGCGCGCCGGGGCCAAGATCCGCGTCACCGCCGAGCTGATCGCGCCGGAGACCGGCGAGCAGCTCTGGACCGGGCGCTACGACCGCGACATCGGCGACTTCTTCGCGATGCAGGACGAGATCACCACCAACCTGTCCGCCGCCATCGCCACCGAGATCGTCCGCGCGGAGGCCTCGGCGCCGGCGCGGCTCTCGACCGACGTGACCGCGTGGGACCGTTTCCTCAAGGGGCTGTCGCATTACTACCGGCAGACCAAGGAGGACCTGGCCGCCGCCATCGACCTGTTCCGGGAGGCCATCGAGATCGATCCCAACCTGGCGATCGCGCACGCCTATCTTGCCACGATCCAGATCCAGAGCATCCAGTTCGGCTGGATCAAGGGCACGCGGGAGATGTGGGCCGAGGCGATGAACCTCGCCGAAACCAGCGTCCGGCTCGACCCGCGCTCCTCCTTTGCGTTCTCGATCCTGTCCTGGGCCCATGCGATGGAGGGGCATTACGAGGCCGCGATGGACGCCGCCAAGCGCGCGGTCGCGCTCAACCCCTACGACATGGGCGCGCGCGGCGTGCTCGGCATCTGCCATTTCGTCATCGGCGAGCACCGCGAGGCGATCGAGCTGTTTTCGATGGCCGCGCAGCGCGACAACAGCGACCCGCGCTACCAATGGGCCGCGCTGAACGCGTTCAGCCATTATCTGCTGGGGCAGTATGACGCGACCCTGTCGTGGGCCCGCGAGCAGCTCTACATCAACCCGAACCACATGCAGGCGCTGGCGATCCGTGCCGCGGCGCTGGCGCAATTGGAGCGGACCGACGAGGCCGTCGAGGCCACCCACGTGCTCATGGGCAACTACCCGACCCTGAACGTCGACCGCCATTTGCGCAATTTCCACTGGAAGCGGCCCGAGGACCTCGCCCATTACCGCGAGGGACTGCTGAAGGCGGGCGTGCCGCTCGGCAAGCTGACCCTCGTCCAGAGCGACGTCAAACGCGCCGCCGAGTCCTGACCGGCAGGCCACGGCCGCTTCGGCTCTTGTTGACACAACAGTGAATTCGGCCACACTTCGTCACACGCTGAGGTAGTATACCCTGCTGTCGGTTTGTTAGGACTTTCCGCGCTTGATCGGCGCGTCTGCATTTCACGATTCGCTGTTTTCAGGAATTTGGGCCATGAACGACCCCGTCTCGAAGCCCCCCTTCGATCCCTCGATCCAGGTCTCGCCGAACAATCCCTGTCCGTTCCTGCGCGGCCTCGTCGGCGAAGGTTTTGTCGACGGCGGCACCGTGCCTCTCCGGACGCTGTCGCAGACCATCGCGAATGCAAGCGGCGAGACCGGAGCGAAAAAGACTCTGGCCCGCATCCAGACCCGTGGCGTCGCGCTGATCGCCAACGGCGCCTGTCACATCCTGCAGAGCATCTGCTGGGGCGCACAGCTCAATACGCTGCGCGGCGGCCCGCTGGACAAGCTCGGTGCCGGCTCGCGCATCCTCGGCGTCGACGGGCGCGTCAACGAGGACGAGATCGCGCGGCTCGCCAGTTTCGGCGGCACCTATGCCGATCCCGATGGCGGCACCGAGACCGGGCTCAACGCCTCGCAAATCCAGAGCTTCATGGACGACAATCTCAAGCGCGCCGGCAAACAATCGCGCTGGTACTACCCGATCCTGATGAAGTTCGAATGGCCGATCCTGCTCAAGATCATGGGCAAGGGTCAGGGCGATGACCGCTATCTCAGCGTGGCCGAGGTGAGGACATTGTTCAACGAGCGCAAATTCCCGGACAGGATCACCCAGCGGGTCGTCAGCCAGCCGGTCACCCCGCCCTCACTCTTATTGCGCGTTGCCGGCGGACTCGTCGCCGCGCTCCTCGTCTTTGGCGTCGTGGCGCTGCGCTTTCCGGATCAATTCCAGCCGATGCTGCCCGGCATCCTCGGGGACCTGGTGGCGCCGCCATTGCCGGAGCACGTCGAACCCCGGGCCGCGTACTGGCTCGAGCAAAACTGGGCGCTGGAGGACCGGCACTGGTTTCATCACGCCAGCCAGGGCACCGCGACCTTCCCGGTGCCCTATAACTGGTTCATGGCGCTCGAGCAGCCGCGGCTTCATTTCTTCGCAAAGCCCGGGATGCTGCACGACAGCGACCATCTGCAGCGCTTCGGCTTCATTCCCAGCCCGCAGACGATCAACACCGACGACGCCACGCTGCGCCGGTTCGGCTACGCCAACGTCTACGACACAACGAAGCCGGTGCCGGCGCGGCTTTGGAATCCGCCGGTCAACTGGGGCGCCCAGGCTGAAAACGTCGACGGCCTGCCCGTCGGCTTTGCGCGCATGACCGGCGTACCCGATCCTGCGACCGGCCAAATCGGCGAGGACCGGATCGGCCTGACCTGCGCCGCCTGCCACACCGGCCAGATCCACTACAAAGGCATCGACGTGCGTTTCGACGGCGGCCCGGCGATGACCGATTTGAGGAAGCTCGAGGTCACGACTGGTCTGTCGATCGCCTACACGCTCATCGTGCCGGGCCGTTTTACGCGCTTCGCTGACCGTGTGCTCGGCCCCTCCGCCAGCGATGCGGATCGCGATGCGCTGAAGCAGAAGCTGCGTGCGATCAGCACATTCCTGATCGACTGGGAGAAGACCTACGCGAAAACCATCGACGGCAAGACGAGGTTCAACGAGAAGACGAAGCGGGATGAGCCGCAGCAGGACACCGAGGAAGGATACGGCCGTCTCGACGCGCTCAACCGCATCGGCAATCAGGTCTTCGCCCAGGACATGACGCTCAGCGGCCTCAGCGGCTTCGAAAAGAATCTGCATGCCAAGGACGCGCCGGTCAGCTTCCCGCCGATCTGGACCGTGCCCTGGCTCAAATTCGCGCAGTATGACGCGTCCATCGAACAACCGCTGATCCGCAACGCCGGCGAAGCGCTGGGCGTGACGGCGCTGCTCAATCTGTCCGACAATACCCCCAAGGACACGCTGTTCCGCTCGTCGATGGATATCAAGAATCTGAACTGGATCGAGGATCTGCTGAAGGGGTCGGCGCCCTATCCGAAGAAGCAGCTCTCCGGACTGACATCGCCGAAATGGCCGTCGGACATCTTCGGCGATAATGCCTGGAAGATCGATGGCGAACGCGTCAAGAACGGCCGCAAGCTCTACGCGCAGATTTGCACCGAATGCCATCTCGGGCCGGTCAACGATCCCGTGTTCGACACCGAGTTTCCGGACCAGAGCATCTGGTCCTCGTCGCGCTGGGAGACCATCGGCAACGACAAATTCCTGAACGAGGTCCAGAAGAGCGTCAAAGGCATGGGGACCGATCCCGCCCAGGCCAGCGTGCTGCAGACGCGGACGGTTCAGGTCCCGGGGTTTCTCAAGCTCGATCCCACGCAGAACCTCAATACCTGGTGGAGCTGCAATCTGCCGGATATCTCGTCGACCGACATGCCGTACTCGCTCGGGCTGATGGTGCTCGTCGACATCGTCAGCCGCAAAGCGATGGACGATGCGAAGATCCCCCCGAAGGTCCAGCAGGCCTGGTGGGGTGAGCGCAAGAACTGCCCTAATCCCGGTCCGCAGCCGCCCGACAAGAAGGAGCCGCCGCCCTGGTATCGCGCGCGCCCGCTCAACGGCGTCTGGGCCACCGCGCCTTACCTGCACAACGGATCGGTGCCTTCGCTCTACTGGATGCTGAGCCCCGCGGCCGAGCGCCCCAAATCGTTCTGCATGGGAGGTGGTCGCGACTACGATCCGAAGCAGGTCGGCTTCGCGGTCGTCGACGGCGAGAGCTGCAAGACCGGGCAGTCGCGCTTCTCGACGCGAGCGTCGGACGGCACCGAGATGTTCGGCAACAGCAATGCCGGCCACTCGTTCGATGGCACGCCGGGCCCCGGCAAGGACGGCACCATCGGCCGCGTGCTCAAAGAGCAAGAGCGCTACGACCTGATCGAGTATCTCAAGACGCTGTGAGCTGGTCTTACCTCGCCCCGCTTGCGGGGAGAGGTCGGATTGCATCGGAGATGCAATCCGGGTGAGGGGGACTCTCCACGAGTCCAACTCTCACCTCCCTTGCCGAGACTCCCCCTCACCCCAACCCTCTCCCCGCAAGCGGGGCGAGGGAGCACACCGTCACTGCCCCCTCACTTGAACAGCGGCGTGCCCGGCACGAAGGCGTCGAAGGCGGCCCAGAACTGGGAGCGGTAGCGGTCCTGCTCCTGGAGGATCTCGTGCTTCGAGCCGGCGATCACGAGATGGGAGCCGGCGCGCAGATGGTAGGCGAACTCCTCGATCGCCGCGGTCGAGACCACGGTGTCGCTGGAGGCCGCCAGCATCAGGATCGGCTGGCGGATCTCGGAAGGGTAGTTCATGCCCTTGAAGGTGTGCATGGCGCGAAAGGCGGAATCGGCCCAGGCGACCGTCGGTGACGCCAGCCCGAGCGTCGAATCCTCCTCCAGGATCGCGGCATTGCGCGCATAACGCACGGGATCGCTGGTCAGGGGATTGTTGATGAAGGGATCGAGCCCGGTGATGCGGTCGCTGCCGCCGGGGACATAGCGGCCGCCCATCCCCATCAGTCGCATCGTCTTCAGCAGCGCCCGCGCCGGCAACGAGGTGGTACGGCCGGGCAGGTCGATCATCGGCGCCGACAGCACCATGCGGTCGAACCAGCGCTTGCCCGCATGCGCAACGCGCAGCATCACCGTGCCGCCCATGGAGTGGGCGAGCGCGAAGAAGGGCGGCGGGCAATCCGGCAGCACCACCTGCTGCACGAAGGTCTCGACGTCGATTTCGAAATCGGCGAAGTCGCGCACATAGCCCTTGCGCGGATCGCGCAGGCGGCGCGAGGAGTGGCCCTGCCCGCGCCAGTCGATCATCGCCACCGCAAAGCCGCGGTCGCGCAGGTCGCGCACGGTCTCGAAATATTTCTCGATCTGCTCGCTGCGTCCGGTGAAGACGCAGACCGTGCCCTTGCGGTTCGCCGGCGGCGCCCAGCGCGCAAAGCGCAGCTCGGCGCCATCGGGCGTCTTGATGGTGCCGCTGACGACGTCTTCGGGAACGGGATTGGACGGAATCGAGATCAGCGTCATTGGACGGGAAATGCTGCAAATCAAGGGGCTGGAGCGCCGAAAAGGCGCAAGTTGCCGCCCTCTTGAACGCCGTTCCCCTGAACCCATATCACCATGGTGCAGGCCGCTACCAGTGTTTCGGAACCGGAACATCAGGCTGCACACAGACTAAAGCCCGGCCCGATTGGCGGGCGGGTTAGCAAACAGTCGCTCAATGGAGGACTTGACCATGCGTACCTACGACCTGACTCCGTTTTACCGTTCCACCGTCGGCTTCGACCGCCTCTTCAGCCTGCTCGACCAGGCCGGTTCGGACGGCAGCCCCGGTTATCCCCCCTACAACATCGAGCGTACCGGCGAGAACGCCTACCGCATCACGGTTGCGGTCTCGGGCTTCGCCAAGGACGAGCTCTCCATCGTCGCGAAGGAAAACACGCTGACGATCAAGGGCGAGAAAGTCGCAGGCGAGAACTCGAAGTCCGAAGTGCTCTACCGCGGCATCGCCGCGCGTGCCTTCGAGCGCGCCTTCCAGCTTGCCGACTTCGTGCAGGTGAAGGACGCCTCGCTCGAGAACGGGCTGCTTCACGTCGACCTCGTGCGCGAGATTCCCGAAGCCAAGAAGCCGCGCCAGATCGCGATCAATGCCGGCGCGCCCAAGGCGCAGGTGATCGAGAACTCGGCCGCGCAAGTCGCCGCGTAAACCGCACGCACGCCACTTCCGAGTTGCGAAAACGCCCCGGTGCCCCGGGGCGTTTTTTTGTTTGGCTCTCCTCGTCCCGGTTGTCGTCCCAGCGAAGCCAGGGAACCCTACCGCGAGATCTATCAATCGTGCGCGGAAGAAATACCGAACGACGGATATGCCATATCTTCCCCGAGGTGATGGTCTGCCTGAGGTGATGGTCTCGGCCTTCGCCAGGACGTCACCGATTGCTGAACTGCGTTGCTGGGCTATTGCGCCGCATCACAGAGCGGTGAAACGGCGTAACACCGCCGCCCCGCGCCTCGTCATTTGGAGATCGAACCCAAGACAAGACGGAGAACAATCATGACTTTCTGGCGCAGCCTTTTCGTCGCCGCGAGCCTGCTGGCGGCCCCTCTCAGCCTGGCTCACGCACAAACCCCGCAAACCGTGAAGGCCAAGAACGTCGTGCTGGTGCATGGCGCTTGGGCCGACGGCTCGAGCTGGTCGGAGGTGATCCCGATCCTCCAGGCAGCGGGCCTTCACGTGACCGCCGTGCAAAATCCGCTGTCCTCGCTTGCGGACTCCGTCGAGGCGACCAAGCGCGCGCTGGCCGAGCAGGACGGGCCGACCGTGCTGGTCGCGCATTCCTGGGGCGGCACCGTGATCAGCCAGGTCGGCACCGATCCCAAGGTTACCGGCCTCGTCTATGTCGCCGCACGCGCGCCCGACGCGAACGAGGATTTCGTCGCGCTGTCGAAGCAGTTCCCGACCGGCCCGGTGCGCGCCGGCATCGTCGAGCGCGACGGCTACACAAAACTCTCGGAAGACGCCTTCCTGAAGTATTTCGCCAATGGTGTGAAGCCGGAGCAGGCCAGGGAGCTCTATGCCGTGCAATGGCCGACCGCGGCCTCGATCTTCGGCGGCCGCACCACCGAAGCCGCATGGCGCTCCAAGCCGAGCTGGTACGCGGTGTCGAAGAACGACTACACCATCAATCCCGATCTCGAACGCTTCCTCGCCAAGCGCATGAACGCCACCACGATCGAGCTCGATGCCGGCCACCTCTCGCTGGTGTCGCATCCGAAGGAAGTGGCGAATCTGATCCTGGAAGCCGCGGGGTATGGGCGAAGCTGAGAGGCGATCGTCACGATGCAAAAAGGCGCCTGAAATCTCAGGCGCCTTTTGTTTTGCTCAGCTCTTCCCCCACGTCGTCCCGGCGAAGGCCGGGACCCATACTCACAGGGAGATGTTTGGCGAAGACCCGTCGTTCGGGACTGGCATCGACCACAACCGATAGACCTCGCGGTATGGGTCCCGGCTTTCGCCGGGACGACACAGTGAGTTTGACTAGCGCCGTCGCATCACGCGAGCAGCTTGCTATTCCAGCCCCTGCGCGGGCGGCATGTCCTGTGTCGGCGGAATCGTTGCCGTAGGCTTTGCCTGCTCCGCTGTCGGCGCAGCGGCTTGCGGCGCGGCTTCAGTAGGCTTGGGCTGCACGGCCGCGGTCTGCGCAGGTTGAGGCTGCGGTGCCTGGGCCTGCTGTACCGCAGGCGCGGCCGGCTTCACGGCTGCGACCGGCGTTTCGCCGCGTGGAGGAGCCGCCTTCGGCAGCGGCACGGTGCGGCTGGCGACACGCGGGATCGGGGCTGGCGGGCGCGGCGGGCCGCTGCGGACCACGGTCGGCGGCGGCAGCGCGCTTTGCGGACCGTAAGGGGCGACCGCACGCCCCTCATAGGTGGGGGCCATGCCATAGGCGTCGGCGGCGGGCATGAAGCGCAGGATTCGTCCGTCGCGGGCGTCGATCACCAGCCGGCCGTCATCGCCGCGGCGGTCGATCACCGCGATGGTGTAGACGCTGCCGCGCAGGCGCGGGATGCCGAGCGGCGAGAAGCCGTTGTCGCGCAACACCGCATAGACTTCGGTGGCCGGCAGCAGCGCTGGCGCTGGGCCGCGTTCCTCGTAGCCATAGCCATAGCCGTATCGTGGCGGCGGAGGCGGCACGGCGTCCGGCGGCCCATAGGGCCCTTCGAAATCCGACACCGCGATCGTAGCCCCTCCCACAATACCGTTCGCTGGAACTTGCGCCTCTGCCGCGGTCACGACCAGCGCCAGCGCGGCGGCGGCCACACATCCTGTGAAAAACTTCATGGTCGACACGCTCCTGTCAGGCCCCGGATGGATCGCGCTCTTTCGCTTCTTGCGGCGTGGCGCGCCTTCCGAAGGGTCGATCCGAAGCTTCATTCGGGATTCCGGCGTCTGCGGGGCCGGATCAGGGCGCGTTTGCTTCAAAACCGGGGCCGCGCGCCGTGCGGAAAGCGATGATTGACACTTTGGGAATCGGGACTTTCGCGCGCTTGTGTGATAGACAAAAATTTGGCAAGGTGATGGTTAGGACAGGACGCCTGTCTCAATTTTGCTTGCGATTCCGGCATAGGGATTGCAACGAAAGTCGGTGCTTCCGAGCACCAAGAAGGCAACAGGCAAAGCCGTTCACGGGGACGTGGAACGCCTTGGCCTGAATTTAAGAAAATGCGGCTCGCAGCGGACGAGCGGTGACCCAGAGGCGGGTGCCGCGGAACGCCCAAGGTGCGCCGAAGATGGCGGTGAGACAGCTTGCCGCATGGAGAGGACGAGGACATGAACGGGTCGCAATTCGAGCGCGCAAACATCGTGGCAGAAGAACTGTCGGCGACGGTCGCCTCGAAAACGACTGATCCGATTCAGGAACACAATTCGCGCCCGCCGGCCGAAGGCCTCTACGATCCGAGCCTGGAAAAGGATTCCTGCGGCGTCGGCTTCATCGCCAACATCAAGGGCAAGAAGTCGCACGAGATCGTCTCGGACGCCCTGAGCATCCTCTGCAACCTCGAGCATCGCGGCGCCGTCGGCGCCGATCCGCGCGCCGGTGACGGCGCCGGCATCCTGGTGCAGATCCCGCACGCGTTCTTCAGCCGCAAGGCCAAGGAGCTCGGCTTCACGCTGCCGCAACCCGGCGAATACGCCATCGGCGCGCTGTTCATGCCGCGCGACACCGCCTGGCGCAACGTCATCAAGAGCATCATCGCCGACCAGATCAAGGAAGAGGGCCTGACCCTGCTCGGCTGGCGCGACGTGCCGACCGACAATTCCTCGCTCGGCGTCACCGTGAAGCCGACCGAGCCCGCCTGCATGCAGGTGTTCATCGGCCGCAACGGCACCGCCAAGACCGAGGACGATTTCGAGCGTCGGCTCTACATCCTGCGCAAGTCGATCTCGCAGGCGATCTACCAGCGCCGCGACCGCGGCCTTGCGGGCTATTACCCCTGCTCGATGTCCTGCCGCACGGTGATCTACAAGGGCATGTTCCTCGCCGACCAGCTCGGCAAGTACTATCCCGACCTGCACGAGGCGGACTTCGAGAGCGCGCTGGCGCTGGTGCATCAGCGCTTCTCGACCAACACCTTCCCGGCCTGGTCGCTGGCGCATCCCTACCGCATGATCGCGCATAACGGCGAGATCAACACGCTGCGCGGCAACACCAACTGGATGGCGGCGCGCCAGGCCTCGGTGAGCTCCGAGCTCTACGGCAAGGACATCAACCGGCTCTGGCCGATCTCCTACGAAGGCCAGTCCGACACCGCCTGCTTCGACAACGCGCTCGAATTCCTGGTGCAGGGCGGCTACTCGCTGCCGCACGCCGTCATGATGATGATCCCGGAGGCGTGGGCCGGCAATCCGCTGATGGATGAGACGCGCCGCGCCTTCTACGAGTATCACGCCGCGCTGATGGAGCCGTGGGACGGCCCCGCTGCGATCGCCTTCACCGACGGCCGCCAGATCGGCGCGACGCTCGACCGCAACGGATTGCGGCCGGCGCGCTATCTCGTGACCAAGGACGACCGCATCGTGATGGCGTCCGAGATGGGCGTGCTGACGATTCCCGAAGACCAGATCATCACCAAGTGGCGTCTGCAGCCCGGCAAGATGCTGCTGGTCGACCTCGAGCAGGGCCGCCTGATCCCCGACGACGAGATCAAGGCCGAGCTCGCCAAGAGCCATCCCTACAAGGAGTGGCTGGAGCGGACCCAGATCGTGCTGGAAGAGCTGCCGAAGGTTCCGACCACCGGCGTGCGCTCCAACCTGTCGCTGCTCGATCGCCAGCAGGCGTTCGGCTACAGCCAGGAAGACATCACCATCCTGATGACGCCGATGGCGGCCACCGGCGAGGAAGCCGCGGGCTCGATGGGCAACGACACGCCGATCTCGGCGCTGTCGGCCAAGGCCAAGCCGCTGTTCACCTACTTCAAGCAGAACTTCGCGCAGGTCACCAACCCGCCGATCGACCCGATCCGCGAGGAGCTGGTGATGAGCCTCGTCTCGATCATCGGACCACGCCCGAACCTGTTCGACCTGCAGGGCCTCGCCACCACCAAGCGCCTCGAAGCGCGCCAGCCGATCCTGACCGATGCGGACCTCGAGAAGATCCGCTCGATCTCCGACGTCGCCGAGTCGCACTTCAAGTCGCGCACGCTGGACACCACCTTCCACGCCGGTCTCGGCGCGGCCGGCATGGATCAGGTGTTAGATGAGCTCTGCGCGCGTGCGGAAGCCGCCGTCCGCGAGGGCGTCAACATCATCATCCTGTCCGACCGCATGGTCGGCACCGACCGGGTGCCGATCCCGGCACTGCTGGCCTGCGCCGCCGTGCATCATCATCTGATCCGCGTCGGACTGCGCACCTCGGTCGGCCTCGTCGTCGAATCCGGCGAGCCGCGCGAAGTGCATCACTTCGCCTGCCTCGCCGGCTACGGCGCCGAAGCGATCAATCCTTACCTCGCGTTCGAGACCATCATCGCGATGAAGGACCGCCTGCCCGGCTCGCTCGACGACTACGAGATCGTCAAGCGCTACATCAAGTCGATCGGCAAGGGCCTGCTGAAGGTGATGTCCAAGATGGGCATCTCGACCTACCAGTCCTATTGCGGCGCGCAGATCTTCGACGCGGTCGGCCTCAAGGCGGACTTCGTCGGAAAGTTCTTCGCCGGCACGCATACCCGCATCGAGGGCGTCGGTCTCGCCGAGATCGCGGAAGAAGCCGTGCGCCGCCATGCCGACGCGTTCGGCGACGCGCTGGTCTACAAGACCTCGCTCGACGTCGGCGGCGAATATGCCTATCGCAGCCGCGGCGAGGACCATGCCTGGACCGCCGAGTCGGTCGGGCTGCTTCAGCATGCCGCGCGCGGCAATTCGCTGGAACGCTATCGCGCCTTCGCCAAGATCCTCAACGAGCAGTCCGAGCGCCTGTTGACGCTGCGCGGCCTGTTCCGGATCAAGAACGCCGAGGAAGAGAAGCGCAAGCCGGTTCCGCTCGACCAGGTCGAGCCGGCCAAGGACATCGTCAAGCGTTTCGCCACCGGCGCGATGAGCTTCGGCTCGATCTCGCGCGAGGCGCACACCACGCTCGCGATCGCCATGAACCGGATCGGCGGCAAGTCGAACACCGGCGAAGGCGGCGAGGAAGCCGACCGCTTCAAGCCGATGCCGAACGGCGATTCCATGCGCTCGGCGATCAAGCAGGTCGCCTCGGGCCGCTTCGGCGTCACCACGGAGTATCTCGTCAACTCCGACATGATGCAGATCAAGATGGCGCAGGGCGCCAAGCCCGGCGAAGGCGGCCAGCTGCCCGGCCACAAGGTCGACGCGACCATCGCCAAGGTCCGGCATTCGACGCCGGGCGTCGGCCTGATCTCGCCGCCGCCGCATCACGACATCTACTCGATCGAGGACCTGGCGCAGCTCATCTACGACCTCAAGAACGTCAACCCGACGGGCGACGTCTCGGTCAAGCTCGTCTCCGAGATCGGCGTCGGCACGGTCGCCGCGGGCGTCGCCAAGGCGCGCGCCGACCATGTCACCATCGCGGGCTTCGAGGGCGGCACCGGTGCATCGCCCCTGACCTCGATCAAGCACGCCGGCTCGCCGTGGGAGATCGGCCTTGCCGAAACCCACCAGACGCTGGTGCGCGAGCGGCTCCGCAGCCGCATCGTGGTCCAGGTCGACGGCGGCTTCCGCACCGGCCGTGACGTCGTGATCGGCGCGCTGCTCGGCGCCGACGAGTTCGGCTTCGCCACCGCGCCGCTGATCGCGGCCGGCTGCATCATGATGCGCAAGTGCCATCTCAACACCTGCCCGGTCGGCGTCGCGACCCAGGACCCGGTCCTGCGCAAGCGCTTCACCGGCCAGCCCGAGCACGTGATCAACTACTTCTTCTTCGTTGCGGAAGAGGTCCGCGAGATCATGGCCTCGCTCGGCTTCCGCACCTTCAACGAGATGATCGGCCAGGTGCAGCTGCTCGACCAGACCAGGCTGGTCGCGCACTGGAAGGCCAAGGGCCTCGACTTCTCCAAGCTGTTCGTCAAGCAGAAGGAGGAGAAGGGCCAGAAGATCTATCACTCCGAGCGCCAGAACCATCATCTGGAAGCGGTGCTCGACCGCACGCTGATCGAGAAGGCGACGCCCGCGCTCGACCGCGGCGCGCCGGTGAAGATCGACGCCACGATCAACAGCACCAACCGCTCCGCGGGCGCGATGCTGTCGGGTGCGGTCGCCAAGATCTACGGCCATGCCGGCCTGCCGCACGACACCATCCATGTCAGCCTCAAGGGCACCGCCGGCCAGGCCTTCGGCGCGTGGCTCGCCCACGGCGTCACCTTCGAACTCGAGGGTGAAGCCAACGACTATGTCGGCAAGGGTCTCTCGGGCGGCAAGATCATCGTCAAGCCGCCGAAGAACTCTGCCATCGTGCCGGAAGAGAGCATCATCGTCGGCAACACCGTGATGTACGGCGCGATCCAGGGCGAGTGCTACTTCCGCGGCATCGCCGGCGAACGTTTTGCCGTGCGCAACTCGGGCGCTGTCGCGGTGGTCGAGGGCGCGGGCGATCATTGCTGCGAATACATGACCGGCGGCATCGTGGTCGTGCTCGGCAAGACCGGGCGCAACTTCGCGGCCGGCATGTCCGGCGGCATCGCCTACGTGCTCGACGAGACCGGCGACTTCGACAAGCTGTGCAACCTCAGCATGGTCGAGCTCGAACCGGTCTTGTCGGAGGAGCTGATCAACGCCGGCACCTACAATCACACCGGTGACCTCGAGGCGCATGGCCGGGTCGACGTGTTCAAGAACCTGCTCGACTCCGACGTCGAGCGGCTGCACGTCCTGATCACGCGCCATGCGAAAGCGACCGGCTCCAAGCGCGCCGCCGACATCCTTGCCAATTGGAAGGACTGGCTGCCGAAGTTCCGCAAGGTGATGCCGGTCGAGTACCGGCGTGCGCTGCGCGAAATGGCGGCCAACGCGGACGCCGAGCCGAAAATCGCGATCGGGGCGTAATAAAGAAGCCTCATGGTGAGGAGGCGCGTAGCGCCGTCTCGAACCATGAGACCACCATCCGGGCCTCTATCCTTCGAGACGCGGCGCGAAGAGCGCGCCGCTCCTCAGGATGAGGAGTGAGAGAACAAACGACTAAGCGGCAGGGACTTCGGGTTTAATGGGCAAGATCACGGGTTTTCTGGAAATCGAACGGCACGACCGCAAGTACACCCCGGTCGCCGAGCGCGTGAAGCATTTCAACGAGTTCGTCGTTCCCTTGACCGAGAAGGAAACGCGCGACCAGGCCGCGCGCTGCATGAATTGCGGCATTCCCTATTGCCACGGCACCGGCTCGGTCGCGCCGGGCACGCCCGGCTGCCCGGTCAACAACCAGATCCCTGACTTCAACGACCTCGTCTATCAGGGCAACTGGGAAGAGGCCTCGCGCAATCTGCACTCGACCAACAATTTCCCGGAGTTCACCGGGCGCATCTGCCCGGCGCCGTGCGAAGCGTCCTGCACGCTCAACATCGACGACAACCCGGTCACCATCAAGACCATCGAATGCGCGATCGTCGACCGCGCCTGGGACAATGGCTGGCTGAAGCCGGAGGTCGCCGCCGTCAAGACCGGCAAGAAGGTCGCGGTGATCGGCTCGGGACCCGCAGGCATGGCCTGCGCGCAGCAGCTCGCGCGCGCCGGCCACGATGTGCACCTGTTCGAGAAGTTCGCCAAGGCCGGCGGCCTGCTGCGCTACGGCATTCCCGACTTCAAGATGGAGAAGGGCATCATCGACCGCCGCGTCAAGCAGATGGAAGGCGAAGGCGTCACCTTCCACTACAACAGCCATGTCGGCGCCGACGGCAATGTCGATCCGCGCGAGATGCTGAACGAGTATGACGCCGTCGCCCTGACCGGCGGCGCCGAAGCCCCGCGCGACCTGCCGATCCCCGGCCGCGATCTCGCTGGGATCCACTACGCCATGGACTTCCTGCCGCAGCAGAACCGCCGCGTCTCCGAGGAGCCGCTGAACGGCATCACCGAGATCCTCGCCGGCGGCAAGCATGTCGTCGTCATCGGCGGCGGCGACACCGGCTCGGACTGCATCGGCACCTCGCTGCGCCAGGGCGCGCTGTCCGTGACCCAGCTTGAGATCATGCCCGCCCCGCCCGAGCGCGAGAACAAGGGCCTGACCTGGCCGAACTGGCCGCTGAAGATGCGCACCTCCTCCAGCCAGGCCGAAGGCGCCATCCGCGAATACGCCGTGCTGACCCAGAAGTTCACCGGCGAGAACGGCCAGGTCAAGAAGCTGCACTGCGTCCGCGTCGACGAGAAGTTCAAGCCGATTGCCGGCACCGAGTTCGAGCTCGACGCCGAGCTCGTCCTGCTCGCCATGGGCTTCGTCCATCCCGTGCACGAAGGCCTACTCAAGCTGCTCTCGGTCGAGCTCGACCCGCGCGGCAACGTCAAGGCCAACACCTTGGACTACCAGACCTCGCGCCCGAACGTGTTCACCGCCGGCGACATGCGCCGCGGCCAGTCGCTGGTGGTCTGGGCCATCCGTGAGGGCCGGCTGTGTGCCCGGTCGATCGACACATTCCTGATGGGGAAGACGGATCTGCCGCGGTAGGCGCGGCTCACTCCGCCGCCAGATTTACAAACAGCGTCATCGCCCGCCTTGTGCGCACTCGCGCACTGGAGCGGGCGATCCAGTATTCCAGAGACGTCAGACGTATACGGATAAGCCGCGGCGTACTGGATGCCCCGGTCAAGCCGGGGCATGACAGCTGAGCGGGTAGCGACGACTGCGCATCAGGGCGCGCCTCATCGCTAGTTCTGCAGCCTCACCCCCAGCATCACCACCGTGCCCTGCGAGCTCGAGCCCGCCTGGTTCGAATCCAGGATGTCGTGGCGCAGGGTGCCCTTGATCCAGACGTTGCGGTTGAGCTTGTAGATCAAATTGCCTTCGAGCGAGTAGGTCTTGTCGTTGCGATTCTGGTTTTGGTAGTCGTAGGTGCCGTAGGTGAACTTGCCGACGGCCGTGAGCCAGCGGCGGAAGTCGTGATCGACTTCGACCCCGTAGGTGTGCACCAGCACGCCGGATGAGCCGGGGACCGTGGTCTCGTTGATCTGCGTGTCGGTCGCAAGTTTCACCGTGGTGAGGCCGCTGGCGTTCCAGATCAGCGAGCCCGAGGTGAGGAAGCCGGAGAGCTGGCTGAGGCGCGGGTCGACATAGTTGCGCGCGGAATAGCCGACCGAGACCTCGCCGGTGAGGATGCGCGAGAACTCGAAGGACGAGCCGACCTTGGCATAGCCGCCGTTTGAATCGCGGAAGAAGCCGTTGCGATCGGCCGCCTGGTCGTGGACGCGGGTGTCGCCCTGGATCTCGACGAACGGTTTTAGCCCAGGCTTCAGCTCGTAAGAGAAGCGGCCGACCCCGCCGTACTGATTAAAGTCGCGATCGCTGTTGCTGAAGGTCGAGCCGTCGGTGAGTTTTGAATCCGTGTAGGCGGTGCGATCGACGGTGGCGCCGGCGGCGACCTGGAAACGGTTGAAGGTCTGGTCGAAGCCGACGGTGGTGCCATAGGTCGCATAGACGGGATATTTCTGGAGGCCGGCCTGCACGTTCGGGCTGCCGGGATTGTCGGTGGCGAGCCGCAGGCGCAGCTGCGAGGTCAGCTTGAGGTCGCGGTCGACGTCGATGCGGCCGTCGACATGGCCGGTGAAATCGGGCCGGTCGATCTCGACCGGCGAGGGCGAGGCGAAGCCGTCGATCGTCGCCGGCATGTTGTTGGTGTAGCCCGAGAACGAGCCGCGCAAATCGGCGACCAGCGCGTGGCGCTCCCAGTCCGACACCACGAGGAGGTCGGGCGCGACGACGTAGACCGGCGAGCCGACCGGCTTGTTCAGACGCGCCGGGTTGGTGTCATAGCCGGCGGAAAGCTCGAGCCCGCCCTTGATCAGGAAGCTGCCGGCATAATCGCCGACCGCGCCGAACGGATCCTCGTCCGGCTTGAGGCGGCGGCGCAGCGGCTGGCCGGGCACGTTGCCGGCCATCGCCGGCGACACCGGCACCTTGTGCGCAGTCTCGGACGGCGGCGGCGCGATGCGCGGCGGGCCGAGCGTCCTGTCCGGCGTTGCCGGCGGCACCGGCGAGCCGGGCCCGACCGGGCGCTTCGGCTTCGGCTGCCCGGGATAGAGCTTGGGCTGCTGCCGCCTGCGGTTGAGCGAGTCGTAACCCGATCCGCTGGCGCCATTGGCGGCTGGCAGACCGTAGGTCGGCACCTGGCCGACGCGCGAGGTCGCCGGCGCCTGCTGGCGCTTGCGCGGATCGGCGTTGGGATCGGGCAATGCCGGCAGCGCGTCCGAAGGCGCCTGCGGTACGCCCGCCGTGCGGCGCGTGGGCAAGGTGTCGGGCGCGGCGAAACCGCCGCGGTTGGGATTGAACAGGTCGGGCGTGAGGCTCTGGGCGGCCGCTGGGCCGCTTTGCAGGGCCGTGAGCACAAGACACGGCAAAGCCGCGCACAGGAAATGCGCGCGTTGGCTCCGGCCCGTGCCTGGAGACGACCCCACGATGGAATTACCCCAACGAAATCAAACACTTTCCCGATGACCTCCGCCGACTGGCAGAAACCATCGTTAATGGACTTAAAACAATTATGGTTAATGACCCGTTGAGGGGCGGGGCGGCCGCGTCGCCTCATGCGCTGAGGCGTGCTAAAGCAGGCGCCAATGGGCCATCGCCCCTCCTCCCTGGACCTGTACATGCCGAGTTCGAAACCGCTGATGACCCAATCATCCGGCCCCGTCCCTGCAAGCGTCGAATCCGCGCTCCGCACGCTGGAGACCGAGAGCGGCGGCATCAACGCGCTCGCCGCGGCGCTGCGCGGCCCGCTGGGTGCGACCTTCGGCAAGGCGGTCGACCTGATCCGGCAGGCCAAGGGCCGCGTCATCGTCACCGGGCTCGGCAAGTCAGGCCATATGGGCCGCAAGATCGCGGCGACGCTGGCCTCGACCGGCACGCCCTCCTTCTTCGTTCACACCGCTGAAGCCGGCCACGGCGACCTCGGCATGATCACCACCGACGACGTCATCATGGCGCTGTCCTGGTCCGGCGAGCAGCCGGAGATGAAGAACCTCGTGAACTATTCGGCACGCTTTGCGATCCCCATGATCGCGGTCACGTCGAACGCGGCGTCCTCGCTCGGACAGGCCGCCGACCTCGTGATCGAGCTGCCGAAGGCACGCGAGGCCTGCCCGCACAATCTGGCGCCGACCACCTCGACCCTGATGCAGGCCGCGATCGGCGATGCGCTCGCGATCGCGCTGCTCGAAAGCCGCGGCTTCACGGCGCTCGAGTTCGCGCATTTCCACCCCGGCGGCAAGCTCGGCGCGATGCTGAAATTCGTTCGCGACTACATGCGCACTGGCGCGGAGATCCCGCTCAAGCCGCTCGGCACCGAGATGTCGGAGGCCGTGGTCGAGATGTCCGCCAAGGGCCTCGGCTGCGTTTGCATCGTCAATGACGCGAACGAGGCCGTCGGCATCATCACTGACGGCGATCTGCGCCGCCACATGCGGCCCGACCTGCTGACGGTGACGGTCGACGACATCATGACCAGGCAGCCGAAGACCGTGCCGCCCTCGATGCTCGCCACCGAGATGATCGAGGTGCTGAACACCCGCAAGATCACGACGCTGCTCGTGACCGAGGCAGACAAGGTCGTGGGCATCGTCCACCTGCACGATCTGCTGCGCGCGGGTGTGGCGTAAGGCACGCTCTCTCCGCGCCGTCATTCCGGGGCGCGCCCGCTTGGGCGCGAGCCCGGAATCCATCGGGCAGCACACTCGGGGCGCGATGGATTCCGGGCTCGCGACTTCGTCGCGCCCCGGAATGACGAGAAAAGTGTGGCGCCCCTCTCTCCTCCGTCATTGCGAGCGCAGCGAAGCAATCCAGACTGCCTCCGCGGAAAGACCCTGGATTGCTTCGCTGCCTGTCATCGGGCCGCGCTTTGCGCGGACCCGTTGGCTCGCAATGACGCCGGTTAGAGCGGTGCCGGAAACCGCGCCGCCTTCTCCTCCAGCGGCAGCCTCAGGCCGTTCGCCAGATACGAGACCGTGCGATAGAAGCCGCACAGCAGCATGACCTCCAGGATCTGCGCCTCGTCGTAATGCGCCGCGAGCGCGGCGAATTCCGCATCGGTGAACGTCGCGCGGTGATGCAGCGCGTCGACGGCTGCGATCAGCACCTGCTCGCCCGGTGACCAGCACGGCGACGTCGCATCGCCCTCTACGGTGGCGCGGACCTCGTCCTCGGTGAGGCGCGCCGGACCGGCAAAGACTGCGACATGCACGCCCCATTCATATTCGCATTTGTTCAGCGCGCAGGTGCGGTCGATGACGATCTCGCGTTCACGCAACGACAGCGGCCCGGGATCGAGCAGGCCGCCGGCGCGGAACTTGTCCCAGGCGCGGCTGTGGCCCGCCATCACCCGGAACAGCAGCAACGGCGGCGCGCCGCGCATGATGCGGTCGAACTGCGCCTGGATCTCCGGGGGATAAGGCGGCGCGAGCGGCGCAATGCGCGGTGTGGCCTGGGACATCGGCCGTCTCCGTTGCTACAATTATCGTAGCATGACGCTACATTATCTGTAGCAATAGGCAAGAGGGCGACGATGGCGAAACAGGCCGGCTCGACAACACGCAGCGTCCGCGGCTCCCGCACTGGACGGCCGATCATGGCGCTGCTCGACCTGCTCGGCCGGCGCTGGACCTTGCGGATCCTGTGGGAGTTGCGCGACGCCCCCCTCACCTCCCGCAGCTTGCGCACCGCGTGTGACGACGTCTCGCCGACAGTGCTGCAAGCGCGGCTGGACGATTTGCGCGAGGCGGGGTTCGTGGAGCTCGGCGAAGGCGGAGGCTACGGGCTGACGCCGCTCGGGCGGGATTTGTGCGAGACCTTCATGCCGCTGCACCGGTTTGCGGAGAGGTGGAGGAGGTAGAATCTAGACCAGCCCCGCGCTCCGATCTTCCTTCTCCCACAAGGGGCCTGTTGCGTTATTGGCTTTTGAGGCTGAAGACGTCACGAGAGAAGGCCTTGGTCGCGGCAATTGCCTGCCAATATCTGTAGTTGTCGCCCTCGGAGGGCGGCTCACGCGGCGATCGTGGCCCACCGCCTCATGTTGAAGGCGATNGAGGCGAGCAGGACTTGTCCGGTCGCCTTGATCAGACCGACGTAGCGGATGCAGGTCAGCCGCATGCGGCGTTTGAGAGTAGCGAAGGTGGTTTCGACCTGGGCTCGTCGGCGCGCGATGAGGAGGTTGTA
>NZ_AXAB01000027.1:0-146227 GCF_000472645.1 Bradyrhizobium sp. WSM2254 | reverse complement strand
TTCGGTCTGAAGGTTGGCCCGGTGACGCGAAGGAATTTCGAAGCGCGGATTCGAGAGTTGGTTGCAGGCCAGGCGACATTGGAGCGCATTGCTGGTGCGATGCTTTCGGCACGATCGGCCCTGAAGGCAGAATACGGAAGACTACACAAGGCTGTGCTGGCAATTGTGCGTGATGATGCAGTCTGCCGCCGGCTTATGACAGTACCAGGCGTTGGTCCCCTGGTGGCCATCACCTACAAATCGGCGATTGATGATCCTCATCGCATTGTAAAGTCAAAGGCAGCAGGCGCGCTGTTCGGGCTCACGCCAAAGAAATATCAATCGGGAGAAAAGGACGTCACGGGCGGAATCACGCTGGCCGGCGATGAGACGGTGCGGACGGCCTTGTATGAAGCCGCCAACGTTCTGCTATCGCGCATCACGCGGTTCTCAAAACTCAAACGCTGGGGGATGGACGTCGCCAAGCGGAGAGGCTCGAAGCGCGCAAAGGTCGCCTTGGCACGCAAGCTCGCAGTGATCCTGCGGATCTGGGTCGATGGCACGACTTACCGATGGGCCGAAGCGGGCTCAATCGCAGCATAGAAGACGCGGAGGAGATCAAGAACGCAACCGGGATGAACTGAAGTCCGGTGCCCGAAGTCCCGTCGCCGGGACGGTGGATGCGGTGAAGCCGTTACACGCCCAGTGGCCGTCGTCCGACGAACCACGCGTATCTAGATAGGCTCACCGCTCCCTCTGACAGCATGATGTGGCGGCCAGGCGTCGACCACGAACAGAAGCATGAGCTCGGCGGCGTGGCGTTCACTCGGGAGGCTTGACATCATCGGGCCCATTACAGAAGGGCGTGTAAAGGCAGCAGCGCTTGAACATCTGCGCGCTGTTGGTGCCAAAGGCTGAATACACTGCCAGAGTGAGGTGGAGGCGCAGACCGTTTGCGAAGCGCTGAACATTCGACTGGCCGAGTGTCATCTGGAATTGCATCAATTGTGAATTGTTCCTCTTCAGCAGTGACACCGTCGCTCAAAAACTGACCGAATTTACCCCGATCGTTCGTAGACCGATAGTGAGCAGATAGGTCTTGTTCAGCACGGGCGGTGCCGAACCAACAGAATAGTTGTAGGAACTTACGTAATTTGCCGCCAGCACGAAGCAGTCGTCCACAAAGCCCGCGCCGAAGGCATACTGGTTGATCTTGTTCGCTTCAAGGTCCCAGCGCGCCGCGCCCTGAACCACCCAGTTCGACGCCACCTTGACCGATCCGCTGGTGAGAATGCCTTCGCGGTGCGTCAGGTAGCCGAGTTCCGGCTGCGCTGCGTAATCGCCATACGTCACGGCGACCGACCAGCGGTCGAAATTCGCGCTCGCCGTGGCCTCGAACCGGTTGATGTTCCAGGTCGCCTCGTCCATCTGCGAGCGGACGCTGAACGTATAGGTGCGGTTGGGCGAATAGGCGAGGCTCGCGACATAATCCGAACGCGGGTTCTGCAGGCCGGAGTCGATGCCGGTGTTGGTGACGTCGGCGACCGCGAACGAGTTCATCCCGAACATCTGGTAGGACTGTCCGAACATCCCCTTGATGCTGCCGCCGCGGTCGAACTGCGTGGTGGCCTGCACGCCGACATTGGCGCGGCTGCCGCCTTCGACGCGATCGTAGCCGGAGAACTTGTCGACCGCGAGCAGGTTGCTGGTGTCGAGCACAAAACTTTGTGCGTCCGCGCTCGGGAGCTTGCCGGCATCGGGCTCGTTCGGCCGGATGATGACTTGCGCGATCGGCTCGACGATCGTCGTGCCCCACGGCTGCACATTGATGAAGGGGTAGCGGTATTCGAGGCCGACGGTCGGCATCAGACGGACCGTCTGGGTGTCGCCGACCGGCAGGAAATTGGAAACGCCCGGCTGGTTCGAGATATCGGCGTTGATGGCATCGGCGCGGACGCTGGCGAACGGCGTCCAGATCTGGCCGAGGGGGTCGGTGTAGGACTTGCGCCACTGCGCCTCGGCCGTCAGCCTTGTGTAGGTGCCCGGCATGCCGCGCAGCAGACACTGCGACGGCAAGCGTGCCATCGGATCGGCGGAGGCGGTCGTGCATAGGCTGTTGGTGTTGGCGAGCGTCGTGATCGGATCGAACAACGCGGTCTCGCGGGTCAGGTTGGTGAAGTTCATCTTGTAGCTGAACTCGCCACCCAGGATCGGGCTGTTGATCACGTTGTTGTAGTCGATCACGGGAGCGACCACGGGGACCTGGTTCTGGTTGCCCGAGTAGCTCAGATAGTAGATCGCGCGCGCGTCGAAGAAGCTGCGGTTGCCGACACCGGTCAGATAGAGCTGCGTGATCGCTTCCGTCGGCAGCGACTGGATCGATCCGAACGGGTCCTTGTACTGGGCGAGCCGATAGTCGGACATGAAGAAGTAGTCGGACAGCAGCACGCCGTCCCAGCCCCAGACCCATTTGTCGTTCGGCGCGAACTGGCCCTTGGTGTCGACGCCCCAGCGGAATTGGCGGTCACCCGGCTGGCCGGCAAAGGCGCCTCGATCGAGCTGGTCGATGCCGTAGAGCCGAACCTGATAGGAGCCGTTCGACAGGCGCTGGCGGAATTCGCTCTGGAACAGCACGCCCTGCTTCGAGGTGATGCGCGGATTGAAGGTCGCGTCCATGTCAGGCGCGATCGCCCAATAATAGGGGATTTCGACGCCGTAGCCGAAGGCCGTGTAGCTGGTGAAGCCCGGCATCAGGAAGCCGCTCTTGCGCTTCACGGTCGGATCGGGCGTCGAGAAGTAGGGCAGATAGGCCATCGGAACGCCGAAGAATTCGAGCTGGGCGTTCTCGAAATAGAGCATCTTCTCGGTCTGGTTATGGATGATGCGCGCGCCCTTGACCTGCCACAGCGGCGGCTTCTTCGGATCATCCTTACAGGGCGCGCAGGCAGTATAAACGCCGTTGTCGAACACCGTGTAATTGCCGCTGGACCGGTCGGCGCGCGTCGCCGCCATGCGGGTCTGGTCTTCAGTGTCGACGCGCAGCGAATCGACGAAACCGTCGCGGTAGTCGTCGCTGAGATCCATGATGTTGGCGTAGGTGATCTTGCCTTCCGCATCGGTCATGCGGATGTTGCCTTCGGCATGAAGACGCTTGGTCTTCTGGTCGTAGATGACCTTGTCGGCCTCGACGCTGGTGCCGTTGTAGAACATCTGCACGTTGCCGACGGCCGAGATGCGGCTGTTGTTGTAGTCGTAATCGACCTCGGTCGCCTGAACGAGCATGTGGTTGTCGCCGATCACTTTCGGCCGGGCAGCTCGCGATTGGTGCTGATTGTAGATGAAGGCTTGCGCCCGTGCTGTCGCGGGCGCAATAACGCCGCAAGTAGTAATAACACCCGCGATGATAAGCCTTAAACTTCGGCGGCGAGCGATCACGCATACACACTCCACGAACTCGGTAAGGCGCTCCTGCCGACAGGGAGAAGCACCGCAACAATCCCAGCTAACGATCGCGCCGTACGATCCACGCGACAGCTCCGTCATCGCACTAGTCTGAATCAATCGGACGAGGTTCCATCTGAGCCGTTAAAGGGGCTGCGAACCGTCATCGACGTAACGGAATGCCTCGCATCTGAAGCAATCGACGTGCCATTGCATCTTTGGTGCGTTGGCGAACCCTGCCGTCATACCGTGGGGTTCGGGACATTGACGCCTCAGATCGGACGCGGATCGCCACGACAACAACATGAATCGCCCATGGTGACGATTCTCCAAGCTTTAGTCAGCGAAATCCCCGCTGCCATACCGCGCTCTCGGCCAGCGTTAACGCGGCCCGTAAGCGAGATGAACTACAACGCGCGTGCCGTGCGAGTTACGGGCGTTAACCAACCCGCCAAGGCGGTCGCGCCGGGTCTGCCATACCGGCAGCTCCTTCAGCAAGCCGCCAGATCGGGCCAGACGACCTTGTGCTCGTTGAGCATGTGTTCTTCCTCAGCGAACCTTGCGTGATTTTCCGTCCGTCTTCTGGTCGGATATACTTCTATGAAAAAGGCCAATTAGATCGCCGCGTCTTGGCGGGCCAAGAAGGCAATCAGTGGTTCCAACTGCCGGCACTGCGCCTGCCACAGGATCTGTGCTGCTTCACTTTGGACGCCGGAACGTTGCCATCACGCAACAGCAAGCATCACTCACGCCTTTGGTTGCAGTCGCTCCCCTGGAAACGGTGTTCCAACCAGCCTGAACTCAATAAAAGTTAAGACCCTGATCATGAGCGGCTATCATTATTGGAGCGCCTCCGCCATTTTTCGCAAGCAGACAACGGCTCATAATGCCATTCGTAGCCTTGGCGGCCCAGTCATCCGCAATGGATCGTTCGACCGCTACGCGAGGAAGCCCTCTGCCGGGATCGGCAGCCTCTTTGACGAACGCGTCAGCCAAAGAACGCCGGAATCCGGAGATTGTTTGCATGTTCGAGGACGAGATCGCGCACATCACAGCTTTATTGTCTGCGTCCATATACACCTGAGGTCCAAAGGCGTCGCGGCTGGCATTGAAGGCCATGATCAGGGTGTAGGTAATCTTGGTGCCGTCGGATGATGTAAATGTATGGATTCCGACGGAAGCGAAAGTAGATATCAGGACAAAATTGGTAAGCCCATCCGCATAGAGTTTCGGACGCTGCTGCCCGACAACTCTTATTCCAACAAATTCGGCAATTTGATCCTCCGCGCAGTGTTCTAGAATGTGGCGAGTGCAGTTTGGTCTCTCATTGCTGGGCCGCAACTCAGTCCAATGGCCAAGACACGAGAATGATGGAAGGCTGGCGGTACCCAGCGGAGCATTGGCCCGATCGATACAGAAAAGGTCCATGACGGGTTTGGTCAACACAGAGCGTCGTTTCGACTGTCTGTAATCCAAAATGTACAGCGCAGGGATCTTTGCTCGAGAACTCGTCGGACCGCGGTCATCCGAGTCCGTGGCCAGCGCACCAGGTATGCTGGCCACCAACATGGACGCGGCGGCGAGCAACATGATTCCCGCCAAATACAGGTGCGGCAAACATTGGCATCTTGGAATTGGCCTATGTACTAGCATAGCTAAGGAATCCACCGCCGATCGTAGCGGGGCGATCGCCGACGACTAGTCGCTCCCCTCGCCGGTGGCTCAGATGTCAATGCTCCAAAAACTGCCAAGGTCTTTGGTTCTCTCGGGAGCAAAAACGACGCCGTATGTGAGCGTCACGACATGATCGACGCCCCGAAACTCGGGTGGCGCCGCCGTGAACAAAAGCAAGCGCCGTGCCTCTTACACGATGCAGATTTGCGAATTCTTCGTGGTTTGTGCGTGCCTTCGAAACATCGATACTTGTCTCGAACCTGACAAATTCGGTGCCGGTGCGTCGGAATACGTGCACCAGCGACTGTGAAAGCACGCTGGTTGCCAGTTGACATGCTTTCTCGGGCGGTACGCGTATCCGATCCGAGGAGTTCGTGGTAATCCTTGAGCGGCGGTCGGCCCACTTGGATTCGCCCTCAGGAACGTTCTGCGTGATCGCTTGCCGCTTTAGGCCTGAACAATCTATGACTCTGATTTCGGAAGACTGCGACTCTCCGATTTTGGAATTTCAACGGTCAGTGGCAGGGTGACATCTGGCTCGCGGTAGCTGTGATCGAGGTGATTGCCATTGTTGCGCAGGAGCGATCACTCTGCGCGAAACCGGTAAGCCCTCCAACAAGTCGTCTAGCGCGGCCGCGGCTGAGTGATAAGCCCCAAGATCCTCGTCCTCAAAGAACGGGTTAAACGAACCCGCTCGCGGCACAATCCGAAATGTGCCGCGCTTAGTTCGGCATTCCCAATAGCCAAGCATGATCTCACCGCTCAAGCTAGGTAGTTGGCTCATCACCCGAGCCATGCCGCAGTGCGAGAGTGGCTCGCACGAGTCTTGTGTGAGCCACAAATTGTTATTGCGCGGAAAACAAACGTAACGATCTTCTCGGCGCCGCTGTCGACCCGTGAGGACACCCTCAAGGGAAGTCGCTTCCTGGATGTCGACATGGCACCTTGTAATTCGGGAAAGTTCTCGGACAGTTCGATCAAGATGCCCTGCGGGACCGCAAGTCCTAACCCACCGTCGGACGTAGCAACTGTAGCTAGGGATGGGAAGCACCCTCAGCGTTGATCCCAATGGAGTGATATTACAAGCCAACGGGGGGATCAGCCAATCGTGTGCGGAAGGCGCTCCTTTCGTACCGGAATGAGCATCAGGAATCGCGCCGCGGCGCCTCCGGCCAATAGGCCGCCACCCCGGTTCCCCGATGCTTGCACAACCCGACCAAAGCGGATCGGCGACAAGGCCCAGCACCGTCGGCCCCGCGAGCAGGATCGACATCCAGGTACTGAGAAGCTCTGATCCTGAAACCAGAGAGGAAAAAAGGGCGACGCGAACCCACGTGTGAGAAAAGGCATCCCGTAAAGGCCGCTGACCGGTATTGCGGCCCTGAGTCCCGTCGCGGCGGTTTCGGTTCCGCACCTGTTGCATCAGGACAGGCCTAGTCCAGCATCATGTCACCGGCGCGTAAGGCTCGGGCGCACCGATCTATGGCCGGGTCCGAAGCCGATATCCTCCCAGTTTCGACGTGGCCGCACAGACGCCAGCTTGCATCGCCGATTTCCAGGCGAACGTCGTACCATTGGCTCGATCCATCCAGCGTCAGCCGCTCGCGATGACTTGCGCCTGCACGGATGGACAGCTGCCGGTCGGTCGCGGCATAACCATCCGCAAGACGAGCGATCACTGGTTCACCAGCATTGACGATGTCGATCACAAGCGAACCATCTTGACGGACATGCCGCGCACTCACACCAGGCCTGACACGTGCAAGCCCGCGAAACTCGCGCATGAATCCGTTGGGTCCATCGACCCGAAGAGCATAAGGCGCGCCGAATGCAGTGCTCCATCGGGCATCGAGCGAACGACTCGGCTCCAGCGTGTAGCATCGCGGCGGCGCCTCTTGCGTCATGTCCTGAACCCGCAAGGCGACGCCGATTGCACCATCGTTACGGAAGCTGAGCCGCACCCCGTCAGCTTCGATATCGGCGTCCACGGCGAGATCATAGGCCAAGGGCCGTGCGGACCGCGGCCTTGCCTCGACCATGGGCGGAGCAAGGTGCGCTGGCGCCTGCGGGAACGGCTTCGCCTCGAAATGAGCCTTATAGCCATCGAAATCCCGCTGATCGGGAAGCGGCGCGAAAGCGTCGAGCATCGCCAGAGCTGAGGCAGCGCTTTCGTTCGGCGTTGCGAAATCGAAGAGGCTGGTCAGGTGACCACGTCAAAACGGAACTGGGCGCCGATCTGGAATGAGCGTCATCCTGAATGCTGGTGTTCAGCAGCCCCCAGGAGCCCCTGCGTTCGAAATCGTTCGAGCGAACAGTCATCTTGCAGTGATACTCAGTTTGGTGCTTGGAAGATATCGAGGGACCTCGCCTCTTCAGTCAGAACTTATAGGAGGCCTGCAAGAACGTGCCCCATCGCTCCATACTGTACTTCGCAAGTTCAGGCCCAGTGACGACGGCAGGTTCGCCGCATCCGCTGCACATGAAATCGCTGTCCTTCTCGGTCCACATGGCCCAATAGCGACCACCGATGCCAACACTGAAATTGCTGGTGATGAAGTAGGATAAAATTGCCTCCACCTGCACGCCACCACCACCATTCCCGCGTTGGTCGAAGAAGGTTGTGGTGGGGCGCAAGAGATGGTTGTCGCGGCCCTTGAAATACGTCCAAGGCAGGTAAGCAACGTCGGCGCTCACCTGCCAACGATCGAGAAACATGGTCTCGGCGCTAAGGCCGACACGCGGTGCATTCCAATCGGTATCCTGGCTGCCGATGATCCTGTTGTCGTCCGTCGTTAGGCACGGAACAAGGGAGCTGGCAATCTGCACGCATCCTGGCGTGTCCGACTTCTGGCCGTATTGAGTCCAGCCGACAAATCCGCCGACCTTGTAGGTGCTGCCCCGCAGAAAATCGTAACCGACATCGGCCGTGGAGTACGTGAATTTTCCGTTCGCCTGGCCTGATCTCGTGTTGCTATAGGACGCGAAGCCTAAGATTCCCCAGTCTTCATCGTTCATACTTCCACCATTGAAGCGCCCGATCCCAACATTGCCCTTCACGAATATTCCCCAGGGGCTGTCAAGGCGTCCGAACAATTCCCCGGAAAATCCGTCGAGCCCGTGATAAGTGAGTCTTGACTCAAGAATAGTGGGATCTCCAAGAATCGCGGGCACGGCGCTATTGTCCCATTGAAATCTTCCCCGGCTGAGCCACAGCCGTGAGCCCCCTTCGAATGACCAGCCGGCGGCGTAAGCCGGCGGCGGCGCATTGACGGTCCCCTTTGTCGCGTAGACCGACGCATCGGACCATCCCGGCGCTGACGGGTCAGCGTCAAAATGATAGTTCAGACCGACCTTTCCAAGGTGATAACTGCTGGAGAGGCTGGATGTGTTGGCTGGGCGAATTACTAGCGGCGGAAACTGCTCGGTGGGAGCGGTCGCCACACTCGGCCCGCCAAAGCCCAGATAGTCGTACTCAAATTTGAGGGACCATGCAGGCGCGAGCCTTTGCTCGACGCCCGCCCCGATGATGCCACCGACACGACCATACTCGAAATGAGTTGCCCCCTGCGGAGTGAAGCCGAAGTATTCGTTATTGTTGACGATGCCGCCGCGATTGTGTTGCCAAGCAACACCTCCCTTGAGGTAGGCCAGTGTGTGCCCCTGCGGGCCAAAAGCATAACCCACGCGACCGGCGCTGGTGACAAAAACGTTTGGACTTGCCTTGCAGGTAGCGCCTACAACAGTGCCGGAGGCGGCAAGGCAGCTGTTTGTACCGTCGGAGATAACACGGCTGGCGTCCAGTTCGACGCCAAAAACCCAGTTGTCCTTCTGCCAATTGTAGCCAATCTGGCCGCCAGCCAAGAACGCAGGCGTGTCAGTGACGTCGCCGTAGATTGATGGACCGTAGGGATCACTGAAGGATGTCCGGCCATAACCACCGCCAACGTGTCCGCCAAGATATCCTCCGGTCCAGTTCCACGATGCCGGTGGGGTTTTCGTTGCCGCCTCGAGATCTGCCGCACTGGCGGCACCGCTTGCGACGGATGCAACTGTTGCGGCACCCAAAAGAAGAACTGCAGATCGCATATCAACCTCAAAACGATACTTGTTGCCATCCTTATGATGGCAGTCAGCCACTCACGCAGTCACACGTCCGTCGAAGAACCGACCAAGTGCGACATTTCAGCTTTGGTTGGCTATCGCGCGATGATCGGCCTCAACAGGCCTTAAGAAGTCTTCGAACGGCAGCGCGCTCTTCCGGTCGGCCCGTCGCAAACCTGACCCAACGCGACGTTCGCCATTGAGCTTCCCTTCCCCGCCACTCAGCACTCTGCGAACTTCCTCATCAACGAGCGCCATGCAGGACCCGGGCCATTCCGACGTAGCGGCACACTCGCTTTCTTTTCGAATGCGATGTCGCGCTCGCAACAGCTTGCGGAGTTCTAAACATGAGACGTGTTCGTTTTCGAACAGAAGCACGAGTGAACGTCAACGCGGTATGCGAGATCTCGCAAACCGTAGGCGCGTGCACATGATATTTTAGATCGACCCTGGCCACACGCTGTAAGGGTCTGCTGCCTAGACGGTGAGACGATGTCTCTCACCTAGCTTGAGCTATTCAGAATCGAGGGTGACCTCTTCTCGGATCTCGGCCCGCTCAATACACAGGCTCGAAAACAGGCGTTGCGTCGAGTCAGTCCCACGGTGCAGGTCTATATTAGGCGAAGGGCGCTCAAGTCCTTGGCGCCACTTGGAAGGCATTTACTTCTAGCAACGGTTCGAAGAATACGGTTTTCGCGGCCTCCGACTTGGTCAAAGAGAGCTGTCGTCGGACAGAACAGCACTCTGCTCGAACAAGCGCCGAGCTATGCAGGTCAGAAAACCGCGGACATGTCACACGGCCTACTCGACTAATGGGTGGTCCGGTCGTGCTCCAGTCCCGCCGATGATTGACGCTGGCAAGAGACGCCAAAGATCAGGAGCGCGCCATGTCTCAGAACTCTAGCTGCGCAATCGCAGTGATCGGCATCGATATCGGCAAGAACTCGTTCCACGTAGAAAGGAACGATTAAGGTGGTGCGATCGTGCTTCGGCAGAAATGGTCGGGTGACCAGGCCGAGGAGCGACTTGCCAACCTCCCGCGGTGCCTGATCGGCATGGAGGCCTGCGTCGGCGCCGCATCATCTGTAAATCGGCGTGGGGTCCGAGCGCCGATAGGCCATCCTAAGTGCTTGATCAACTTCGTATCGACGGGGTTAATGTTGCGCTCCGATTCACACCCGATGCCGGTATGCGCTTGAGAATCCAAGTCACCCACATCGAGCCGTGAGCGAGATTGCGTACGGCTCGGGGTTTTCTGACATGACTCACTTGGACGCCGCTTCAAAGAAGCGTATGGCGTCCTGCCCAGCGAGTACCGCAAGCTAGCCAAATGGTCGGGACATGGCGGTAGGCTTTAAAGCGTGCATATGCCGCCCGCTTGAAATACATGCGAACGGCGCGGCGCTTTCACCGAGTCTGGGCGAAGCCGATTCTGTCGCAGGGCTTGATTTGAGCGCCGGAAGGATGGCGAGCAGAAGGCCAAAGAACAGCGTGTGAGTTAGGCGGCTGCTCGGTCCTCCTTGTCCGGCCCGCGCGTGACAATTTTGAGCACGTCATCTGGCAACGGTCGCCGCAGCGCCTTCGCTTCGTCGCACGGCGCTCGCATCGTAAGCGCGAAGCCGATACCCTGGCTTCAGAGTTAGAATGAATGTGCGAAGAAGCCTCCGGCTTGGAACGGAGGTTTGGATGGGATTGGACAGCAAAAAGGACGTCCATTTGGACGGCTCTCCGGTAGGGCCGGTGAGCCGGCTGGAGGTCCTCGAAGGACCGTCGGGGCGCCGTGTGCGTTCGGAGGCTGAGAGAGCCCGGATTGTCGCGGAGAGTCTGCTACCTGGTGCCCAGGTGTCCGAGGTGGCGCGCAAGCACGGAGCGACGCGCTGGCAGATTTACGATTGGCGACGACGCTTTCGACAGCGAGGCATGTTGGCGCCGTGCGAAGCATTGCAGTCGACATTCGCACCGCTGGTCGTGGAAAGCGCGTTGGAGGAGCGTCACGTTCCGGCGATCAAGCTTGAGATCGCGATCGGCGATGTCGTGCTGCGGACGGACACAGCCATAGATGGCGAGCAGCTGTCCCGGGTGATCCGCGCAGTGCGAGCGTCACGATGATCGCGGCCGGTGCCGATCTGAAGATTTACATCGCGACGCGGCCGATCGACTTCCGCTGTGGCCACGATGGGCTTGCGGCGAAGGTGCAGGAGATGCTTCGTCTCGACCCGTTCAGCGGCGCAGCCTTCGTGTTCCGATCGAAACGAGCGGACCGGATCAAGATTTTGGTCTGGGATCGAACGGGCCTGGTGTTGGTGCACAAGCGTCTCGAAGGTTGCAGGTTCGTTTGGCCAACGATCGCAGACGGCGTGATGCGGATATCGCCGGCGATGTTCGCAGCCCTGTTCGAGGGGCTGGATTGGAGGTTGGTCCGCCCGGAAGAAGCGCGGCGTCCCCAGGCGGCTGGATAACTGCGGCAGAATGACTCGGAAGCTATTTTGAACGTGGCACGTGCGGCGGCGATGTGCTCGAAATAGCGCATGAGCATCGCGGCGCTGCGCGACGAAAATGAACAACTGAAAGCGCTTTTGGCGCAAACGCAGGCGGCCTTGAGCGAGCATCAGGGGGCGCTGGCGGCGTCGGAGGAAGCGCGGCGTCGGCTGGAGGTCATCCTCGGCGAATTGCGCCGCGAGAAGTTCGGCGCGAAATCCGAGAAGCTGCGGCCAGATCAGTATCACTTACCGCTGGAAGACGTGGAGATCGCGCAGGGCATCCTGGACGCGGCGCAGGAGAGAGCCGAGGCTGTGATCAAGGGCCGATCGCGGAGCGTGCCGGATCAAGGCTCTCATCGCAATCGCGGCTGCTTGCCTGCCCATTTGCCGCGCGTGGAACGGATCATCGAGCCTGCGAGCACGCTCTGTCCGTGCGGTTGCGGCGCCATGACGAAGATCGGCGAGGACGTCAGCAAACGCCTCGACGTGATCCCGGCGCAATGGCGGGTGTTGGTCACGCGCCGCCCGAAATACATCTGTCGCCATTGCTCGGGCCCTGTCGTGCAGGCGCACGCACCGGAGCACGTCGTGCCCAGCGGGCTGCCGACCGAAGCGGCCATTGCGCACGTGATCGTTGCCAAGTTTGGCGACCATACGCCGTTTTACCGTCAGGCCGAGATCTATGCGCGCCAGGGCATCCGGCTTGATCGGGCGACACTGGGCAACTGGTCCGGGCGCGCCTGCTTCCATCTTCAGCCCATCGCGGACCACATGCGCCGCCGCCTGGCCATGGCGGATCGTCTGTTCATGGACGAAACCACGGCGCCGGTGCTCGATCCCGGGCGAGGCCAAACGAAGAAGGGTTACTTCTGGGCGATCGTCTCCGACGACCGCGGGCACAGCGGCCCAAGTCCGCCGATCGTGCTGTTCCGATATGCCCCCGGTCGCAGCGGTGCCTTTGCGGAGCAGTTCCTGGATGGCTTTTGCGGACGCTTCCTGCAATGCGATGCCTATGACGGTTATGACCGGCTAACCGGAGTCGCTCGACCGCAAGGGCCGTGGACGCTCGTGCATTGCTGGAGCCATTTGCGCCGGCGCTTCGTCAAATTGGCCCGTAACAGCAAATCGCCGATCGCCGAGGCCGCCGTTCGGCACATCGCACAGCTTTACGCCATTGAAGCCATGGTACGCGGTGCATCGCCGGACATCCGGCTGGCCGGGCGCAGGGAGCACTCGCTGCCCATGGTCGCCGCGTTAAAGCCTTGGTTCGAGAAACAGCTGTCGATGATCTCCAGCGGTTCGACGCTCGCCGAGGACATCCGCTACGCGCTCAATCACTGGCAGGGGCTGACCCGCTTCCTCGAAGACGGGCGCCTTGAGCTCGACACGAACCCGGTCGAGAACGCCATCCGGCCAGTCTGCCTGACCAGAAAAAATGCCCTCTTCGCCGGGCATGAGGTCGGGGCTGAAAATTGGGCCTTGCTTGCGTCGCTCGTCGCCACCTGCAAGCTCAACGACGTCAACCCGGCCGCCTACATCGCCAAAACACTCGAGGCCATTATCGACGGCCATCCCCATAGCAGAATTGACGACCTCATGCCGTGGCGATTCCGCAAAGCGTCAAGTCAACCTCAATAGGGTCGCGGCTAAGCGCTTACCTCGCATCCAAACATCGCGCTCTTCGTTCGTAGTCAGGATCACCGGCATGGCCTTGGGATGGATCGGTTCGACCACGGCGTTCGGCGTTGTCGTCAGGAAGCCGTAGACAAGGAGAGGGCCGGAGACGGCTTGGATTTGGTCCCGCGAACGCAATCCGGGCCAGGATGGTCGACCAGTTGGCTCAACGGCCAGCATCAGCTCCCAGATGCGGTTTGCCATTCGGGCGCCGCGGTTGGCGTCGCTGGAACCCTGAAATTCGGCCGGGTGCTCCGGGCACAGATGCAGCTCATCCGGGATGCGGACTATGTGACGCAGGCTACCATCTACGGATTGAGGACTTTGGCAGCACGTGCCCGACGAGGTTCACGGGCTGAGCATCGGCTACGACGGGGCGTGGAGCTCAAGGTTTTTGGCGCTTGCTCAGAAAGGCGCCTCTGTGCAAGACAAATGGTTCCCGGAAGCGCAACAAGGAACGTACCGTGACAGCCTCTCTTGATGGCGAAATTCGCGGCGGAAGCCATCATATGCAGGTCCGCGTCTACTTTGAAGATACCGACTCTGGCCAGATTGTGTATCATGCAAATTTTCTGCGGTTCATGGAGCGCGGCAGAACGAATTACTTGCGCCTGCTCGGAACCAATCAGCGAGCGCTGCTCGCAGAAGCTCGGAACGATGCGCCCGGCTTTGCCTTCGTTGTCCGTTCGATGACAATCGATTTTCTAAAGCCAGCGGTCTTAGACGACGTGCTTGACGTCGTAACGCTCCCGCAAGAGGTGAGAGGCGCGTCGATTGCCTTGCTGCAGGAATGCAGGCGCGGAGACGATCTCCTAGTTGCGGCGCGTGTACGCGTGGCGTTTATCTCAGGCGGAAGGGCGCAGCGCATTCCCAAGGCGCTGCGACTTGCTATGGAAGGGCACAGATAAAATCTGCTCCTCGTTCACGCCTTGACCGTCCATCGACCCAACGAAAGCAATCCGTTAGGCTTCTGTTGCGACAACGTCAAACCAGAGTTCTCCGGCATCGTCTATCACGCCAATTATCTGCGCTTCATGGAGCGCGGGCGCACCAATCACCTGCGGCTGATGGGCGCCGAGCAGCAGGCGCTGTTCGAGCAGCCCGCGACGGACGACGCCGGCTTCGCCTTCGTGGTGCGCTCGATGCATCTGGATTTCCTGAAACCCGCGCGGATGGACGACGTGCTCGACGTCGTGACCTGGCCGGTCGCGGTGAAGGGGGCCTCCATCATGCTCGCACAGGAGGTCCGGCGCGGCGAGGATGTGCTGGTCAAGGCCGAGGTGCGCGTCGCCTTCATCAGCGGCGGCCGTGCCCAGCCGATCCCGAAATCGATCCGCACGCTGATGAAGGCTGATCTGATTTCGTGATCGCCCGATAGGTGATGGCCACTCGACTCCGCCGGCTGCGGCGATAGATTTGCGGCCCCGACCCATCGATGAGGCCATCATGTCGCGCCCGCCGCTTCCGCCCTTCACGAAAGAGACCGCTGCGCAAAAGGCCCGCATGGCCGAGGATGCCTGGAATTCACGCGATCCGGTGCGCGTTTCGCTCGCCTACACCGTGGACAGCCGCTGGCGCAATCGCTCGGAAGTCTTCCAGGGTCGCGAGGCCATCGTCGCCTTCCTCACCCGCAAATGGGAGAAGGAGCACGATTACCGCCTGATCAAGGACCTCTGGGCTTTCGACGGCAACCGCATCGCCGTGCGCTTCCAGTACGAATGGCACGATGCGAGCGGCCAATGGTATCGCTCCTACGGCAACGAGCAGTGGGAGTTCGACGAGCACGGCCTGATGAAGCGGCGCGAGGCGTCGATCAACGACATCATGATTGCCGAGAAGGACCGCCGGTTTCATTGGCCCGCGCCGGGGCCGCGGCCGGCGGATGTGGCGGGGCTGGGAAGCGATCCGTTCTGATGTTTGCGAGATAGCGCGGCGAGCGCGCTGCACCCTCTCCCCTTGTGGGAGAGGGTGGCTTCGCGAAGCGAAGCCGGGTGAGGGGTCTCTCACCGCGAATCCAACTCTTATTTGAATGCGCTGAGACAGACCCCTCATCCGGCGCTTCGCGCCACCTTCTCCCACAAGGGGAGAAGGGAAGAAGTGCTCGCGGCTAGTGCGTGCGAACTAGAGCGCCGTGCGCCTCGCCAGAAACCGCGTAATCGCCCCGCCGAGCTTTGCGTTGTCCAGCGGCTGCGCCAGCGACGCGCGCGCCGTGGCGACGACATCCTCCGGCGCCTTGCCGTCGCGCAGTTCGCAGCACACTTCGGCAAACTCCACGTCGAACTCGGGATGCGGCTGCACGGTCAGTGTCGCGCCGTTGGCGTAGAGCAGGCCGGCATGCGGGGTGAACTCGGATGAGAGGATCGTCAGCGCTTCGTTCGGCGGCTCGATCACCTGGTCCTGATGCGAGGCGGCGATGGCGACCGCTTCGCCTTCGACGACGCCGTTCTCCGGCAGCACCTGATAGACATGCCGGCCGATGCCCCAGCCCTTCTCGGACTTGCGCACGGTGCCGCCGAGCGCCTGCGCAATCAGTTGATGGCCGAAGCAGACGCCGACCATCGGCGTCTTGCTGGCGTAGGCTTTACGGACAAAGTCCTCGAGCGGCGCGATCCAGTCGAGCCCGTCATAGACGCCGGCGGCCGCGCCGGTGATCAGCACGGCTTCGAGCTTGCCAGGATCGGGAAGCGCGTCACCGTTCGGGATGCTGACCACGTCGACCGTGGCTGTCGGATCCTCGGCGCGGACCATGCGCTCGAACATGTCGGGAAACGAGCCGTGGCGCTCGCGATATTTTTGCGGAACTTTTCCCGTCTCGATGATGGTGATGCGTGCCATCTGCCCCCCAAGATAAAAGGTTGCGAAGCTCAGTCGCTTTCTGCCCCATGTTGCTGGTGCGGCGCTGTGCTTTCCAGCAGCGCGCTCTCCTTCCGCACCTCGTTGAGAAAGGCCTTGGCGAGGCGTGACAGCGGCTCGGCTTCCGACCACAGCATGTAGGCGACCGCGTGGGTCGTCGGCGTGAACGGCCGGACGACGAGGCCATTGCCGCCGTTCTGCCGCGGCGAGAACGGATCGACCACCGCGGCACCGACGCCGGCGGCGGCGAGCACGCAGGCGGTGTTGCAGTAGCGCACCTCGACCGTCGGCTGGAGCGGCGCGCCGGCGCGGGCAAAGCTGTCGCGCACGGCCTCGCCGAGCCGCGTGCCGCGCTCGAGCCCGATGAAGGGCAGGCCGGACAGATCCGCCGCCGAGATCACGGGCCGGTCGGCGAGCGGATGCTGCGGCGGCAGCACGCACACCATCTCGCCGGTGTGCACCACCTCATGCGCGATGCCGGGATGATGCGTCAGCCCGAGCGCGAAGCCGAGCTCGGCGACACGGCTGAGCACGCCCTCGATGATGCCCTCGTAGCGCCGCACGTCGAAGAAGACGCGCGTCTCCGGGCGGCGGCGCAGGAAGCTGGATAGCGCGGACGGGATGATGCTGTAGGCAAGCGGCGGGGTTGCCACGATCGCAAGATGTCCGGACCGGTTCTCGCGCAGATCGCGCACGCGGTTCTCGAGTTTTGCGTGCAGCGCGAAGATCGCCTCGCTCTCCTTGTAGAGCGCCATCGCTTCCGCAGTCGGAAACAGCCGGTTGTTGACGCGCTCGAACAGCGCAAACCCCGCCTGCGCCTCCATCGTCTTGAGCGCGTTGCTGACCGCGGGCTGCGACAGTGCCAACTCGTCCGCCGCCGCGACCGTGGTGCGGTGGCGGATGACGGCGCGCAGGATCTCGAGCTGACGCAGGTTCATATCACTGCCGGTTATACTCTGGGCCAAAAGATCATAACAGAACGAATTGATTTTGCAGCCCCGCTTCCGCGTAATGGAAGCGGATTTGCACGTCGCATCAAAGGGTTCATTCGCCCATTGAGGCAGCACTGCGCACAGATTGGAGGCAATCTTGGTTCGTGTCCTTCGCGCCGCCGCCGCCCAGATGGGCCCGACGCAGAAAGCAGACTCGCGTGAGCACACGCTCTCGCGCATGCTTGCACTGCTGGAGGAGGCCGCCGGCCGCGGTGCCAGCCTCGTGGTGTTTCCGGAGCTTGCCTTCACCACCTTCTTTCCGCGCTGGCTGCTCGAAGGCGAGGCGCTCGACCATTACTTCGAGCGCGGCATGCCGAACCCGGCCGTGGCGAAGCTGTTCGACCGTGCGCGTGCACTGCGCGTCGGCTTCTATGTCGGCTATGCCGAGCTGACGCCGGACGGCCGCCGCTACAATTGCGCCATCCTGGTCGATCGCGACGGCGAGATTCTCGGCCGCTATCGCAAGGTGCATCTGCCGGGCTCGGTCGAGCCGCGTCCGGGCGCGCGCTACCAGCAGCTGGAGAAGCGCTATTTCGAATATGGCGATCTCGGCTTTCCCGCCTTCCGCGCCGGATCGGCCTGGGCCCACGCCATCATGGGCATGATGATCTGCAACGATCGCCGCTGGCCGGAATCCTGGCGCGTGCTCGGCCTGCAGGGCGTCGAGCTCGTCTGCATCGGCTACAATTCGGCGGCCTACGATCCGAATGGTGGCACCACCGAAGACGGCGCCTTGCGCACCTTCCACTCGACACTGGTGACGCAGGCCAATGCCTACATGAACGCGACCTGGGCGATCTCGGTGGCGAAGGCGGGCGAGGAGGACGGCTCCGGGCTGATCGGCGGCTCCTGCATCGTCGATCCCAACGGCCGCATCGTCGCGCAGGCGCAGACGCTCGCGGACGAGGTGATCGTCGCCGACATCGATCTCGACCTCTGCCGCCAGGGCAAGGACAAGATGTTCAATTTCGCCGCCCACCGGCGGCCCGAGCAATACAGGGTGATCACCGAACGCGCCGGCGTCATCGAGCCGGCCGTTCTCGACGCGGACTGAACAGGTGGCACGGCGCTGGCAAGCGTCGTCAAAAGGGAAAGATCGGCAAAGGAAAAGATTGGAGCTGACATGACACGCCTCTCGCTTTCTCTCGGCCTTGCCGCACTGGCCGCAGTCGCTTCCGCGCAAGCCGCCGAACTGCCGGCGGAGATCAAGCAGGCGGGCGCGCTGAAGCTCACGGTCAACTCGACCTACGCGCCGATGGAATATCGCGATCCCGCGACCAACGAGCTCGTCGGACTCGATATCGATCTCGCCAACGAGCTTGCCAAGCGGCTCGGCGGCCTCAAGATCGTCTGGAGCGAGACGCCGTTCGCCGAGCTGATCCCGTCGCTCCAGACCAGGCGCGCGGATTTCATCATCTCCGGCATCTCGGACCGCGCCTCGCGGCGCGAGACCGCCGATTTCGTCGATTATCTCGCGACCGGCCCGCAGTTCTTCGTGATGGCGGAGAGCGAGGCGAAGGCGGCGACCGATCTCTGCGGCAAGAAGGTCGGCACCACGCGCAGCACAAGCTTCCCGGTCGAGATCGAGAAGTGGAGCAAGCAGAATTGCGAGGCGGCCGGCAAGCCCGCGATCCAGTACGTGCCGGGCGAGAACTCGATCGACGTCCGCAACCAGCTCAAGCAGGGCCGCATCGACGCCGCCGTGCAGGGCAGCGAGACGCTGCCTTATGCGCAGACACAAGAGCCCGGCAAATACCGCATTGTCGGCGAGGCCTTCGCCAAGGGCTATCAAGGCATCATGTTCCGCAAGGACGATTCGGCCCTGCGCGAGGTGGTGACCGAGAAGCTCACCGCAATGATCGCCGACGGCGCCTACAAGGCCATTCTCGACAAATGGGGCCTTGGCGCGAATGCGGTCGCCCAGCCCATGCTGAACGCGGCGCCGCAATGAGGCCGGCTCCGGCACTCGCGGAGGGTTTCCCTGATCTGTCGGGGATGCGGATCGCGCGCGAGCCGCACTGGTTCCGCTGGTTCAGCGCGGCCCTGATCGTTCTCGTGCTGGCGGCGATTGCGCGCGCCTTTGCGAACGGTCAGATCGAATGGTCTTATGTCAGCCGTTTCCTGACGGTAAAGGTCATCCTCGAAGGCATCGTCAACACCATGGTGATGGCGGTGCTGGCGATGGCACTCGGCATCGTGCTCGGCATCGTGGTGGCGATCATGCGGCTGTCGCCCAATCCGGTGCTGAAGACGGTGGCCGCCGGCTACACCTGGCTGTTCCGCGGCACGCCGCTGATCCTGCAACTGCTGCTGTGGTTCAACCTCGCGCTGGTGTTTCCGACCATCGGCATTCCGGGCTTGTGGAGCGCGCGCGCCGTCGACGTCATGACGCCGTTTCTCGCCGCGCTGCTCGGACTCGGCATCAACCAGGGCGCCTACACTTCCGAAGTGATGCGCGCCGGCATGCTGTCGGTCGATATCGGGCAATATGAGGCGGCGCAGGCGATCGGCATGGGACGGCTGCGCGCGTTGCGGCGGATCGTGCTGCCGCAGGCGATGCGCGTGGTGATCCCGCCGCTCGGCAACGAGTTCATCGGCATGGTGAAGGCGACCTCGCTCGCGAGCGTCATCCAGTATCCGGAATTGCTGCACAACGCCGAGAATATCTACTACGCCAATTCCCGCGTCATCGAGCTGCTGATCGTCGCCGGGCTCTGGTACCTGCTCGTGGTCTCGATCCTGACCCCGCTCCAGATGCTGCTCGAACGCCGTTTTGCACGCGGCACATTGCGGCTTGCGCGATGACAAAACCTCTCGTCGCGATCCGCTCCGTCAGCAAGCATTTTGGAGAGTTCCAGGCTCTCAAAAGCGTCTCGCTCGACGTCTGGCCCGGCGAGGTGATGTGCCTGATCGGCGCTTCCGGCTCGGGCAAGACAACGCTGCTTCGCTGCATCAACCAGCTCGCCGCGATCGACAGTGGCGGCATCTGGCTCGACGGCGAGCTCCTGGGCGTGCGCGAGCAGAGCGGGCGGCTTCATAGGCTTAGCGAGCGCGAGATCGGGCGGCAGCGGCTGAAGACCGGCATGGTGTTCCAGCGTTTCAATCTGTTTCCGCACAAGACCGCGCTGGAGAACATCACCGAAGGCCCGACGCAGGTTCAGGGGCGCAAATCTGACGAGGTGCGCGCCGAGGCGCTCGAGCTGCTTCGTCGCGTCGGGCTTGCGGCCAAGGCCGATTCATATCCGGCGCAGCTCTCCGGCGGCCAGCAGCAGCGCGTGGCGATTGCGCGGGCGCTCGCCATGAAGCCGATGCTGATGCTGTTCGACGAGCCGACCAGCGCGCTCGATCCCGAGCTCGTCGGCGAGGTGCTTGCGGTGATGAAGGAGCTGGCGAAGAGCGGCATGACCATGATGGTGGTGACGCATGAGCTCGGCTTCGCGCGCGAGGTCGCCGACCGCGTCGTCTACATGGACCAGGGCGCGATCGTCGAGCAGGGCCGCGCCTCCGACGTGTTGGGTACGCCGCGCGAGGAGCGCACCAAGGCATTTCTTTCGGCAGTGATCTGACATTGGGGGTGTGGTGATGAAGAGGCTTTTGGTTGCGGCGGCGCTGGTTGGTGCAATGACCGTTTCGGCGTTGGCCATCGAGCTGCCGGCGGAGATCGTCAAGCGCGGCAGTCTCAAGGTGGCGCTGGTGCCGAACTATCCGCCGATGGAGTTCCGCGATCCCGCCACCAATGCGCTGTCCGGATTCGACGTCGATCTCGGCGAGGCGATCGGCCGCAAGCTCGGCGTCAAGATCGAATGGACCGAGACCAGCTTTGCCGAGTTCATGCCGTCGATTTCGACGGGGCGGGTGGATGCCATCCTGTCCGGCTTCACCGACTATGCGAGCCGGCACGAGATCGCGTCCTTCGTCGATTATCTGCGCAGCGGTCCAAAGTTCTTCGTACAGCAGTCCCGTGCGTCCGAGTTCAAGGACATGGCTGCGCTCTGCGGCAAGAAGGTCGGCGCCAGCCGCCGGACCATGTTTCCGGCCGAGATCGACAAGTGGAGCCAGAAGAACTGCGGCAGCAATCCGATCCAGTTCGTCGGCACGGACGGCTCGGCGGATGCGCGCACGCAGCTCAGGCAGGGCCGTATCGACGCCGCCGTGCAGGGCAACGAGACGCTGCCCTACCTGATGGACCTCGAGCCGGGCACTTATGCGCCGGTCGGCGAGCCGTTCGCTACGCAGTTCACGGGCATCGCCCTGCCGGTCAAGGAAAAGGCACTTCAGCAGGCCATTCTCGAGGCGGTCGATGCGCTGATCGCCGACGGCACGTATCGTACCCTGCTTGCCAAGTGGAAACTCAACGACAACGGATTAGAGAAGGCGACCATCAATGCTGGACAGTAAGGCACTCAAGAGCATTCCGCTCGTTCCGGCCAACACTGCGGATCCCGCGCCGGAATACCCCTGGCCCAAGCCGTACAAGTCGGCGATGTTCCTGTCGTTCGACGTGGACGCGGAGAGCGCGTGGACCAGCAAGGACGCCGTGCACGCGCAGCGGCTCATCACCATGAGCTATGGCGGCTACGAGGCCCGCGTCGGCACGCCGAAACTTCTGGAGCTGCTCGATCAGCTCGATCTCAAGGCCACCTTCTTCGTCACGGGTTGGTCGGTCGACGCGCATCCGGCGATGGCGGAGTCCATTCTCAAGGCCGGTCATGAGATCGGCCATCATGGCTATCACCATCTCTTGCCCGATCCCGGCGATCCCTGGATCGAGGAGGAGCTGGAGCGCGGCTTCGAGGCGCTGAAGCGCCGGCTCGGTGTCAAGCCGACCGGCTATCGCGCGCCATACGGCGAGTTCACCGAGGAGCTGCGCGTCGCGCTGGTGCGGCACGGCATCGTCTACACCTCCTCGTTCCGCGACGACGTCAGGCCCTACCGCCATCGCCTCGCCGACGGCAAGCCGGGCACGATCGAGCTGCCGGTGACCGCGAGTTATGACGACTGGATGCATGGCCTGTCCGCGCGCTTCAGCCCGCGCTCGATCTTCCCCAAGGAGCATGTGCTCTCGCTCTGGAAGGACGAGCTGGACGAGGTGCGCGACTGGGGCGCGATGGTGACGACGGTGCTGCATCCGCAATGCAGCGGCCGTCCGATGCGGCTGCGCCTGCTGCGCGAGTTCCTGACCTACGCGAAGTCCTGCCCGGATGTCTGGATCACGACCGGCAAGAAGATCGCGGAAAACTTCCTGCGCCACGAAGCCGGTAACCGCTGAGCCAAGCCATGACCCGCCGCCGCATCCTCGTCATCAACCCCAACTCCTCGGCGTCGGTGACGGCGGCGATCGACGACGCGGTCGCGCCGCTGCGGATCTCCGGCGGACCTGATATCGAGGTGGTCGGCCTTGCCGAGGGGCCGCCCGGCATCAGCTCGCAGCGCGATGCCGACAGCGTGGTCATGCCGCTGGTCAATCGCGTCGCGCGCGACGATGCGGATGCCTTCGTGCTCGCCTGCTTCAGCGATCCCGGCCTGCATGCGGTGCGCGAGGCCGCCGGCGGCCGTCCGGTGTTGGGCATCGCAGAATGCGGCATCTTTCGCGCGCTGATGCTCGGCGAGCGTTTCGGCGTCATCGCGCTGTCGCCGTCGAGCATCCGCCGCCAGCAGCGCATGGCGCGGGTGATGGGCGTCGACAGCCGCTATGCCGGAAGCTGGTCGGTCGGTGCGAGCGCGGCGGAGACGGCAGGCGCCGACATCCGCGGCCGGTTGATCGACGCCGGCCGCGCGCTGGTCACGCAGTGCCGCGCCGATGTCGTAGTGATGGGCTGCGCCGGCATGGCCTCGCATCGCACGGCGATTGCGGAGGCGATCGGCGTGCCCGTGGTCGAGCCGACGCAGCAGGCTGTTGCGGCCGCGATCGGCGCGGTCTTGTTGAATACGTAAGGTCCGTCAGGAGCCTCTTGTCATGCCCATCTCCCGCCGCTCGCTGCTCAAGGCCGCTGCCGCCATGCCGGCGCTTTCGCTACCGGGCATCGTCCGTGCTGAATCCCAGAGCACGCTGCGCTTCATCCCCGTGATCGACCTTGCCTTCGTCGATCCCATCTATTCGACCGCGCAGGTGTCGCGAAACCATGGCTTCATGGTCTACGACACGCTCTACGGCATGAGCTCCTCGCTCCAGGTCTCGCCGCAGATGCTGTCGGGCCATGTCATCTCCGGTGACGGGCTGCAGTGGGATCTCAGCTTGCGTGATGGCCTGTTCTGGCATGACGGCGAACGCGTGCTCGCCCGCGACTGCGTTGCGAGCATCCGCCGCTGGGCGGCGCGCGACGGCTTCGGCGGCGAGCTGATGGAGGCGACCGCCGAGCTCTCGGCCGCCGACGACCGCACCATCCGCTTTCGCCTCAAGCGTCCGTTCCCGCTGCTGCCGCAGGCGCTCGGCAAGGCCGCGATCAATGCCTGCTTCATGATGCCGGAGCGGCTGGCGAGCCAGGATCCGTTCAAGCCGCTGACCGAAGTCATCGGCAGCGGCCCGTTCCGCTATCTCGCCGACGAGCGCGTGCAGGGCGCGCGCAACGCCTACGCCAAGTTCGAGCGCTACCAGCCGCGCACAGACGGCAAGCCGGATTGGACGGCGGGACCGAAGATCGTGCATTACGACCGCGTGGTCTGGACCACGACGCCCGATGCCGGCACTGGCGTCGCCGCGCTCCAGACCGGCGAGCAGGACTGGCAGGAAACCACGCCGCACGATCTGTTGCCGGTGATCAAGGCGGCCGGCGACATCGACACGCGTATCCTCGATCCCAGAGGCTATGCCTGCATGCTGCGCCTCAATCACCTCCAGCCGCCGTTCGACAATCCCGCGATCCGCCGCGCGCTGCTGGGTGCGATCGACCAGTCCGCCTTCATGACCGCGGTCGCCGGCACCGATCCGGCCTTCCAGGTGTCGCCGATCGGCTACTTTGCGCCGGGGACGCCCATGGCGAGCGAGGTCGGTCTCGACGTGTTCCGCGGCCCGCGCGACTACGCCAAGGTGAAGGCGGATCTGAAGGCTGCCGGGTACAATGGCGAGAAGATCGTGCTGCTCGTCCCCACCAACTCGCTCGCGCAGAAGCCGCTCGGCGAGATCGCGGTCGACAGCTTGCGCAAGGCCGGCATGAACGTCGAATATGCCGGGCTCGATTTCGCCGTCGTGTTGCAGCGCCAGCTCAAGAAGGACCCGATCGGGCAGGGCGGCTGGAGTGCTGCGGTCGGCAACTGGCAGGGCATCGACTGGCTCAATCCGGCCGGCAACACCAACATCCGCGGCGAGGGCAAGGTCGCCGGCTGGTATGCGAGCGAGAAGATGGGGGCGCTGCGCAGCCAGTGGCTGGCGGCCTCCCAGCTTGCCGAGCAGCAGCGCATCTGCCGCGAGATCCAGGCGGTCGCGTTCGAGGAAATTCCCTATATTCCGATCGGCCTGTACAAGCAGCCGACCGCCTATCGCAAGGCCATCACCGGCATTCTCGACGGCACCGCCGTCTTCTGGAACGTACGCCCCGCATGAGCACGATCGCAATTTTCGGCAGCTATGTGCTGTCACGGAAAAACGGCGCGCAGGATGTGCTGCGCGACCATTGGGTCCTGGTCGAAGGCAAGAGGATCGCCGCAATCACGCGCGACAGGCCGAGCGCGGATCAAACCTACGACCGTCCCGGCCGCTTCGTGCTGCCAGGCCTGTTGAACCTGCACAACCACTGCTTCTCCGAAGCGGTGGCGCGCAGCCACAGCGAGGACGGCAACGGCCGCAAGAACAACCAGAGCATCGTCTACACGGTGCTGCTGCCGCTGACCAAACGCGGCGCCGATATCCTGTCGGCGGAGGAGCGCATGGCGGTCGCCCGGCTCGGCATCCTCCAGCTTCTGAAGGGCGGCGCCACCACGGTGATGGAGCCGTTCCGCAATTCGATCCCCGAGATGTTCGACGCGGCGGAAGAGATGGGCATCCGCTTCTACGGCGCGCCCTATCTGTTCTCGACGTCGGACGCCAAGGCGGGGCCGGACGGCGTCGTGCAATATTCCGGCGATGACGGCACCGCCGACATGGCGACCTGGGATGCGCTCTATCAACGCTGGAATAATCGCGGCGATGGCCGCATCAGCCTCGCGATGAGCCCGCACGCCACCGACACCTGCGGCCCCGATCTGCTCAAGGCCTGCGCGGCGCGGGCGCGCGAGCTCGGCGTTCCCATCACGACGCATATGGCGCAGAGCCGTGCCGAGGTCGAGACCATCGGCAAGCGCTATGGCGGCCGCACGCCGGCGCAATATCTGGACTGGCTCGGCCTGCTCGCGCCCGATCTCATGGCGGCGCATTGCATGTTCAGCACCGACGACGACCTCAAGCTGATGGCCGCGCGCGGCATGACCGTTCTGAATTGTCCGCGCGTGTTCGCGCGCGCCGGCGTCACCGCGGCGTTCAGCCGGTTTGCGGAGCACGGCGTGCGCACCGTGGTCGGCACCGACGGTTACAACATGGATCTGCTCGGCGAGCTCAATGCCGCCTCGCTGATCTCCAAGATCACGTCCCAGCGCGCCGATGTCGCCAATTCGCCGGAGCTGATCGAGGCGAACACGGCCGTGGCCGCCGACGTCATCAAGCGGCCGGACCTCGGCCGGATCGAGCCGGGCGCGACCGCCGACCTCACCGTGGTCGATCTGACCCATCCGCATCTCCAGCCGCTGTTCGACCCGCGCCGCGCGCTGATCGCGCTCGCCAACCGCGCCAACATCGATCAGGTCATGGTCGACGGCCGCGTGCTGGTCGATGCCGGCCGCTATCTCGGCGCTGACGAGGCTGCGATTACGGCGGCGGGCACGGCCGCGATCGGCAAGATCTGGGACCTGCCGGAGGCGCAGGCCGCGTTCAACGGCTGAGCGCCATTCTAATCCTCGAACTCCGCGAGCGACTTGCGCATGGTCTCGACCAGATCCAGCGCCACCGGCGAGGGACTGCGCTGCGCCGGAAAGACCGCGGAGAATTCGAAGTCGATGCGCGGCAGGAAGCGGCGCACGACGACGCCGCGGGTGGAGAATTCCTGCGCGGTGAACGGATCGCAGATGGCGACGCCAAGGCCTGACGACACCATGCCGCACATGATCTCCGACAGCGTGGTCTCGACCCTGAGCACGCGGCGGACATCGTGGCGATGGAACATCTGGTCGACCAGGTGCCGACTCGACGATCCCGCCGACAGCGAGATGAACGTCTCGCCCTCGAAATCGCGCGGCTCCAAGACTTCCTTCTCGGCGAGGCGATGACCGGTCGGCAGCACCGCGACGCGCGCCGGCGCTGGCAGCCTTTGGCTCGGCAGGCCGGAATGCGCGATCGGCACCTCGGCAAAGCCGACGTCGCACTGATTGTTCAGCACCCAGTCGACCACGATCGGCGAGATCACGCCGAAGAAGGCAAGGTTGAGGTTCGGCCGCTCCTTCAGAAAGTGACCGGTAAGCCGCGGCAGATAGCCGTTCGACAGCGCCGGCAGTGCTGCAATTCGCAATGAGCCGGTGCGGCGGCCGCGGATTTCTTCCGCCGCTGCGGTGATGCGTTCGAGTCCGACGAAGGAGCGCTCCACTTCGGTATAGAGCGCCATCGCCGCGGCGGTCGGCACGAGGCCGGTGCCGCGCCGCTCGAACAGCTCCATCTTCAACAGCGCCTGGAAGTCGCGCAGCAACCGGCTGACCGCCGGCTGCGTCACCACCATCAGCTTCGCTGCCTCGGTGACGCTGCCGGTCAGCATCGTCGCCCGGAAGGCCTCCACCTGCCGCGAATTGATCCGTACCATTCAGGATTCCATTCATAACATTTAGGCATGCAGAGGGTGCCATTATTCATTGGACGATGGAAGCTTGGGTTTGCGATCTTTTTCATCAGGACTGGAGACAGCCCGCTTTTTCGGCAGATTGGAGGGGTTCAACCCTCCAGATCGCGCCAAAATCCGCCGAACAGGGGCCGGAGCCCTGATCGGGGAGGGTTTGCGCGGAAGGAAATGCGGAAGGCGCTTCGGCCGGAGATTTGTCGGCACGTCACCTCATTCCGGTATGGAGATCGGACCACATGAAGACTCTTCGCCTTCTGACAGCGGTCAGCATCGCGGCGCTCGCCGCCGGCATTTCGGCCGCCTCGGCCCAGCAGAAAACGCTCTATGTCGCCGGTTACGGCGGCTCGTTCGAGAAGACCATCCGCGACGAGGTGATCCCGGCCTTCGAGAAGGAGAACGGTGTCAAGGTCGAGTACGTCGCCGGCAACTCCACCGACACTCTGGCCAAGCTCCAGGCGCAGAAGGGCAACCAGCAGATCGACGTCGCCATCGTCGATGACGGTCCGATGTACCAGGCGATCCAGCTCGGCTTCTGCGGCAAGCTCGACGGCTTGCCGGCCGATCTCTACGACACCGCCCGCTTCAAGGACGATCGCGCGGTGGCGATCGGCATCGTCGCGACCGGCCTGATGTACAACACCAAGGTGTTTGCGGAGAAAGGCTGGGCGCCGCCGACCTCGTGGAACGACCTGAAGGACACGAAATACGCCAAGCAGCTGGTCATCCCGCCGATCAACAACACCTACGGCCTCGAAGCGCTGGTGATGCTGTCGAAGATGAACGGCGGCGGCGAGACCAACGTCGATTCCGGCTTCAAGATCTTCAAGGAGCAGATCAATCCGAACGTGCTCGCCTATGAGCCGTCGCCGGGCAAGATGACCGAGCTGTTCCAGTCCGGTCAGGCCGTGATCGCGGTGTGGGGCACCGGCCGCGTGCAGAGCTTCGCCAACACCGGCTTCCCAGTCGACTTCGTCTATCCGAAGGAGGGTGCGGCGACACTGCTGACGACCGCCTGCCCGATCACGAAGCCGAACGCCTCGCCGCTCGCGGGCAGCTTCGTCAAGATGCTGCTCGATCCCAAGATCCAGCTCGTGATGCTCAAGGATTACGGCTATGGCCCGGTGCTGAAATCGCTGGTGATCCCGCCGGAGCTCGGCAAGATGGCGCCGATCGGCGAGCGCGCGGCGAAGCTCTATAATCCGGACTGGACGGTCATCAACGAGAAGCGCGAGGAGTGGACCAAGCGCTGGAATCGCGAGGTCGAACGCTGATCGTTCGCGGCGGAGACAGCGTCATGGCCTATCTCGAGCTCGATCGGGTCGCCAAGCAGTTCGGAGTGCAGACTGTGGTCGATGACTTCAGCCTGTCGGTGGGGAAGGGGGAGTTCATCTCCTTCCTCGGCCCGTCCGGCTGCGGCAAGACCACGACCCTGCAGATGATCGCGGGCTTCCTCGATCCCACGCGCGGCGCGATCCGGCTGGAGGGCAAGGACCTGACCGCGATCCATCCGGCCAAGCGCGGCCTCGGCATCGTGTTCCAGAGCTACGCGCTGTTTCCGCACATGACGGCGGCGGAGAACGTCGCCTTCGGCCTCGAGATGCGCAAGGTGCCGCGCGCTGAAAGGGCCGAGCGCGTCCGTGCCGCGCTCGCGATGGTCGGCCTTGCCGGCTACGAGGATCGTCATCCGCGCCGCATGTCCGGCGGCCAGCAGCAGCGTGTGGCGCTGGCGCGTGCGCTGGTGATCAAGCCGAGCGTGCTGCTGCTCGATGAGCCGCTGTCGAACCTCGATGCAAAACTGCGCGAGGAGATGCAGATCGAGCTGCGCCAGATCCAGCGCACCATCGGCACGACCACGATCCTGGTCACGCACGACCAGAACGAGGCGATGTCGCTGTCCGACCGCATCGTGGTGATGAGCCAGGGCAAGATCGAGCAGATCGGCACGCCGCAGGAGACCTATGAGCGGCCGGCCTCGGCCTTCGTCTCGCAATTCCTCGGCAAGACCAACGACTTTGCGGCGACGATCGACCGGACCGCGACGCCCGCGCGCGTGGTGGCGGGCTCCTGGAGCGCGCCGGCGCCGGCGGGCCTCAGTGGCCCCGTCACCGTCAGCATTCGCCCTGAAAGAATCGGTTTTGGCGACGCCGGCCTCGGCGCAAGGATCGTCACGCGCATTTTCCAGGGCAATCACTGGCTGTTCCAGTGCGACAGCGAATGCGGCCCGGCGATCGTGATCCGCCAGAATGACGGCAAGGCGCAGCCGGCCGAAGGCGAGACCGTTCGTCTCGCCTGGCGGCCTGAGGACATGAGCGTGCGCGGAGCTGCCGCATGAGCGCGGTCGCAGACACGGCTCCGCCGGGGGCCGCCGATGCGCGCATCGCACGCGCGCCATGGGTACTCTCCGCGCCCGCCTTGATGCTGTTCGTCGGCGTGCTGCTGATTCCGCTCGCGATGACCGTGATGCTGTCGTTCCACGATTGGGGCCAGTACAAGGGTATCGAGCCGGTCTTCATCCTCAAGAACTGGCACGAGATCGCGACCGATCCCTATTACGCCGAAATGTTCTGGCGGACGTTTCGCATCGCGATCCTGACGACGCTGCTCACCGCATTGTTGGGCGCGCCCGAGGCTTACATCCTCAACCGCATGAGCGGACGCTGGAAGAGCTTCTTCCTGCTCGTCATCCTCGGACCGCTGCTGATCTCGGTGGTGGCGCGCACGCTCGGCTGGGCGCTGCTGTTCGGCGGCAACAACGGGCTCGTCAACAAGCTCCTGATGTCGGCCGGGCTGATCCGTGCACCGATTCCCTTCATGTTCACCGAGACCGGCATGGTGATCGCACTGGCGCATGTGATGATGCCGTTCATGGTGCTGTCGGTGTGGGCCGCGCTTCAGCGGCTCGATCCGCAGATCGAGAACGCCGCGATGTCGCTTGGCGCAGGTCCAATCACCACTATTCGCCGCATCATCATGCCGCAGATCATGCCGGGCGTGCTGTCGGGCGCGATCATCGTGTTCTCGCTCTCGGCCAGCGCCTTTGCGACGCCCGCGATCATCGGCGGCCGCCGGCTCAAGGTCGCGGCGACGCTGGCCTATGACGAGTTCCTGAACACGCTGAACTGGCCGCTCGGTGCGGCGGTGGCCACGCTGCTGCTGGTTGCGCTGGTCTTGATCGTGGTTGGCAGCAACGCCCTGATCGAGCGGCGCTATGCGGAGGTGTTCCGATGAGACGGAACGGCCCGCTGGCGCTGATCTTCCACACCGTCTTCGTCATCGTCATGGTGGCGCCGATCCTGGTGGTCTGCCTCGTCGCCTTCACGCCGGAAGGCTTCCTGTCGCTGCCGACCAACGGCTTTTCGCTGCGCTGGTTCAGGACGATCGCGAACTATCCTGAATTCATCCACGCCTTCTGGGTCAGCCTCGGGCTCGGCGCGCTGTCGTCCTTGGTGGCGCTGTTGTTCGCGGTGCCCGCGGCGCTCGCGATCGCGCGCTATCGTTTCCGCGGCCGTGACGCGCTCGCAGCCCTCTTCCTGTCGCCGCTGATGATCCCGCATGTAGTGCTCGGTATCGCCTTCCTGCGCTTCTTTACCTCCGCTGGCCTCGGCGGCAGCTTTGCGGCGCTGATCATCGCGCATGTCATCATCGTGTTTCCGTTCGCGCTGCGGCTGACGCTGGCGGCCGCGACCGGCATGGACCTCTCGGTCGAGATGGCGGCGGTCTCGCTAGGGGCCGGCGGCTGGACGCTGTTCCGGCGCGTGACCTTGCCGCTGATCCTGCCCGGCGTCATCAGTGGCTGGGCGCTCGCCTTCATCCAGTCCTTCGACGATCTGACCATGACCGTCTTCCTCGCGGCGCCCGGCACCGAAACGTTGCCGGTGCGCATGTTCCTTTATATCCAGGACAACATCGATCCGCTGGTGACGTCGGTCTCGGCCTGCGTGATCGCGATCACCATGACCGCCCTCATTCTGCTCGACCGCTTCTACGGGCTCGACCGTGTGCTCGCCGGCAAGGGCGATACGGGACGATAGGAGAACTCATGTCAGGAGAATACGACGTCGCCGTCGTCGGCGGCGGGTTGCTCGGCTCCGCCATTGCCTGGGGCCTCGGCCGGCTCGGCAAGAAGGTTGCCGTGCTCGACGAAGGCGACATCACCAAGCGCGCCTCGCGCGCCAATTTTGCGCTGGTCTGGGTGCAGAGCAAGGGCCTGGGCATGCCGGCCTATACGGTGTGGACCGTGCAGGCGTCGCAGGCATGGGGCCGGCTTGCCTCCGAGCTGAAGCAACAGACCGGCCTCGATGTCTCGCTTCAACAAAATGGCGGCTTCCATCTCACTCTCGGCGAGGATGAGTTCAGCCAGCGCACCGAGCTGGTCAAGCGCATGCACAACCAGGTCGGCGCCGCCGACTACAAGATGGAGATGCTGCCGGCGTCCGAAGTGAAGAAGGCGCTGCCGCTGATCGGGCCGGAAGTTTCCGGCGGCAGCTATTGTCCGCTCGACGGCCACGTCAATTCGCTGCGCACGTTCCGCGCCTTCCACACCGGCTTCAAGGCGTTCGGCATCGATTATCTTCCGGAGCAACCGGTTTCGGCGATCAGCAAGAGTGGCGGCGAATTCCGCCTGACCACGCCGAAGGGCGAGCTGCGTGCCGCCAAGGTCGTGCTGGCCGCGGGCAATGCCAACCAGACGCTGGCGCCGATGGTCGGTCTCTACGCGCCGATGGGCCCGACCCGCGGCCAGATCGTGGTGACCGAGCGCACCATGCCGTTCCTGCCGCATCCGCTGACCACGATCCGCCAGACCGACGAGGGGACGGTGATGATCGGCGACAGCAAGGAGGAGGAGCTGGACGATCGCACGCTGAAGCATTCGATCAGCGCGGTGATGACGGACCGCGCGCAGCGCATGTTCCCGCATCTGTCGCGGCTCAACGTTATCAGAAGCTGGGCCGGCATCCGCGTCATGCCGCAGGACGGCTTTCCGATCTACGACCAGTCGGAGACCCATCCCGGCGCCTTCGTCGCCTGCTGCCATTCCGGCGTGACGCTCGCCTCCAACCACGCCTTCGAGATCGCGCGGATGGTCGCGCAGGGCGCGCTCGAGCCGGAGCTGGTCGGCGCGTTCTCCGCGAGCCGTTTTGGCGGCGCTGGCGCAGCCAACAATAGCGGCTACTAGAGATATCAAGGAGCCAAGAGGCATCCCATGTTTAGACGATCCGAACAGGACAAACGCCCGCAAGTGCAGATCTTCGTCGACGGCGTTGCTGTCGCCGCGCGTCAGGGCGATACCGTCTCCGCTGCGTTGCTGGCCTCCGACCAGGATGCACGGCGTTCCACTGCGGTGAGCGGCGCACCACGTCTTCCTTACTGCATGATGGGCGTGTGCTTCGACTGCCTCGTCACCATCGACGGCGTCGGCAACCGGCAGGGCTGCCTCGTGCCCGTCGCCGAGGGCATGCAGATCGAGATCCAGAAGGGCAAGCGGGAGATCGGAAGATGACTGTGGCTCCCAAGCGCGAAGATTACGATGTGGTGGTGATTGGCGCCGGGCCTGCCGGCCTCGCCGCCGCTGCGACATCCGCCGAAGCCGGCCTGTCCACGCTTCTGCTCGACGAGAATATCGGCCCCGGCGGCCAGGTGTTTCGCGCCATCGCTTCGACGCCGGTGACCGAGCGCAGCCAGCTCGGTGACGACTACTGGGTCGGCGCCGATCTCGTGCAGTCGCTGCGTGCGAGCAATGCCGAAGTCATCCAGCGTGCCACGGTCTGGAGCCTCGATCGCAACCTCGACATCGCCGTCTCCATCGGCGGCGCCTCGGCCTTCGTCAAGGCGAAGCGCGTGATCCTGGCGACCGGCGCGCTGGAGCGGCCGTTTCCGATTCCGGGCTGGACGCTGCCGGGCGTGATGACCGCCGGCGCTGCGCAGACCATGCTGAAATCATCGGCGCTGGTGCCCGATGGTCGCACGGTGATTGCGGGGCAGGGGCCGCTGCTCTGGCTGCTTGCCGCGCAGATTTTGCGGCTTGGCGGCCGCATCGACCGCATCCTCGACACCACCGAGCGCGGCAATTATTTCGCCGCGCTCCCCCATGCCTTCGCCTTCCTGACCTCGCCCTATTTCGCCAAGGGCCTGTCGATGATGCGTGAGGTGAAGGCGAAGGTGCAGGTCGTCTCCGGCGTCACCGAGCTCTCCGCGTCGGGTGACGGCCAGCTTGCGAATGTGAGCTATGTCGCCGGCGGCAAGCGCGAGACGCTTCCCGCCGATCTCCTGCTGCTGCATCAGGGCGTCGTGCCCAACGTCAATCTGGCGATGGCGGCCGGTGTCGAGCATCGCTGGGACGAGCTGCAATTGTGCTGGTCGCCGGTGCTCGATGCGAACGGTTCATCGTCGGTCGCGGGCATCGCGATCGCCGGCGACGGCGCCGGCATCGGCGGTGCCAACGCCGCCGTGGTCCGCGGCCGCATTGCGGCGCGCGCGGCGGTGGAGGCGTTGGTGCCCGCGGCTGCCGCGAAGCTCCCGGCAATGGCGACGCTCCGCGCCGATCTTGCCAAGGCCGAGCGCGGCCGCGTCTTCCTCGACACGCTGTTCCGCCCGGCGCCGCAGTTCCGCATTCCCTCAGGCGACACCATCGTCTGTCGCTGCGAAGAGGTGACGGCAAAGGACGTTCTCGACTCCGTCGCGATCGGCGCGACCGGGCCGAACCAGCTCAAGGCCTATCGCCGCACCGGCATGGGCCCGTGCCAGGGCCGGCTCTGCGGCCTCACCGTCACCGAGCTAATGGCGCAGGCGCGCGGAAAGACCCCGCAGGAGATCGGCTATTACCGGCTGCGCGCGCCGGTGAAGCCGATCACGCTCGCTGAGCTTGCCGCGGTCCCGAAGAGCGAAGACGACGTCAAGGCGGTGGTGCGCGGATGACTGAAAACGTGGATGCGATCGTCGTCGGCGGCGGCATCCACGGATGCTCGACCGCGCTGCATCTCTGCCTCGCCGGCCTGAAGCCGGTGCTGATCGAGAAGGACTATGCCGGCCGGCATGCTTCCGGCGTCAATGCCGGCGGCGTGCGCCAGCTTGCGCGGCACGTCCCCGAAATCCCGCTCTCGATCCGCTCGATGGGGATATGGGAGAAGATCACCGATCTCCTCGACGATGATTGCAGTTTCGAGAGCCACGGCCAGGTGCTGGTCGCGGAAAACGAGGACGAGCTTGCGGTCTGCCGCGCGCGCGTCGCCGAACTCAATGCGCTCGGCTTCACCCATGAGGAGCTGATCGACGCCACCGAGCTGCGGCGGCTGGTGCCTGCGGTGGCCGACAGCTGTCCCGGCGGCGTTGTCTCGCGCCGCGACGGGGCGGCCAATCCGGCGCAAACGACGACCGCGTTCCGGCGCAAGGCCGAACAGCTCGGCGCGACCGTGCGCGAGGGCGTGGCGGCCAGCAACATCCGCTACAGCGACGGCCTCTGGTATGTCGATGTGGGCTCCGACACCTATGCCGCGCCGGTGCTGGTCAACGCTGCCGGCGCCTGGGCCGGGACAATCGCGGCTGCGCTCGGCGAGCCGGTGCCGGTCGAAACCGTGGCGCCGATGCTGATGATCACCTCGCGCGTGCCGCACTTCATCGATCCCGTCGTGATCCTGCGTGGCCGAAAGCTCTCCTTCAAGCAATTCAAGAACGGCACCGTGCTGATCGGCGGCGGGCATCTGGCAACGCCCTATCAGGATCGCAACGAGACGGTGCTGGACTGGAAGAGCCTTGCGATCAGCGCGCGCACGGTGTTCGAGCTGTTTCCGGTGATGCGCAGCGCGACGATCGTCCGTGCCTGGGCCGGCATCGAGGCGAAGATGAAGGACGACATCCCCGTGTTCGGGCCGAGTTCGCGGCACAAGGGCCTCTACCACCAGTTCGGCTTCTCGCTGCACGGCTTTCAGCTCGGCCCCGGTGCCGGCGCCGTGATGGCGGAGCTGATCGTCAACGGCGGCACCCAGACCCGCATCGGCGATCTCGGCATCGACCGCTTCCACCCTTCCACGCTCTAGCAACAAGAGGACATCATGAGCATCACCCGCAGCATCCGCACGCCCATCATGCACCGCGCCGTCGAGGCCAACGGCTTCGTCTTCCTCGGCGGCACCATTGCCGACGACACATCGGTCTCGATGGGCGATCAGACCCGCAACATCCTGGGCAAGATCGCCGGCTATCTGAAGGAGGCCGGCACCGACAAGAGCCGCGTCGTCAGCGCCTCAATCTTCGTCACCGATCTCTCCAAGAAGAAGGAGATGGACGCGGCCTGGACCGAGTTCTTTGGCGACAACCTGCCGACCCGTGCCACCGTCGGCGTTGCCGATCTCGGCGGCAGCGCGCTGATCGAAGTCGTGGTCACCGCGCTCAAGGGCTGACGGCATCGGCCGATGGGGCACGCCAGCGCGCGACGCGCTGTCGTCCCGTTGGCTTGATCTTGCGCGTCTGCCGGACTAGTTAGAGGCATCTCAATCAGGAACTTCGCAGCCATGGATTTTACCCCGACCGCAACGCCGATCCGCCTTGCTCACGGGGAATTCCATGCCTGCTTCCATTGTCCTGTCGAACCTGTCGCTGTCCACGCCTGACGGCCGTTCTCTTTTTTCCAATGTCGATCTGACATTCGCGTCCGAGCGAGCCGGTCTCGTCGGCCGCAACGGCGTCGGGAAAACCACGCTGCTGGCCTCGATCTGCCGGGAACATGTTCCCCAGTCCGGGCGCATTCTGACCAACGGAACCGTCGGCCTGCTGCGCCAGGAAGTTCAGCTGCTCGCGGGTGCCACCGTGGCCGATCTGTTCGGCGTGCGGGAAGCGCTGGCGCTGCTTCGCCGTGCGGAGCGGGGCGATGCCTCCGCCGACGACATCGCCGCGATCGACTGGACCCTCGAAGCGCGGCTCGCGTCCGCGCTGGCGCGCGTCGGGTTCGATCTTGCGCCTGATACGGAGCTGTCCTGCCTGTCCGGCGGCCAGACGACGCGGGTTCGTCTTGCCGCGCTGGTGTTCGCCGAGCCGGACTTCCTGCTGCTGGATGAGCCCACCAACAATCTCGACCAGGACGGACGCAAGGCCGTGATCAATCTCCTCGCCGCCTGGCGCGGCGGCGCGATCGTCGTCAGCCACGACCGGGGCCTGCTCGAAACGATGGACGCGATCGTGGAGTTGACGTCGCTCGGAGCAACGCGATACGGCGGCAATTGGAGCCGGTATCGCGAGCAGAAGGCCGTCGAGCTCGCTGCCGTCAGGCACGACCTTGCGCATGCCGAGAGGCGGCTGTCCGAGATCGACGGCAAGGCGCAGGACGCCGTGGAGAGGAAGGCGCGCAAGGACAGCGGCGGCAGGAAGAAGCGTGCCAAGGGCGACATGCCGCGCATCCTGGCCGGCGCACGCAAGGATCGCAGCGAGGACACCGGGGGAAAGACCGCGCAAGTCGCCGAGCGGCGGCGCGCTGAGGCGCTCGAAGCCGTCGACACGGCGCGCCGGCGCATCGAGATTCTCCAGCCGCTGTCCGTGAAATTGCCGCCGACAAACCTGCCGGCGGGCAGGGAGGTGGTTTGGCTCGATCGGGTCAGCGCCGGCTATCATCCGGAGCGCGCAATCCTGCGGGATCTGTCGTTCACGATCGTCGGGCCGGAGCGCGTTGCGGTGGTCGGACCAAATGGTTCAGGCAAGACAACGCTGCTGAAACTCATTGCCGGCGAGATGTGCCCCCTTGTGGGCACCGTGAAGGTCAGGCCCGACTTCGCGCTGTTCGACCAGAAGGTCAGCCTGCTCGATCCCGCGATCTCGATCCTGGACAATTTCAGGCGTCGCAATCCAAAGGCGGGCACGAATGAGTGCCATGCCGCTCTCGCGCGCTTCATGTTTCGCGCCGACGCTGCCTTGCAGATCGTCGGGAGCCTGAGCGGCGGACAGCTGCTTCGTGCCGGCCTTGCCTGCGTGTTCGGCGGGACGACGCCGCCCTCACTGCTGATCCTGGACGAGCCGACCAACCATCTGGACATCGCGTCCATCGAAACCGTCGAAGCAGGCTTGCGGGCCTATGACGGCGCGTTGCTCGTCGTCAGCCATGACGATGCATTCTTGCAGGCGATAGGGATTACGCGGCGGCTCGATCTTGGCGGTGACCTTGCGGGCTGAGGCCGACCGTTCGGGCCTGCGGAATGATAATGCCGATCCCGGCCACCGGCGCCGCACCATCCTGGCGCGTCGCCCCTCGCAGTGATTATCAAAAGCCCGACGCCCTGCCCCCAGCGCGTCGGGCGGAAACATTGACTATCAATCGGTGATCCCAACGCCATTGTTGTGGCGCGTATCTCGCCAATTATCCACTCCGGGAAACTACCGCGTCGGAACCTGGGCCTGCCGTCGATCTGTGTCGCTTACCCGCTGCCACCCGGTTCCAGCGCCTCGCCGATCTCCAGCGGATGGGCCATGGTCTCGTGCAGCGCGTCGCGGTCGAGCTCGCCTTCGGAGATGCTGATGACGACGCAGGCGACGCCGTTGCCGATCAGATTGGTCAGCGCGCGGCACTCGCTCATGAACTTGTCGATGCCGACCAGGATCGCGATCGACTGGATCGGGATGTCTGGCACGATCGAGAGTGTCGCGGCGAGCGTGATGAAACCGGCGCCGGTCACGCCCGAGGCGCCCTTCGAGGTGATCATGGCGATGCCGAGGATGCCGAGCTCCTGCCAGATCGTCAGATGCGTGTTGGTCGCCTGCGCCAGAAACAGCGTCGCCAGCGTCATGTAGATGTTGGTGCCGTCGAGGTTGAAGCTGTAGCCGGTCGGGATGACGAGGCCGACCACCGAGCGGGAGGCGCCCAGATGCTCCATCTTCTGGATCATCTGCGGCAGCACGGTCTCCGACGACGACGTGCCGAGCACGATCAGCAGCTCGTCCTTGATATAGGCGATGAAACGCAGGATCGAGAAGCCGGCGAGCCTTGCGATCGCGCCCAGCACGATCAGCACGAACAGGATGCTGGTGAGGTAGAACGTGCCGATCAGGGCTGCGAGGTTGAGCAGCGAGCCGAGGCCATATGCGCCGACGGTGAAGGCCATCGCGCCGAACGCGCCGATGGGCGCGACGCGCACGATGATGCGGATGATGCCGAAGAACATCTTCGCGGCCTTGTCGATCGCCTCCGCGATAGGCTCGCCGGCCTTGCCGAGGAAAGCGATGGCGAAGCCCGACAGGATCGAGATCAGCAGCACTTGGAGTAAATCGCCGCGTGCGATGGCGCCCACATAGCTGTCGGGGATGATCGCCATCAGATGGGCGACGATGCCTTCCTCCTTGGCCTTGGTGACGTAGGTCGCGACCGATTTCGGGTCGATCGTGGCGGGATCGATGTTGAAGCCGTGTCCGGGCTGGAGCACCTCGCCGACCAGGAGGCCGACCGCGAGCGCGACGGTCGAGACCGTCTCGAAATAGATCAGCGACTTCAGCCCGACCCGGCCGACGCGCTTGAGATCGCCCATCGAGGAGATGCCGTGCACCACGGTGCAGAAGATCACCGGTGCGATCATCATCTTGATCAGCGCGATGAAGCCGTCGCCGAGTGGCTTCAATTCCTTGCCGAAATCGGGATAGAAATAGCCGATGAGTACCCCGAGCGCGATCGCGATCAGAACCTGGATGTAGAGGATCTTGTACCAGGGCTGGTGCCGGCGACGGATGGCTGGCTGGATCGCGATCTGTGTCATAATGTAGACCCCGGAACGTACTGATCTCGCATGATTTGCATCATGTGATGGCCGCCGCGGGAGCAACAATCACATTTTTGTCGGATCGCACGAAGATCGATCGCTGCACTGCAATTGGGGGGAACATGTCGACTGCAACAGGCTCCGACGGGCAGGCGCAGGGCCGTTCACAAGGCTATTTTCCGCGCTGGACGTTGAAGACCTCCGGCGTGATCATGCCCGAGGAGCGGTTGCCCTGGGGCCAGACGATCGTCGCGGGTCTGCAGCACGGCGTCGCGATGTCGGGCGGCACGATCATCGCGCCTCTTTTGATGGGGTTCGATCCCAATGTTGCGCTGCTGTTCTCCGGCATCGGCACGCTGATCTTCTTCGCGGTCGTGGCGGGGCGCGTGCCGAGCTATCTCGGCTCGAGCTTCGCCTTCATTGCCGTCGTCATCGCCGCCACCGGCTATGCCGGGCATGGACCGAACCCGAATCTTCCGGTTGCGCTCGGCGGCATCATCGGGGCCGGCGTACTCTACGGCGTGATCGCGCTGATCGTGATGTGGTCGGGAGTCGACTGGGTCGAGCGCCTGATGCCGCCGGTCGTCACCGGCGCCGTGGTCGCGGCCATCGGCCTCAATCTCGCGCCGGTCGCCGTCAAGTCGGTGAGTGCTGGTACGTTCGACACCTGGATCGGGCTTGTGACCGTCCTCGTCATCGGTGTGGTCGGCGTTGCGGCGCCGGGGCTGTGGCGCCGGCTGCCGATCATCCTCGGTGCGATCGGCGGATATCTGTTGTACTGGCTGCTTGCCAACGGCTTCGGTCTCGGCAAGCCGATCGACTTCACCCAGCTCGCGGCCGCGCCGTGGATCGGCTTGCCGGGTTTCACCACGCCGACTTTCCAGGTCGATGCGATCGTCCTGATCGCGCCGGTCGCGCTCATCCTCGTCGCCGAGAATCTCGGACACGTCAAGGCCATCGGCGCGATGACGGGGCGGAGCCTCGACGGCTTTCTCGGCCGCGCCTTCCTTGGTGACAGCCTTGCCACGATCGCTTCAGCCTGCGGCGGAGGCACCGGCGTCACCACCTATGCCGAGAATATCGGCGTCATGGCGGCGACGAAGGTCTATTCGACGCTGCTGTTCGCTGTCGCCGCCCTGGTGTCGATCCTGCTCGGCTTCTCGCCGAAATTCGGCGCGCTCATCCTGTCGATCCCGGGTCCCGTCATCGGCGGTCTCTCGATCGTGCTGTTCGGGTTGATCGCCGCGATGGCTGGGCGGATCTGGGTCGAGAACAAGGTCGACTTCGCCAATCCTGCGAACTTGATCACCGTGGCCGTGGCGCTGACGGCGGGCGCTGGCGACCTCACGCTCAAATTCGGCGCGTTCACGATCGGCGGGATCGGAACCGCGACCTTCGGCGCCATCATCCTCTATCAGATCCTCACCTCTTCCCTTGCGCAACACGCGGAATGAATCCCAGGGCTGCGCTGCTGGGATGGAACAAAACGTCGCCTCCGTCGATGATGAGGCACTCCGGAGAAAGCTCATGCCACAGACCGACCGCTCGATCCCGTTTCCCTCGCGCCTCGTTGGCCAATACGCGCTGGTGACCGGCGCCTCGCAAGGCATCGGCCGTGCCGTCGCCATCCGGCTCGCCCAGGAAGGCGCGACCGTCGCCATCAACTATTTCGATCACCCTCAGAAGGCCGAAGAGACGCTCGCGCTGGCGCGGACGGCATCGGCCGATCGCGGCCACGGCAGGCTCGATCATGTCGTCGTCAAGGCTGACGTCGGCAACGAGCAGGACATCGCCGCGATGTTCGAGACCATCCTGGCGCGCTGGAAGCGCCTCGACTGTCTCGTCAACAATGCCGGCTTCCAGCGGGAATCGCCGAGCGATGCGCTCGACGTGGAAACCTATCGCCGCATCATCGACGTCAATCTCAACGGCGCCGTGCTCTGCGCGCAGAAGGCGCTGGCGCATTTCGTCGCGCGCGGCGGAGGCGGCAGCATCATCAATTGCTCCAGCGTCCACCAGATCATTCCGAAGCCCTTCTATCTCGCTTATTCGATCAGCAAGGGCGGCATGGCCAACCTGACGCGCACGCTCGCGCTCGAATTTGCCGGGCAAGGCATTCGCGTCAATGCGGTCGGTCCCGGCGCGATCGACACGCCGATCAACGCGGCCTGGACCGGCGATCCGGAAAAGCGCGGCGTCGTCACCAGCCACATTCCACTCGGGCGCGTCGGAACGCCGGAGGAGATCGCCGCCGTGTTCGCCTTCCTCGCCTCGGACGATGCGAGCTACATCACCGGGCAGACGATCTATGCTTGCGGTGGCTTGACGCTGTTCCCGGAATTCCGCGAGAACTGGGCAAGCTAGAAACGTAGGTTCACGGGCGAAATCACGAACTCATCACCCCGTGCCGACCGCTTCAGAAATCTGCTGCGAGCAAATCGTAGGAGCCTCTGCTGCCGCGGACGTACTTCCTGGCCGCGGTGGCACATATCAAGTCGCGATTGCAATCGAACGCGTTCAGGAATCCCGATTCGGTGGCATTGGCGCTCGGTTGAATCTGCTTCAACGCGCCTTCATCGATGAAGAACGAGGCCTCGATGGCGCTGTCGTGTCCCCAGAACCGCACGGCACGCCGTGTCCGGTCATATGAGCGACTGTGATTTGGAAAATCAATCATGGTTCGGGCCGATCAGGTTGCAGGTGCCGTGCGCCTTCACGCCGTTTGAGCCGGGGGCACGCTGGGTGGCCGACGCTCGGCTTGCGTACGTCAGGAACACGGACGTTTCGTCGAGATCTGACAAGAGCGAGCCGGTTGCGCCTCTTTCAAATGATGCTTTGACGACAGGGTTACAATCCGGTTCGGGGCCGATCGCGACAAATAGTTCTTCTCGAGCCTCGCTATTCGGCGAAAGGTGACTATATCCCGGTTATCACCGCCCGCCCCTCGGCCGTTATCGGTGACTGAGAGCATTGCGCTCCCGCCGCGACCAAGAGGCGGTCAATATGTCGGATTCCCCCGGATTCATCCTTCGCGAGTGGCTCGTACCTCCGGTCTTGCTGCCCATCTTCTTCGTGCTGGTGATCGCCGCTTCGATGTTGATTCAATGGTAGTCGGTTTCGGCGCGCCGTCGCCGTCGGATCAGGCAAGCACCTCATCGGATTCAATTCAGCCGTCGTTGGCTTGCGAGCTGAACTCCAGGGCGATCGACGCCTTGCGTCGCGCTCGCGAATTGCCGTCAGGAAACAAGCGCACGGCGGCAATGCGCAGGGCGGCGATTCTTGGAAATGCCGCCGAAATCCACGCATATTTCTCGGCAACGAAGGCGCCGAAGCAAGATCGCGACGCCGCTGAAATCCCGCCTTCGTGACGAAACGTTCCACTGAAATCAGGTTCGGCAGCCAACCCTCGTGATACAGTCGCCAACGCTCGAGATCGATCTCCGCACGGGCCAGCATCCCGGCGACAGAGAATCGCATGAGGATGCTCTGGCGGCAGAGAATGTCAGCCTGCGGCTTCTCCTTGCCCAGGCCGAGATCAACGCGAGGGGTCTGCTCGCCAGGGCGGGCATCGATGCAAGGGAGCGAGAGACCTCCGACAAGCTGCAGAATCTGATCCTTGAAGAGCTGCACCACCGCATCAAGAACACGCTCGCGATCGTTGCCGCCATCGTCTCCCAGAGCCTGCGCAACCTGCAAGGTGTGGAACACGCACAGCAGGCCGTCGAGGGTCGGCTATTGGCACTCGGCCGCGCGCACGATGTCCTTGTGCGGGCGAGCTGGTCGAGTGCCGACCTCGGGGCGGTCGTCCGCAGCGCCATCGAAGCTTTCGACGATCCCGCCGAATCGAAGTTCTCGATTTCGGGACCCGATATCCGGATCAATTCGGGTGCCGTGATCGCCGTCGCGATGACGCTCAATGAGCTTTGCACGAACGCCACGAAGTATGGTGCCTTTTCGGCTCCAAAGGGGTGCGTCGATCTCCACTGGACGATCGACCCGCAGACGCAGCGCTTGCGCCTGACCTGGATCGAGAAGAATGGTCCGTTGATCCATTCACCCGCAAAGCGCAGCTTCGGAACGCGATTGATCGAGACGCTGGGTCGCCAGCTCCAGGGCGACGTGCAACTGACCTATGAGGAGAGGGGCTTCGCATACACGTTCGAGGCTCCATTGGCTTCTCTGAGTGTCCCGACGCCGGCCTAGCCGGCGGGTCGAAATGCGCGAAGCGTTTCAACGAAAGGAGGCGGCATGTTCAAATTTCTGCAGTATCGTGCAAGAGCGGCCGCATACGGCGAACTGGCCAGGAGCTCGTCCGGCAAGGATGACACCCGCAAATTCGAGAAGTTGCAGGACAGCCTTGCATCGCGCGCGGATAACGAGCAGGTCCTCGCGGACCAATACGTGGACGCAGTCAACGCCGGGGAGACGGAGCGACTGCGCGGCGCAGCCCTCGCGGCGGAGGAAGAGCGTGTTTTGCGGTGTCTCGGCGCGGCCGTCATCATGCAATGGAATTCTCTGCCGACGACGCTTCAGCGGGAGATCTTCGACACCGCCGGATCGGTCGGAACATTGTTGGACACGGCGGCGCTCCGTGGGCAGATCGCCCGGTTTCTTCACAAGCATCGGCATGACACCGATCCCAGCAAGATCTGACGGGTGATGTGTTCGGGCGGGACAAGCTGGTGCGCGAGCATTCGCCGCCGGCATTTCTCCGGCACGGATCAACCCATCGCCGGCTTCGAGCCGCCCGTCCGGGAGTGATCTGGCAAAATGTCGCGGCACGGACTACATCTGCGCCATGTCAAATGCTCCGCTGGCAAATCGACCGCTCCAGGATTTCGTCGCCCGGCACGAACGTCTGTTCGTGCTGACCGGCGCCGGCTGCAGCACCAATTCCGGCATTCCCGACTATCGCGACAGCCATGGCAACTGGAAGCGGACCCAGCCGGTCAATTTCCAGGCCTTCATGTCGGAGGAGCACACGCGCCGGCGCTATTGGGCGCGCAGCCTGATCGGCTGGCGGCGGTTCGGCCAGGCGAGGCCGAACGATGCGCATCATGCGCTGGCCCGGCTCGAGGCGAACGGGCGCTGCGGGATGCTGCTGACCCAGAATGTCGACCGGTTGCATCAGTCCGCCGGCCACCGGCAGGTGATCGACCTGCATGGCCGGCTCGATCTGGTCCGCTGCATGGGCTGCGGGACGAAGACGCCGCGCAACGAATTCCAGGATACGCTTGGCCGCGCCAATGCAGAGTGGCTCGCGCTCGATGCTGCGGATGCGCCCGACGGCGATGCCGATCTGGAGCACGCGGATTTTTCCTCGTTCAAGGTGCCCGCCTGCGACGCATGCGGCGGCATCCTCAAGCCCGACGTCGTGTTCTTCGGCGAGAACGTGCCGCGCGAAATCGTCGCCACCGCACAGGACCATCTGTCGCAGGCTGACGCGATGCTGATCGTGGGCTCCTCGCTGATGGTCTATTCCGGTTTCCGCTTCGTGCAGGCTGCCGCGCAGCGGCAGATCCCGATCGCAGCGGTCAATCTCGGGCGCACCCGCGCCGACGATCTCCTGACGCTCAAGGTCGAGGAGCGCTGCGAAGCGGCGCTTGCATTCCTGCTCTGATCTCCTGCGAGGCGAACACGCCTTGCCTATTGCATGGGTGCCAAGCAGAATGGCCGGGCGCTGCGTTGCCGGCATGCCCGATGGCACGGAAATTGCTGCGTTTTTGTCCCCAGTCTTGACGATCAGCACGGAGAATTTGGAATGCTTGAGGGAGCCGAGGTGCGGCTTGCCGTTGATATCGGTGGCACGTTCACCGACATCGTGCTGGACGTGGGGCAGGACCGCAAGACGCGCAAGGTGCTGACGACGCCGCAGCGGCCCGAGGAGGCGGTGCTGGATGGCATGCGTCTCATTCTTACTGACGCGCGTGCGCATATGAGCGACATCGACGTCTTCATTCACGGCACGACGCTCGCGACCAATGCGATCATCGAGCGCCGCGGCGCCAAGACGGCGCTGATTGCGACCGAGGGCTTTCGCGACGTGCTCGATATCGGCACCGAGAGCCGCTACGACCAGTACGATCTCGCCATCGACAAGCCGACGCCGCTGGCGCCGCGCAGCCTGCGCTTCACCGTACCCGAGCGCATCGACGCGCACGGCGCCATCCGCCTCCCGCTCGATGAAGCGTCGGTGCGCGCGCTCGCGCCAAAATTGCGCGAGTTGAGGGTCGAAAGCGTTGCGATCGCTTTCCTGCACTCCTACGCCAATCCCGAGCACGAGCGCCGCGCGGCCGCGATCCTCAGCGAGGAGATGCCCGGAATTTCCGTGACGGTGTCATCGGCCGTGTGTCCGGAAATCCGTGAATATGAGCGCACGTCCACCGCGGTCGCGAACGCCTATGTGCAACCGCTGATCGACGGTTATCTCGCCCGCATGGCCGATGCCCTGCAGGTCGAGCAGTTCCGCGGTGCCATCTATCTCGTCACGTCCGGCGGCGGCGTCACCTCGATCGAGACAGCGCGGCGCTTTCCCGTGCGCCTCGTCGAGTCCGGTCCTGCCGGCGGTGCGATCTTCGCGGCGCAGATCGCGGCGCGTCTCGGCGAGAGCAAGGTGCTCTCCTTCGACATGGGCGGCACCACCGCAAAAATCTGCCTGATCGAGAAATACCAGCCCGAGACTTCGCGTGTGTTCGAGGTCGATCGCGCGGCGCGCTTCCTGAAAGGCTCCGGCTTGCCGGTGCGCATTCCCGTGATCGAGATGGTCGAGATCGGCGCCGGCGGCGGCTCGATCGCGCATGTCGACGCGATGAAGCGCGTCACCGTCGGCCCCGAGAGCGCGTCGTCCGAGCCCGGCCCGGCCTGCTATGGCCGCGGCGGCCAACGTCCGGCCGTGACCGATGCGGACGTTGCGCTCGGCATGATCGATCCCGACGCCTTCGCGGGTGGCACGATCAAGCTCGACCCCGAACTCTCGAAGCAGGCGCTGCTGCGCAGCGTCGGCGAGCCGCTGGGCCTGTCGGCGGAAACCGCGGCCTATGCCGTGCACGAGGTCGTCTGCGAGAACATGGCGAGTGCGGCACGCGTGCATGCGGTCGAACGCGGCGCCGTGGTCGGCCAGCATACGCTGATCGCGTTCGGCGGTGCCGCGCCGCTGCATGCGGCGCGCGTCGCCGAGAAGATCGGCGTCTCCCGGGTGATCGTGCCGTCGAATGCCGGCGTCGGCTCGGCGGTCGGATTTCTGGCCGCTCCCATCGCCTATGAGCTGGTGCGCAGCCGTCACGTCCGGCTTGACGATTTCGACACCGGCGCGGTTTCCGACCTCTTGCAGGAGATGGCGACCGAGGCGCGTGCGCTGGTCGAGCCCGGTGCTGCCGGTGCCCCGGTGCGCGAACGCCGCGCGGCCTTCATGCGCTATGTCGGTCAGGGCCACGAGATCAGCGTCGAGCTGCCGAACCGGCCGCTGACGTCAGCCGATCTCGCCGGTCTGCGCCAGAAGTTCGAGGCTGATTATTCCGCGATGTTCGAGCGCCCGATCCCGGGTGCCGCGATCGAGGTCCTGAGCTGGTCGGTGCTCGCCACCACCGAGCCGCGCAATCCGTCCGTCGTCGCGGCCGTTGCACGCATGCCCGCCGGCAAGGCGTCCGGCAGCCGGAAATTCTTCGACGGCCGGGCCGGAGAGGTGATCGAGATTCCACTCTATCGCCGCGAGGACATGGCGCCGGGGGCGACGATCGCCGGTCCCGCCGTGATCGCGGAGGATGAGACCTCGACTTTCGTCTCCACCAGTTTTGACGCCCATATCGACGGTGCGGGCAGCATCGTCATGGAACGGAAGGCAGCCTGATCATGAGCAAGGCAAATGGCGCGAGCCTGATCGACCTTCAGATCATGTGGCACCGGCTGATCGCCGTGGTCGAGGAGCAGGCGCAGGTGCTGCTCCGCACCGCGTTCAGCCCGATCGTGCGCGAATGCGGCGATCTCTCGGCCGGCGTGTTCGACCTCAAGGGGCGGATGCTGGCGCAGGCGGTGACGGGTACGCCCGGTCACGTCAATTCGATGGCGGAATCGGTCAAGCACTTCATCGACCACTTCCCGATCGAGACGATGAAGCAGGGCGACGCCTACATCACCAACGATCCCTGGATGGGCACCGGCCACCTCAACGACTTCGTCGTCACCACGCCCTGCTTCAAGGACGGCAAGCCGGTCGCGCTGTTCTCCTGCACCAGCCATCTCATGGACATCGGCGGCATCGGCTTCGGGCCTGATGCCACCGACGTGTTCATGGAGGGGCTCTACATCCCCATGCTGAAGCTGATCGACCAGGGCGTCGTCAACGAGACGCTGATGGCGATGATCCGCACCAACACGCGGCTGCCGATCGACACCGAGGGCGACACCTATTCGCTCGCCGGCTGCAACGACGTCGGCTGCGAGCGCCTGGTCGAGATGATGACCGAGTTCGGCATCGACACGCTGGACGAGCTCGGCGACTACATCTGCGAACGTTCGCGCGAGGCCGTGCTGGCCGAGATCGCCAAGCTGCCGAAGGGCAGCTGGCGCAACAGCATGGTCGTTGACGGCTACGATGCGCCGGTGACGCTGGCCGCGACGCTGACGATCTCGGATGCGGGCATTCACGTCGATTTCGACGGCACTTCGGCCGCCTCGAAGTTCGGCATCAACGTGCCCTTGTCCTATACCACGGCCTACACCGTGTTTGGCCTCGGCTGTGTCGTCGCCTCGCAGATCCCGAACAATGCCGGCTCGCTGTCGCCGCTGACGGTGTCGGCACCTGCCGGCGCGATCCTCAATGCGCCGAAGCCCGCGCCGGTCGCCTCGCGCCACATCATCGGCCAGATGCTGCCCGACGTGGTGTTCGGCTGCCTGCGCCAGATCATTCCCGAGCGCGTGCCGGCGGAAGGCACCTCGTGCCTGTGGAATCTCAACGTGCGCGGACAGACGCGAAGTGGCGTCGGCGGCAATTACGGGTTCTCGATGGCGGTCACCAGCAACGGCGGTACCGGCGCGCGCTTCGGCAAGGACGGCCTGTCGGCCACCGCCTATCCCAGCGGCGTGCGCGGCACGCCGGTCGAGATCGCGGAAACACAGACGCCGCTGATCTTCTGGCGCAAGGAGCTGCGCCCGGATTCCGGCGGGGCAGGGCGCACCCGCGGCGGCCTCGGCCAGATCATCGAGGTCGGCAGCGGCGTCGATGCGCCGTTCGACATTCTGGCGGCGTTCGACCGCATCGATCATCCGCCGCGTGGCCGCGACGGCGGCCGGAACGGCGAGGCCGGCTATGTCGGTCTCAAATCCGGCAAGAAGCTGCGTGGCAAGGGCTTTCAGCAGGTGCCGCCGGACGACCGGCTGGTGGTGCTGACGCCCGGCGGCGCCGGCATCGGCGATCCGACCGAGCGGGCACGCTCGGCCGTCAATGACGACATCGAAAGCGGCCTCGTGTCGGCGGACAACGCGGTTGCAGTTTATGGGTACACGCGGTGACGCGTCAGGCGTCGTGCGTGGACATCGCGCGCGTCACGCTGCCCTATCTGATGATCATGATCGGCTTCGTGCTGCTGCTGACGTTGTGGCCCGGGATCGTCACGATCCTGCCGCGGGTGCTGTACGGATAGAGTTCGCGCCGCCCGGGCCTTGACGATTTGTCGATTGGGACGAAACGGTAAGTGCCACTGCCGTTTCAATTTTCCTCGTGCGTCAAGTTCACGCCGTGGGTGCATTCCGTCTTTGCACTGCCCATGATCCGGCGTACTCTGTGACTGCGAGCAGAAGTGCAATAGCAACCACTCCAGTGAACGTAGCTCCTTTGGCGACATGCGCCGGGAGAGGGGGACATCTGTTGGCAGCTCATCTTCGATGGAAAACAATCGACGCGCACTGAACTGCAAACATCCCTCGCGGCGGCGCTCATAAGACGCAATCACACAGAAGCGGGAGGAAGTGCATATGAGGACGCAGTGGCTTAGCTCGGGTTTACCTGTTCTTGTCGGCGCGACACTTGCGGCGTCGGCGGCGTTTGCTCAATCGGTGGATACGGCCCGGATCGAGGCCGCCGGTCAGAACGATTGGCTCACCTATCACGGCTCATACAAGTCGCATCACTACAGCCCGCTCGCGCAGATCAATGCCAACACCATCGGCAATCTGGGCGTAGCCTGGATGCACATTCCCGGACGATCGACGCGCGGCCTGCAGTCGATGCCGCTCGTGGCCGATGGCGTGCTCTATTACTCGGGTTCTTACAGCCGGGTCTTTGCGCTGAACGGCGCGACGGGCGAGGTCATCTGGTCGTTCTTTCCGGAGCTCGATGAGGCGCTCATCAGCCGGCAGACCCACTCGCCCTACAATCGCGGCGTAGCCCTCGGTGAAGGCAAGGTCTTCGTCGGCACGATGGACGGTCGTGTCTTCGGGCTGGATTCGAAGACGGGAAAGGTCCTCTGGGAGACCAGGCTGATCGATTCGCAGAAGCTCACGGTCGGTTTCACCGGCGCGCCGCTTTACGCGAAAGGGAGCGTGATCATCGGCTCGCAAGGTGGCGAATGGCCGGGCCGCGGCCCGATCTTCGCGCTTGATGCCACCACCGGAAAGAAGAAGTGGGAGTTCCTGACGGTCGCAGGCACCGACGAGGCCATGAAAACCTGGGGCAACGATTCCTGGCGGACTGGTGGCGGTGGCGGCTGGATGCCGGGGACCTACGACTCCGAGACCAACACCATCCTGTGGGGCACCGCGAACCCGGCGCCGCTCTATGATTGGTCGGGCGCCGACTACAAGACGCAAGGCGCGCGTCCCGGCGACAATCTCTATACGAGTTCGGTCATCGCTCTCGATATCGATACCGGAAAGCTGAAATCCTACCATCAGGAACTGCCGCACGACGCCTGGGACTTCGACAGCGCCGTCGGCGAGTTCGTGATGCTCGAACGCGACGGCCAGAAATATGTGGTTCATCCGAACAAGGGCGGCTTCGTCTTCGTCTACGACCGCAATCTCGGTGTGAAGAACGTCTGGCGGCTGGTTGAGAACATCAACTTCGTCAAGGATATCGATCCCAAGACCGGCGCGCTGATCGGTCGACGCGATTTCGCGGCCGGGAAAGTCGCTGAACCGCTGTGTCCGTTCATCGGCGGCGGCGTCAGCTGGAATGCCGGCTCATACAGCCCGAAGACCGGTCTCTACTACAAGATCGGCCAGGAATGGTGCATGACGCTGGAAGTCCAGAAGACGACGCCGGTCACCGCGCCGCAGGTCCAGCTCAACATCGGCGCCGACTTCAAGATGGCGCCTCCTCCGGGCGGCGAGATCTACGGACATCTCGATGCGCGCGATCCGATAACGGGAGCGAAGAAATGGGAGGTCCGCTATCCCGAGCCGCCGCTTGGGAGCGTACTGTCGACCGCGGGCAATCTCGTATTCGTGCCCGACTCCCGCGGCGTCCTTCACGCCTACGATGCCGAAACCGGCGCTGAGCTGTGGAAACACAACAATGGCACCGGCCATCAAGGCGGCATCGTCAGCTACTCCGTCGGGGGCAAGCAATACATCGCAGTGGTCGCAGGCTTCGGCGGGATGCTGGCGGATGAGTATGCGCCAAACTTCGGCGGCGCCTACAAGAGCATGCCGCGTGACGACGGCGCGCTCATCGTCTTCAGCCTGAAATAGTCTGCCGCAAACGTTCGGTCATGGAGCGGGGCGCAAGCCCACACCATGACCGATCGAAGCGACGACGCGTGATTTCAGGAATGGAGCGGACGTGTTGAGACTGCATTTGAAAACGGTTCCTGCGGGACTGGGTGCCGCGCTGCTGTGCGCTGTGATGGCTCAAGCACAATCCACCACGCCCGCGCCCGAGAACGGGTCGTTCGAGGTCGAACCGGTGTTCGCGGGGACTTGCGGCTTCTGTCACTCCGACGGTGGCCGGGCGCCCGGCAAGGGGCCGCAACTGTTGAACTCGCCGCGCGACGACGCCTTCATTCGCGACCGCATCAAGCACGGCAAGCAAGGGGCGATGCCGGCATTCGACGGCGCCTTCACCGACGCCCAGATCGACCAGATCGTCAAATACATCCGCGCCTTGAAGCCGCGCGAGGGCTGAAGCGCACGGCGCGATCCATCTAGATGAGAACGCCGAATGAAGGCATTTGTCCCGCTCATTGCCGCTGCCGCCATAGGGCTATCCGGACCGGCGCAGGCGCGAACCCTGGACGCGATCCGCTCGAGCGGCGCGATCGGGCTGTGCGCGCATCCCAACTCGCTTCCCTTTGCGCGCAAGGCGGGCGATCCGCCCGGCTTTCAGGTCGAGCTTGGTCAGGCGCTGGCACGCGAGCTCGGTGTCTCGCTGCGGCTCGACTGGATCATTACGCAGTACCAGATGCGCAGTGCCGGCTGCGACATTCTTCTGGACATCATCGCTGATCGCGAAGCGCAAGGCGAAACCCGCCTGAGGATATCGAAGCCGTACTATCGCACGGGCGTCGCGCTCGCGGTGCCGTCATCCAGCACGCTCACCTCGTTCAAAAGCCTCAACGAGACCACCAAAGTGGGAGTGCAGGTTGGATCGGTCGCGGCCATGATCATCGGTCAGCGGCGCGTGCCTACATCGACCTTCGGCTTCGAGAGCGACAGCCTCGACGCTGTGTCGAATCATGAGATCGATGCCGCAGCGGTCACCCCCACTGCGGCGAGCTATTTCAATCTGACGCATCCGGACAAGGCGCTCCGGATCCTGGATCGCGACGAGAGCGTGGCCGATCTCAACTGGAATGTCGCCGTCGGCATGATTCGCCCCGATGATGCGTTGCGCGAAGCCATCGACGGAGCGGTGGAACTGCTGCGCAGCGACGGCACGATCGATCGGATCTACCGTCGCTACGGGATCGTGCTGCAAGCGCCGAGATAGTCGAATTGCAACGAAGGAACGACGTCGTCCCGGCCAGCCGGGACGACGTCGCCGCCTTGTCTCAAGCCGCCGCCTTCTTCCTGGCGAGTTCGGCCTTGTACAGCTCGAACTCCTCCGCGATCGCCTTTGCCACCGACGGCCGCTGGCGCAGGCGTTCGTAATAGGCCTTCACGTTCGGCCATTTGGCGAGCTCGATCGGCGGTGTCGCCATGGTCCAGTTGATGACCGTGACGAGATAGGCATCCGCCACGCTGAAATGGTCGAGCAGGAAGTCGCGTCCCTTCAGGTAGTTGTCGAGATAGTCGAGCCGCGACAGGTTCTTCTCCAGCGCGTAGGCCTTGGTCTCCTGCGGCGCCTTGCGGTCGAGCACGGGGATGAAGAGGCCCTTGTGCAGCTCGGTGCCGATGAAGCAGAGCCATTGGTGCAGCCGCGTGCGCTCGATGCCCGCCGCGGCGCCGAGGCCGGATTGCGGGAAGCGGTCGGCGACATATTGCAGGATCGCCGCGTTCTCGGTCAGCACCACGCCCTCGTCCGTGCGCAGCGTCGGCACGAGGCCGATCGGGTTCACGGTGCGGAAGTCGGTACCGTCGTTCAGGACCTTCTTGGTCGGCGGATCGACTTCGAGATAGTTCGCGTCGGCGCCGGCTTCGTACAGCGCGACGCGTGTCGCCATCGAGCAAGCGAGCGGCGAGAAATAGAGATCCATCTGTAGCCTCCTTGGGCAGTTCCTCTTTCGGTGTCGCTCAACCTGGCCAGATTGATTTTTGTACCATCTTGCATAATATGGCGAGGGTCAAGGATTAAATTGCGAAATGGTACAAAAATCGAAACCGCCAACTGCTGCCAATGAGCCCGAGCGCCGCGGCGAACCTAAGCGCCGTGGCCGGCCGCGCGCCTATGAGCCCGAGGTCGCGCTCGGCAAGGCGCTCGACCTGTTCCGCAAACAGGGTTTTGCCGCGACCTCGCTCGACGATCTGAGCGAAGCCACCGGCATGAACCGACCGAGTCTCTACGGTGCCTTCGGCGACAAGCGCGAGCTCTACATCAAGAGCTACCAGCGCTACCGCGAGGAAGCGCGGGCATCCATGGCCGCGATCTTTCGCGAGGAGATGCCGCTGCGCCAGCGCCTGGAGCGCATCTTCGCCTCCGCGCTGAACATCTATCTCTCCGGCGAGACGGGCCCGCGCGGCTGCTTCACGGTGGTGACGGCGGCGTCCGAAGCTGTCGGTGATCCCGACATCCGCGCCATGGTGCTGGACGGTCTCGCCGAGCTCGACAAGGCGTTTGCGAGTTGCTTCCGCCGCGCCAGGGAGAAGGGCGAACTGCCGGAGAGCGCGGACCCGGCCGTGCTGGCCCAGCTCGCATCGGCGACGGTGCACTCGATCGCCATCCGCTCGCGCGCGCGCGTCTCACGGAAAGATCTGGAAGCGATCGTGAAGGGTGCGATTGATGTGATGTTGGGAGTCAAGCCCTAGCTGTCGTCCCGGACAAGCGCAGCGAAGCGGAGCGCCGATCCGGGATCCATAACCACAGGGAGTGGTTTGGCGAAGGCTCGGAGTTATCAGTCTCGCGCCGCAACTTCTCCCTGGGGTTATGGGTCCCGGCCTTCGCCGGGACGACACGGAATATGCGGTGCGAACTATTTCCCCGACGTCGTCCTGGCGAAAGCCAGGACCCATAGCCACCGAATTTGGTTTGGCGAAGACTCGGAGTTGCGACTTCGCGCCGCAACTTCTCCCTGGGGTTATGGGTCCCCGCCTTCGCGGGGACGACACCTTTCGCTGAGGCGCCAGCCGTCGTCTCACTACGCCGCCCGGATATGCGCCAGGAAGCGATCGACCTCGTCGCGCAGACGTTGCGACTGCTTCGACAGCTCGATCGCGGAGCCCAGCACTTCCTCGGCTGCCGTGCCGGTCGCGGCGATGCCGGCGGTGACGCCGGAGATGTTCTGCGAGACCTCGCCGGTGCGGGCGGCGGCCTGCTGGACGTTCTGCGCGATCTCCTGCGTCGCGGTGCCCTGCTGGCCGACGGCGGCGGCGATCGCGGCCGAGATTTCGTCGACCTGCTGGATCGTCGCGCAGATCGACTGGATGCCGTCGACCGCGCCGGTCGTCTCGCCCTGCACCGCCGTGACCTGCGCGCCGATCTCTTCGGTTGCCTTCGCGGTCTGGGTCGCCAGCGCCTTCACTTCGGAGGCGACCACGGCAAAGCCGCGCCCGGCTTCGCCCGCGCGCGCTGCTTCGATCGTCGCATTGAGCGCCAGCAGATTGGTCTGGCCGGCAATGCCATTGATGAAGGCGACGACGTCGCCGATCTTCTGCGCGGCATCCGCCAGGCTCTGCACCCGCGCATTCGACTGCCGTCCGTCGCTCGCGGCCTTGCCGACCACCTCGGTCGCGTGCGCAAGGCGCCGGCTGATCTCGGTCATCGACGAGGACAATTCCTCCGCGGCGGCCGCGACCGTCTGCACGTTCTCCGAGGCCAGCGCCGAGGCCGACGACACCGTGCGGGTCTGCTCGCGCGACTGCTCGACGATATCGGACATCGAGCGCGCCGTGTGCTCCATCTCGACCGCGGCCGCGGACACCGTGGTGACGACCTCGCGGATGCTGGCCTCGAAATTGTCGGCGAGCGCGGCGAAGGCGCGCCGCTTCTCCGCCTCGGACTGCGCCTTGGCCTCGAGCTGCTCGGCCTGGAGCCTGCCGAAATTCACCGCATTGTCGCGGAACACCGCGACCGCCTTCACCATCGCGCCCACCTCGTCATTCGATTTGCTGGTGGGTACAATGACGTCGAGACGTCCGTCCGCGAGCTCGCGCATCACGTTGGTGATCGACAGGATCGGGCGCGAGATGCTGCGGGCGATGAGATAGCCGACGATCGCCGCCAGAACGAGCCCGAGCGCGGCGATCCCGATCGCCAGCAGCCAGGCGCGATCGGCGGAGGCCTCGTAATCGGCATTGTCCATGACGAGCTCGACCGCGCCGAGCGGCTTGCCGGAAAAGTCCCTGATCGGTCCGAGCAGCGCGGCGACCGGCGTGGTGTCGAGCTTGGCCCGTCGCACCGTGAAGTTGCCCGCGGCGGCGCGGCCGTAGTCGGCGGCATCGAAGAAGCTCCTGCCCTTCAGCGTGCCGCCGAACAGCTTGAATCCCGAACCGTCGGCGAGATGGAAGGCGACGTCGACATGGCGGTTGTTCCTGAAATCGTCGAGGAAGGGCTGGCCGAAGGTCAGGCCGAATTCGACCGTGCCGAGGTGCTTGCCGTCCTGCGCGATCGGCACAACGCCGCGGATGCCGAGCCCGGCCACGCCGCCCTCGAGCCCGACCACGACCTTGCGGTCCTGGTTGGCGACGACGACGGTCTTGCGGAAGCCGGAGAGGTCGTCGCCGAATTTGGCCGGCTGGTGCACGCGCAAATAGGACGTCGCCGGCGGCACGTGGAACTGGAACTGGTCGACGCCGTAGTCGGATTTGATGGCCGTGAACACCGGCCCGAACAGGCGCACCAGCGTCTCGCGGTCCTGCTTCGCCATCGCCTCCTGCGTCGCCGGCATCGCGGCCACCACGGCGCTCATCGCGGCCGCGCGGTGCGATTCCTCGGCGATGCGCGATTGCAGGGCGTCGTAATGGCTGCGCAGCTCGCGCTGGTCGGCGCGGTCGATGATGCCGGCGATGATCCACATCGCGCCCAGCACGGCAAACAGCGCGGTCGCCGCCGCCGTCACCGCCAGCGCAACCGTGATCCGCATCCTGAGGCCGAGACTCGTCCGCATGTCCGACTCGTTCTTTGAGCGTTGGTTAACAACGCTTATCAACTTCTCGCTAAAAGAGGGTGAACGGGATACCGGCGGAGCGGGGTGGTTGTGGGTGGGGACGGGCTACCGGCCCAAGTAAAAGGTGTCGTCCCGGCGAAGGCCGGGACCCATAACCACAGGATGTGGTTTGGCGAAGACTCGTCGTTCGGTACTGCGACCGGCCACGATCGATAGATCACGCGGTATGGGTCCCGGCCTTCGCCGGGACGACATGGAGTTTGTAGCGCCAGCGAGCCTCAATACCCCCGCGCCCGGTCCACCACGTTCTCCAGCGCGCCGCCCGCCTCGAACCGTGCGATCTGCTCGGCGACATAGGCCGAGATCGCTTCCGCGTCGGTGTCCGCGGCGTTGTGCGGGGTCAGCAGCACCTTGGGATGGGTCCAGAAGCGGCTGTCGGCCGGCTGTGGCTCCTGCACGAAGACGTCGAGGGAGGCGGCGCCCAGCGTGCCGTCGTCGAGACAGGCGAGGATATCGGCCTCGTTCTGCAAGCCACCGCGGCCGGCATTGATCAGCACAGGTGCGCCGAGCGGGCTTGTGCGGTTGAGCTTGGTGAAGACGTCGCGGTTGAGGATGCCGTGCGTGTCCGGGGTCAGCGGCAACAGCGAGACCAGAATGTCGGTCGCGCGCAGGAACGCATCGATTCCGGCGGTGCCATGGAAGCATTCGACACCGTCGATCGTGCGCGGGCTGCGGCTCCAGCCGACGACACGGAAGCCGAGCCGCCGCAGCACGTCGGCCGCATCTGCTCCCAGCGTGCCCAGCCCCATCACGCCGACCGTCACCGCGCTCGCCGGCCACTGATATTTCGGCTCCCAGCGCTTCTCGCGCTGCGACTGCCGCAAGTACAGCTCCTGGCGGTGGTGCATCAGCACGTGCAGCACGACATATTCGGTCATGCGATTGGTCAGGTCGGGCACGGCGACGCGAACCAGCGGCACGTCCGGCAGGCTCTTGTCCGCTATCAGCGCATCGACGCCGGCGCCGAGATTGAAGATCGCGCGCAGATTGGGGAACGAGCCGAGATCGCCCGGCACCGGTTTCCACACCGCGGCATAGTGCACCTCGGCCGAATCGAGCCCGGCATCGGGCAGCAGCACCACGCGGCGGCCGCCGCAGACCGAATCGAACCGGGCCTTCCAGCGCTCCGGCAGCCAGTTCTGCTGCGTGCTGTTGATCAGGACGGCCAGTGTGCCTTTGGTCATTCGAAGTGCCTCGTCGGTTCCGCTTTTGAGGGCTCTCCTTGGCACGATCTGCCGGATTTTTCTTGCAATTTTTTTCCGCAGCCCTGTCGGGGCAGGGCATATTGGATCGTCTTCAAAACAAGAGGTCAGGGAAGGTACTGCCCATGCTTTATGCGATCCTTTGCTATCATGACGAGGACTTCGTCGGCTCCTGGAGCAAGGACCAGGACGAGGCGGTGATGAAGAAGCTCGCCGTGGTGCAGGAGAAGCTCACGAGCCAGGGCCGGCTCGGTCCGGTGGCGCGGCTGTTGCCGACCACCGCGGCGGCGACGCTGCGTAAGGAGGACCCGCCGCTGGTGCTCGACGGCCCCTATGCCGAGACCAAGGAGCAGCTGCTCGGCTTCTACATCGTCGATTGCAAGAACCTCGACGACGCGCTCGACGTCGCGCGCGACCTCGGCGCCGCCAATCCCGGCGGTGCCTATGAGGTGCGCCCCGTCGGCGTGTTCAGGCCGGGAGGAAACCTGACGTGAGCGAGACCGACACCGCCTGGATCGAGACCGCGCTGACTTCGGCGCGACCCCAGGCGGTCGGCGCGCTGCTGCGCTATTTCCGCGATCTCGACACCGCCGAGGAAGCGTTCCAGAACGCCTGCCTGCGCGCGCTCAAGACCTGGCCGCAGAACGGGCCGCCGCGCGATCCGGCGGCCTGGCTGATCATGGTCGGCCGCAATGTCGCGATCGACGAGGTGCGGCGCGCCCGCAAGCAGCAGCCGCTGCCCGAGGACGATCAGGCGATCTCCGATCTCGGCGATGCCGAGGGCGCGCTCGCCGAGCGGCTCGACGGCTCGCATTATCGCGACGACATTCTGCGCCTGATGTTCATCTGCTGCCATCCGCAATTGCCGGCGACGCAGCAGATCGCGCTCGCCCTGCGCATCGTCTCCGGCCTCACGGTGAAGCAGATCGCCCGTGCTTTCCTGGTCTCGGATGCGGCGATGGAGCAGCGCATCACGCGCGCCAAGGCGAAGGTCGCGGAAGCCGGGGCGCCTTTCGAAACGCCCGGTGCAGTCGAACGCTCCGAGCGGCTCGCCATTGTCGCGGCGATGATCTACCTGATCTTCAACGAGGGTTATTCGGCGAGCGGCGACACCGCCGAGATCAGAAAGCCGCTCTGCGAGGAGGCGATCCGGCTGGCACGGCTGCTCCTGCGGCTGTTCCAGAGCGAGCCGGAGATCATGGGGCTGGCGGCGTTGCTGCTGTTGCAACATGCGCGCAGCGCCGCACGGTTTGCCAACGACGGTTCGCTGATCCTGCTGGAGGACCAGGATCGCTCCCTGTGGAACGGCACCATGATCGCGGAAGGGTTGGCGCTGATCGACAAGGCGATGCGCCATCGCCGCAGCGGGCCCTACCAGATCCAGGCCGCGATCGCCGCGCTGCATGCCCGAGCGGCGACGCCGGCGGAGACCGACTGGGCCCAGATCGACCTGCTCTACGGCGCGCTGGAACTGGTGCAGCCTTCGCCGGTGGTGACGCTCAACCGCGCGGTCGCGGTGTCCAAGGTGCGCGGGCCGCAAGCCGCGCTCGACCTGATCGAGCCGCTGGCGCCGAAGCTTGCCAATTACTTCCATTTCTACGGCGTGCGCGGCGCCTTCCTGATGCAGCTCGGCCGCAACGACGAAGCCCGCATCGCCTTCGACCGCGCCATCGCGCTCGCCAACACCTCGGCGGAAGCCGCCCACATCCGCATGCACATTGATCGCCTGATCCGGGACAGCCAGCCGAAGAGTGGCAACGGGAGCGCCAGGCAGGGTGCGACGGCGAAATAGGGCGGGGCACCATCCACACTGTCATTCCGGGGCACCCGAAGGGTGAACCCGGAATCTCGAGATTCCCCGGTGCGCAATTGCGCACCTGAGGTCTGGTCCTTCGGACCATCCCGGAATGACAACCAAAAAAAATCCCCGTCTTGTCGGCCCCAGCCTCCTCCCTTCGTCCTTAGCCCATATCCAGGGAGCCGTTCATGCTGAAAGCCATTGCCATCATCGCCATCGTGCTCGCGGTCGGACTAGCGGGCGTCCTCGTCTTTGCATTGACAAAACCCGACACCTTCCGTGTCGAGCGCTCGCTCGCCCTGAAGGCGCCGGCCGATGCGATCTATCCGCTGGTCGCCGATTTCCATCGCTGGACCGCCTGGTCGCCCTATGAGGATCGTGACCCCGCCATGAAGCGTACCTTCGGCAGAACCGCGTCGGGCAAGGGCGCGACCTATGCCTGGGACGGCAACAATAATGTCGGCGCCGGGAATATGGAGATCCTCGAGGCGAATTCGCCGTCGAAGCTCCGCATCAAGCTCGATTTCGAGCGCCCGTTCGAAGGCCACAACACCGCCGGGTTCACCTTTGTGCCGCAAGGCGATGCCACACTGGTCACTTGGGCGATGTATGGTCCGGCGCCGTTCATGTCCAAGGTGATGCAGGTGTTCATCAACATGGATAACATGATCGGCAAGGACTTCGAGGCCGGCCTCGCCAGCCTGAAGAAGCTCACCGAGAAGAAATGAGCCTCACTGCCCAAGGAAAGAAAAGGAGAGAAACGATGCTCAATCCCTATCTGTTCTATCAGGACACCTGCGAAGCGGCGTTCAACTTCTACGCCAAGGTTCTCGGCGGCAAGATCGACGCGATGATGCGCGCCTCGGAAGCGCCGCCGGACATGCCGGCCGCACCCGGCCGCGAAAAGACGATCATGCATGCGCGGATGTCGCTGCCCGGTGGCAGCGTGCTGATGGCCTCCGACGCACCGCCCGAGCATGTTCAGAAGCCGCAGGGCTTCTCGATCTCGCTGACGATCGCCGATGTCGCGGACGCCGAGCGCAAGTTCAACGCGCTCGCCGACGGCGGCACCGTCACCATGCCCTTCAGCAAGACGTTCTGGGCCAAGGGTTTTGGCATGTGCGTCGACAAGTTCGGCATCCCCTGGATGGTGAACTGCCCGGCAGAAGGCATGTGACAGGCGCGACCGCCTGATACGTGGCGCCCCTCCCTCGATTGTTGCGGGTGAGGGGCGCGCCCAAGACGGTCACGCCCAAGACGGTCACGCCATCGCCGGATCGGCCGCTCGCTGTCTCAACGGACCGATCCGGTCACATCCTCGCCGGGTGACGGCGACTGGACGCAGCGAGGGCAGATCACGAGCTTCGTGCCGAGCTGCCTGTCGTTCTCCGCCTCGATTTCGTCATGGACCGCCCACCACGCTTCGGAGTAGGGGCGCAAGGTGCCGAGCACTCTTTCCCGTTCCTGGTTGGGATTTTCCTGCGCAGGTGCGGGGTTCGCTGCGCGCCGCTTTGTGACAGGTGGCCGGTTCGGGTTCTGTCCGAGGCCGTCCCATGCGATCGGACGACGCTCCTGCGCCGGCGCCGCCGCGCAGCCCATGAGCGCTGCGCAAAAAGTGAGCAAGACCAAGCCGTGTCGCATCATGCCGAACCCTCAGTGCGGTACGCGACACGCAAAATCCGCGTGAGAGACTTTGCATCGCGTCGGTTAAATGGAACCTAAGGGAAAAGACGTGGCCGGCACGGCCGAATATGGAGTCTCGATTCGCATGACTTTGCGCGAGCAGTGGGGCCGCTTCGTGAAATGATCGGGACCGCATCGCACAACAACTGGCGCAATAATAGGCTGTGAACAGCGCGTCAGAATCGCTAATCATTCCTTCATAAATTGTACAAACTGGGATGGGCGTGACTTGGAAGGGGAGCGACCGATGGCGGCGGCGCTACAGATCAACTTTGCACTCTGGGGTATGCTCATCTGCGCAAGCATGGAATTGGCGCAGATGATCCAGGGGTTCTTCTAGAACCCGACGTCGCGCGAGACCGGCGCAATTTCGCTGGCGTGCTTGCGTGCGAGTTCACGAGCGCCCTTAGCTCACAAGCAATGCGATGAGCGTGAAGCTGACGCTTGCGATCACGATCATCGAAACGACATAGCCGCGCGGCCGCGCCGTCCGCGAGGGCGGCGGTCTCTTCGGTCGCGGCGCGATCTGATGCCAGGCGAGTTCCGTCGGCGCGAGCGCGGCTTCTGCGCCCGAGCCGACATACTTCACGTAGAGCTCGAGCAGCCGCAGCTCGGACGGCAGGTCCATCAGTCCCTCGCGGTCGCGCCGTGACAGGAGTTCGAATTCGACGGTTTCCTCGGAGCTTAGTTGGCCAAGGACGATCCGTCCCTGGTCCGACAGGCGGTAGCGAAAGTCGATGGGCTGCATGGCAAGCGCCCCATTTGAAAATGAGTAATCTTGAAAAAGCCGAACCATTCTCGTCTGTGACCATTGCTGAGATTGTGACGACGCCGCAGCCTCAGTCTGGCCGCAACCATCATAGACTGCAGGGAAAAGCTGCAAACCGCGTAAATTGTGCAGGCATTGCGAAGCGGATGAGCGGATTCAGCGTCCGGAGAGGCGAAATTCCGCAAAATTGCTCAATCGTCGGACAGCGACGGGCTCAAGCTGCTCACACGGCCGATAGCCGCCCGATCCTCACCGGCAGCGCGGATAGATCGCGGCGAGGTCGCGCCCCTTCAACAACAGCAACCGTGAGGTGAGGCCGCCGCGGCGGCCGATCCAGTCGCGCACCGGCCCCGGATAGGCTTGGAGCACCGCGTCGGAGGCTTCCGGCTCGGCATAGAAGCGCCCACGCCGGTCGACCGAACGCGCAGCATGGAATCCGAGCACGGCGCGTTTGGTGACACAGATGCGCTCGCCCGGCACGATGCTCAGCACCAGCGTGCAGGCGGACAGGCAGGGGCCGTCGATCACCACGCGCTCGCCGCTGTCGCGCACCTTCTCGAACAGGTCGAGGAACGGCCCGACCTGTCCGCCCGGTGACTGGATGATGCGGATTTCGGCGGCAACGGGTGTCGAGGCGAGCAGGGCGGTCGCGAGCATCAGGGCTTTGACCAAAGCAGCACGTTGCATCGTACTCTCCGCACATTCGACGTCGTAGGGTGGGCAAAGCCACCGGGTCGCGCGAATGCGCGCCCGATGACAGGCTCCGCGTGCCCACCAATGGCACCACAATTCCGCAGAAGGTGGCGGGCACGGCACGTCGCGCCCTTGCCCATCCCGCAAATCCCGTGCCTACCCGTTGCGCCGTTGCCCACGCAGCGTCGGCAGGCCAATGCCGGCTGCATCAAAGCCGCCATCGACGGCCAAAATTTGGCCGGTGATGTAGCTCGCGCTTCCCGAGCACAGAAAGAAGATCGCCTCCGCGAGTTCCTCCTCGAGACCGTAGCGGTTGAGCGGAATGGCGTCGTGATAGTCGGCGCGGATCTCCTTGGTGTGCACCTGCTTCGCCATCGCGGTGTTGACCGGCCCCGGCGCAACCGCGTTGACGCGGATGTTGAGCGAGGCGAGCTCGACCGCGAGCTGCTTGGTCAGGTGCGCGAGCCCCGCTTTGCTGGTGCCGTAGGCCGCGCGCAAGGTCGAGGCGCGCACCGCCGAGATCGAGGTGATGTTGACGATGGCGCCGCCGTCGCTGTCGCGCATCAAGGGCACCGCGGCCTTGGTGCAGAGGAACGGGCCGGTGAGGTTGACCTCGAGCACGCGGCGCCAGTCGGTATCCGACGTCTCCATCAGCGGCGCGAACACGGCGATGCCGGCATTGTTGACGAGCGCATCGAGCCGGCCGAACCGCCGCTCGATCGTCGTCATCGCGGCGCCGACCGCGGCCGCGTCGGAGACGTCGCAGGTCAGCGCGAGCGTCGCCTCGTCCTGGCCGATCTCGGCGACCGCGCGGCCGAGCAACTCCCCCTCGATGTCGAGCAGCGCCACGCGCCAGCCCTCGCCAAGGAACTTCTTCGCGGTCGCAAGCCCGATGCCGCGCGCGGCTCCGGTGACGAGGGCGACTTTTTGCGGGGCCTGCGGCATTTGCTAATCTGTCCTGTGTTCGAAAGGCTGTTCCCACGCGAGGGCCGGCCCCTTTTACTTCGCTTTCGTTCTCACAAGAAAGGGCCTGAAGCCATGCCCATCGATCCCGGCGCGACCCCGCTCGAGGAATGGCGGCCCGGTGTGACGACCCGCATGGTGACCTCCGCGCGCAATGGCGCGGCCGCGCTCTGCATCTTCGAGCAATGGGTCGCCCCCGGCGCCGGCGCGCCGACGCACAGCCATCCGGTCGAGGAGGTGCTGACCGTGCGTGACGGCGAGGCCGAGATGTGGATCGAGGCCGAGCGCGTCACGGTGAGGGCCGGCCAGTTGCTGCTGATTCCAGCCGGCCGCAAGCACGGTTTTCGCAATTCGGGAACGACCATACTGCATGTCCATGCGGTGTTGGCCTCGCCGGTCTTCGAGATGCTGCCGGAAGGGGCGAGTGAAGTGACGCGACGCTGGGAGCAGTAGGGTAAGGGCGTCGTTATCTATCGCCGTCACCCAGAGGTGGCCGCTTCTTCAGCGGCCCTCGAAGGGCGACGGCCGGGGGCCGATTCATCCTTCGAGGCTCACACTGCTTTGCAGTGTGAGCACCTCAGGATGACGGGGATAGTGATAAAGCCAGAGCTTACGCCAGTTCCGCCGATGCGCGCTGCATGTTCGACGACATGTCGGAGGTCACGCGAGCGCGTGCTGGATCCTGGCCTTGCTGTTGAAATTGAACTTGAAGTTCCTCGGAATGGTTCAATTTGGCATCGTCTCTGGCGAAATTCGGCAAGCAATGTCGGCGCAAGCGTGCGTGCATCGTCTTCAAGAGGATTCTCTGCGGAGACCGATCAATGTCTGACGACCGCGAGCGACTGATTCGAAACCTCTTCGCAGCCTATCTCGGCAATGACCGGCAACTGGTGAGCGAGGCGCTCGCCGACGACTTCCGCTTCACCAGCCCGTTCGACGACGACCTCGACAAGGCGACCTATTTCGAACGCTGCTGGCGGGACACCGGCTGGATCGCGCACCACGATATCGAGCGCATCTTCGTCGTCGGCGACGAGGCCTTTGTCACCTATCGCTGCCTTGCGACCGATGGCAGGAGCTTTCGCAACACCGAGTTCTTCACCTTCGCCGGCGGCAAGGTTCGCCGGATCGAGGTCTATTTCGGCGCTGTGTTCCAGGACGGTCGGTTCCTGCCGCAGCCGCGCTGACGCAGGAACCTCCCAAGCATGACCTCCGAAATAATTTTCGTCACGGTGTCGATTCGATAGCAAGGCATTCGTCTAACAGGGGAGAGCGGGCTGGCTCGGCCCGCCCATCTCCCCCGTCCTTCCGGGGCAGCCCGCAGAGCTGACGGACCAGGTAAGCAAGGAACTGCCCATGCGATTCATGATGCTGATGATCCCGCTCGGCTACGAGACCGCGCCGCCGGACGTGCATCTCGATCCCGAGCGCGTCGCCGCGATGATGCGCTACAACGAGGCACTGAACGATGCCGGCGTCCTGATCACGCTCGACGGCCTGCATCCGCCCTCGATGGGCGCACGCGTGTCGTTTGCGACCGGCGAGCCTGTCGTGACCGACGGCCCCTTCACTGAAGCCAAGGAAGTGCTGGGCGGCTACTGGATGATCGAGGTCGACTCGCGTGCCGAGGCGATTGCGTGGGCGAAGCAGTGTCCGGCCTCGGCCAATGAAGTCATTGAGATCCGGCAGGTGCAGGAGATGGCCGACCTTCCGCCGGACGTGCAGGTCGCGGCCGCCGGCTTCGACGGTCTGAAGAACTAGCCAGAGCGGCCGCGATTGGAATTCGCGGCCGTCATCAACAAAGTCATCAACAAAGGAGAGAACCAATGACCGACACCTATCTCGCCGTGTTCCTCGGCAGCAAGACCAGCCCGAAATGGGCTGCATGGAACGCGATGTCGGACGCCGAGCGCAAGGCGAAGGAGCTGGAGGGCATCGCGGCCTGGAAGGGTTGGGTCGAGAAGCATCAAGGCGCGATCCAGGCGATGGGCGGTCCGCTCGGCAAGACCAAGCGGGTCGACGACAAGGGCACTGCCGACACCGCCAACGAATTGGGCGCCTTCACCGTGGTCCGTGCCGCGTCCCATGAAGCGGCTGCGAAGATGTTCGAGAACCACCCGCACTTCGCGATCTTTCCCGGCGAGCGTGTCGAGATCATGCCGGTGCTGCCGATCCCGGGCGGTTAGTCAGCTTCGTCATTCCGGGGCGCGCGCAAGCGCGAACCCGGAATCTCGAGATTCCGGGTTCGGCTCGTTCGAGCCGCCCGGAATGACAGTGAAAATACGGGTTCACCAAATCCAGCTTGCGCTAGTGACCTTCACCCCCGGCTCATGTAAAAGCCGTTCACATGAGCTGGCGCAAGGAGACGCGCCGCGCCGAGCGCGGCTATCACCACGGCAATCTGAAGGAAGCCCTGTTGCAGGCTGCCCTCGGGTTGATTGCCGAGAAGGGCGCGGCCGGCTTCACCTTTGCCGATGCCGCGCGCATGGCCGGCGTCAGCGCGGCGGCGCCCTACCGGCACTTCCGCGACCGCGACGAGTTGTTGTCCTCGATCGCCCAGCGCGGCTTCGAGCAGTTCGAGGCGCGCTTGACCGCGGCCTGGGACGACGGCCGGCCCGATACGGTCACCGCGTTCGAGCGGGTCGGCAGGGCCTATCTCGCCTTCGCCCGCGAGGAGCCGGCATTCTACAACGCGATGTTCGAATCCGGCCTGCCGGTCGATGCCAATCCGGCGCTCCAGGCCGCGAGCGAACGTGCCTTCAACATCATTCGCGCCGCGGCGGAACGGCTCGCGGCACTCGCACCCCCCGGCACACCACGGCCGCCGGCGATGATGATGGCACTGCACATCTGGTCGATGGCGCATGGCGTGGCCTCGCTGTTCTCGCGTGGCGATGCTGCGCGACGAAAACTGCCGATGTCGCCGGACGAACTGTTAGAGGCCGAGGTGCTGATCTATCTGCGCGGTCTCGGCTTCCCGACCGATCGCCGTCCGCCTGCGAAAAGCGCCGAGCCGCCGCCGGTACCACCGGAGGCGTCCTCCGGTTCTGGCGTGCCGCCCGGTGGCCCCTGGGGCAAGCCGAAATAAAATTGCGCAAATAATTCCGCGACCCTGTCAGGCGGCCGGCTTGACAAAATCGCGGGATGGGCTAGCTATGTAAATGTTATTTACATTCACAACGGCGCTGGTGCCGTGATGGAGATGGAAATGGCCTACACCGCTGATGTCAATCGATGGCGCGGTTCCTCTGACGAACACTATGAGCGCCCCCATATGCTCGACACGCCCTGGCATCCCGGCTGGATCGCCGTGACCATCCTCGGCTTCATCATCTGGTGGCCGATCGGACTCGCCCTTCTCTTTTTCACACTCGGGAGCAGAAAAATGGGTTGCTGGAGCCACCAGGATCGCTGGCAGAACAAGATGGAGCGGATGCAGTACAAGATGGACCGCATGCGCGGCCGCATGGAGCGCCGCGGTTTCGGCTTCGGCTTCGGCCCGCCCTCCAGCGGCAACCGCGCCTTTGACGAATACCGCACCGAGACGCTGCAGCGGCTCGAGGAGGAGCAGGTCGAGTTCAGGAACTTCCTCGACCGTCTGCGTCACGCCAAGGACAAGGAAGAGTTCGACCAGTTCATGGCGCAGCACAAGACGCGTCCGACCCCGCCGCCGACCGACCAGCAGCAGGGTTGATCTGGACACTTCTCAAAGCCTTCAGGCGCATGCCCCCAAAGTCCTGATGGCCCCGAGCCGCCCGCCTGCGTAGCCCGCAGGCGGGCGGTTTGATTTTGGGGAGAGCTCCGTTCCACGCAGATGAGAGGTCGTCATGCCCGGGCTTGTCCCGGGCATCCACGTTCTTCGTACCGCATGGCAAGGCGTGGATAGATAGGCCAGCGCTTTTGATTCAGAACCGGCGCACGGTTCAGCGACACCAAGACTTGCGCGCGCTGTCTCACCGGGCCGCGCTGCTCTTGCATGGACGAGGCGCATCATGGACCTCTGGACCCGCCTGCTGCTTGGCGTGACCGCCTTCGCGGTGCTGGGCTACATCAGCGTCGTCTATGGCAGCTGCGCGTCCGATCCCGACTGCCATTTCCGCCTGTGTCCCGGCCGGCATTCGCTATGTGGCGTTGATCACGCACATGTGCAGGACCGGTAGAACCCGATTCGCGCCAGGCCCGACCAAGCCCTGACAGCGCGCCTCCCGAGCGCGCCAACGGGTACGACCATGACCGCCGCCGAACGCAAAGAGATCAGCCAGCGTATCGCGCTCCTCGAGCGCGCCTCGGCGCTGTTCGACCGGTTCGGAACCCTTGTGCCGATGGCGATCGCATTCCTCAATCGATGGCCGACGGAGGTTCAGGTTTATCCGCAGTGGCAGGTCGGCGAGTCCTGGCGGCTCTTTCTCAGCCTCTATTTCTATTGGCTTGCGTCGTTCGCACTCAGTCGTGCGGTCTCGTTTGCGCAGAAGAGCATCGAACCATGATCCCGCTCCGCGATTTCGCACTCTATGTCCTGCCCGCCCTGGTCGCGGCGGGTGGGTGGCTGTACGCCCTCAGCCTGCGCAAGCGGGCCCGGCCTGAGCTCGCGGGCGAGAGCAAGCGCGTCCCGGCAAGAAGGCTGGCGCCCTGATGCGGACCGCCTATATTCGCCGCTACAGACGCGGATGGACCGGAGGCGGCAATGGCGGAAGCTGCGATCATGGCGAGCGACAGCCTCTGGCAACAGGTCCGCGGCGAGGCGCAACGCGTGGCGGACGCCGATCCCGTCTTCGGCAGGGCCCTTGCCGGCACCATTCTCGCTCATGATGGTTTCGCCGCGGCCTTGTCCGATCTGATCGGACGTCGGCTCGGCGGCAGTGAAGCCGAGCGCGCGCGCGTCTCGACCTTTTCCCTTGCTGCCTTTCGCGGCTCGCCCGATCTGATCGAGCTGGCCAGCCGCGACTTGCAGGCCATCGCGATCCACGATCCCGCCATCGCCGACCTGTTGCCGCCACTGCTGCATTTCAAGGGTTATGTCGCGCTGCAAGCCTGGCGCGTCTCGAACTGGCTCTGGCACCACGATCATCGCGATGCGGCGCTGCTGTTCCAGAACGAGGCCTCGAATGCCTTGCAGGTCAGCATTCATCCGGCCGCCAGCATCGGATCGTCGGTCTATCTCGACCATGCCACGGGCATCGTGATCGGCGCCAACGTGGTGATCGGCGACGAGGTCACCATCCTCCAGAACGTCAGCATCGGCCGCGGCAGTGAACTGCCGACGCGCTCGCCGCGGATCGGCCGCGGCGTCTATATCGGCGGCGGTGCGACCATCCTCGGCGACATCAGCATCGGCGATTTCGCCAAGATCGGCGCCGACGCGCTCGTGACGTCAGACGTGCCCGCTGGCTGCACGGCCGTCGGCAATCCCGCGCGCCTGACCAACTGCCCCGAACCTGCCTCGGCGGCCTGATCCCATCATTGTACGGAGCCACCCCAATGAAGACGGCAATCGTGATCGGTGTCGGCCCGGACCGCGGGCTCGGGGCCCGGCTCTGCAAGCGCTTTGCGGCCGATGGCCTCAAGGTGATCGTCGCGGGCCGCACGCAGTCCGCGTTGCAGGCGGTTGCAGACGACATCGTCAAGGCGGGCGGAGCGGCCGTGCCCATCGTCGCGGACGCGACCAGCGAGAGCGAAATTGTCGCTCTGTTTGATGCCGCCGGCGAAGACCTCGATCTCGCCATCTACAACGCCGGCAACAATACGCCCGGCAAGATCATCGAGATGGAAGCCGACTATTTCGAGAAGGCCTGGCGCGTCGTGTGCTTCGGCGGCTTCCTGTTCGGCCGCGAGGCGGTGCGTCGCATGGTGCCGAAGAAGGCAGGCACGCTGCTCTTCACCGGCGCCAGCGCCTCGCTGCGCGGACGCTCCGGCTATGGTGCTTTCAACTCGTCAAAAGCCGCCCTGCGGACGTTGGCACAGGCCATGGCCAAGGAATATGCGAGCGACGGCATCCATGTCGGCCATGTCGTGGTCGACGGTGCGATCGCCGGCGACAAGATCCTTTCGCGCTTTCCCGATGCGGCGAGCCGCGAAGACAGCCTGATCGACATCGAAGGCATCGTCGATGGCTTCGCGTTCCTCTACCGCCAGCCCGAACGAGCCTGGTCGTTCGAGCTCGATGTGCGGACCTCGAAGGAGAAGTGGTGAGGGCAGGGCGCCGTAGCCCGGATGAGCGAAGCGATATCCGGGACCGCCCGAAAATCCCCCGTGTCTCTCTGCTCATGCGGGCTTCGAACTACCGCCGTCATTGCCCGCGAAGGCGGGCAATCCAGTATTCCAGAGACAGCATTGAGATACGGAGGAGCCGCAGCGTACTGGATACCCCGCTTTCGCGGGGTATGACAGTCGTGAGGGTGGCGTAGACGATCAGTACCCGGCCGCCAGTCCACTGTTGCGGCGTGGATCGTTGGCCCCGTAGTAGCGGTTATTGCCGACTTGCTCGCCGTTAAGCGACGGCGCGCCGACAATGATGACCGCGAGGTGGTTCGCCGGTTGCGGCGGCCCGAATTTGTGCCCCATCCCCTCCAGAATCTTGCGCGTGTCCGGTGACAGCGCATAGTTCTCGACGTTGGTGAGGTCCGGCAGCCATTGCTGGTGGATGCGCGGCATGTCGACGGCCTCCTGTGCGTTCATGCCGTAATCGATCGCGTTGATCATGGTCTGCAACACGGCCGTGATGATGCGGCTGCCGCCGGGCGTGCCCACGACCATGACGGTCTTGCCGTCCTTGGTGACGATGGTCGGGCTCATCGAGGACAGTGGACGCTTGCCGGGAGCAATAGCGTTGGCCTCGCCCTGCACCAGGCCATAAAGGTTCGGCACCCCGACCTTGGCGGTGAAGTCGTCCATTTCGTCGTTCAGCAGCACGCCGGTCTTCGCCGCCGTCACCTTGGCGCCGAACCAATCGTTCAGCGTGTACGTCACCGATACCGCGTTGCCGTCCTTGTCCGCGATTGAATAATGCGTGGTGTTGCTGCCCTCGTGCGGCGCGACGCCCGGCTTGATGTCCTTGGAGATCGCGGCCTTGTTCGGATCGATCACGCTGCGGATCTTGGTCGCGTAATTCTTGTCGAGGAGGCGGTCGAGCGGATTCTTCACGAAATCCGGATCGCCGAGATAGCTGTTGCGGTCCACGTAAGCGTGCCGCATGGCCTCGATCTGCACGTGCACGGCCTGCGCGGAATGATAGCCCAGCTCCTTCAGCGGATAGCCCTCCAGGACATTCAGGATCTCGCAGATGACGACGCCGCCAGAGCTCGGTGGCGGCGCGGAAATCACGTGATAGCCGCGATAGTCACATTCGACAGGTGCGAGCTCGCGCGTCTTGTAGCCGTCGAGGTCGGCCTGCGTCAGCAGGCCCTTGCCGGCCTGGCTCGATGCCACGATGGCGCTGCCGACCCAGCCCTTGTAGAAACCGTCGGTGCCTTTGCTGCTGATCTCGCGCAAAGTCTTGGCGAGCTCCGACTGCATCAGCCTCTCACCCACTTCGAACGGTTTGCCGTTGTTGAGGAAGATACCGGCGGACGCGGGGTCTTCCTCGAAATCCTTCGTCGCGGTGCGCAACAAGTCGATGTCGCCTTGGTCCAGCGCAAAGCCCTGCTCGGCGAGCAGGATCGCGGGGGCGAGCAGGTCGGCGCGCTTCATGGTGCCGTACTTCTCGCGCGCATATTCCATCCCCGAGACGGATCCTGGCACACCCACAGCCAGATGCCCCTTGGTCGAGATGCCCTTGATGACGTTGCCATCCTTGTCGAGATACATATTGGCCGTCGCTGCCTTGGGCGCGGTCTCGCGGAAATCGAGGAAGGTCTTGCGGCCGTCGGCGAGCTGGATCGTCATGAAGCCGCCACCACCGAGATTGCCGGCGGCCGGATAGACGACGGCCAAGGCATAACCGACGGCCACCGCGGCATCGACGGCATTGCCGCCGCGCTTCAGCACATCGACACCCACCTGGGTCGCCAGATGCTGTGCGGACACCACCATGCCGTTTTGCGCGGCGACCGGCGCGACCGATGCCGCGCGCGCGGCGCCGAACGTGACGAGGCCGACCGATACGATCGCGGCGGCCATCCACCGCATATTGGTTTGTGGTTTCGACATAGGATGCTCCTCGGGCTGGCCGGTGATGCCGGCACATTGTTGTCCGCGAGCTCAGCCTATCAGCTCGTGCCCGCCGTGAGATGCGAGATGGAGCATGTGGGCGTGGTGTAGCTGTGGCGCACACGACGCTCCCTGCGATTTCGGGCTGGGCGGGGGAGGAGGTTCCAGAAGGGGCGTCGGTTGCGCAGTGTCGTAGCGCCACGAATCCCACTGCGCTTCCTCCCCCCTTGCGGGGGAGGGCAAGGGGTAGCCCAGGAAATGGTGTGTCCGTCGTGCGCGTCCGATTTCTTCGTCACCCCCTAGCCTTCCCCCGCAAGGGGGGAGGGAACCGGCCTCGCCAGTGAGGATCCGGCTCCGGCCCGTCGGCCGCCATGCACCGCCCAGAGCGGCCAACCGCCTGCACCGCCTGGCTTTCCCGCAGCCAAATTCAGCTCCGGTAACCTCGCATTAACTATCGCCGGGCTCTGGTAAGAACGGACAATCGCGCCCATAGCCGTCGTCGAGGCCCATAGTTTTGACATCTTGGCAGGGAATGCAGGCGGCCGGCTTTGGAAGAGCCCCCTTGCACCCCAGAAAGACAAGGCTTTGAGCGGGCTTGCCGGCCGCGCCGGTTCTAGCGCGGCAGTTGGGGAACCGGCGGTCATTTGCTGCCGTGGAGCATCAGGTAACGATCGCCTTGAGAGGATACTGCTTATGAATCCGGCCGACGTGGCTCAGTCAGCCCTTCCGGTTGCCGCTTCCGCGGACGTGTCGCTGATTGCGCTGTTCTGGCAGGCTCACTGGATCGTGAAAGCGGTGATGCTGGGACTTCTGTCCTGCTCGGTCTGGGTCTGGGCGATCGCCATCGACAAGATCTTCCTGTTTGCCCGCACCCGCCGCTCGATGGACCGTTTCGAGCAGGCCTTCTGGTCCGGCGAGTCGATCGAGGAGCTCTACCGCACCCTCTCGGCCAAGCCGACGCATTCCATGGCGGCCTGCTTCGTGGCGGCGATGCGCGAGTGGAAGCGCTCGTTCGAGAGCCACGCCCGCTCGGTCGCGGGCCTTCAGATGCGCATCGACAAGGTGATGAACGTCTCGATCGCCCGCGAGGTCGAGCGCCTGGAGCGCCGCCTGCTGGTGCTCGCCACCGTTGGCTCCGCCGGTCCCTTCGTCGGCCTGTTCGGCACGGTCTGGGGCATCATGTCGAGCTTCCAGTCGATCGCGGCGTCGAAAAATACCTCCCTGGCGGTGGTCGCCCCCGGTATCGCCGAGGCGCTGTTTGCGACCGCCGTCGGCCTTATCGCCGCCATTCCTGCCACTATTTTCTACAATAAGTTCACATCCGAGGTGAACCGGCAGGCCCAGCGGCTCGAAGGCTTCGCCGATGAATTTTCAGCCATACTGTCGCGTCAGATCGACGAGCGGGGCTGACGGACGGCATGTATAGTGTGAAGGGCAATTTGGGCATTCGATCATGGCGATGAACGTAGCCAGTTCGTCCGGAGGCGGCGGGCGCCGTGGTCGGCGCAAGCCCGTCGTGGCCGAGATCAACGTCACGCCGATGGTCGACGTGATGCTGGTGCTGCTCATCATCTTCATGGTCTCGGCGCCGATGTTGACGGTCGGTGTGCCGCTCGACCTGCCGCAGACCCAGGCCAAGAGCCTCGAAAACAACGACCAGAAGCCGCTTCAGATGTCTGTCGATATCAAGGGCAAGGTCTTCATCAACGACGCCGAGGTCGCGATCAACGAGCTGGTGCCGAAGCTGAAGGCGATCACGGATGCGCGCGGCGGGCTCGAGGAGCGCATCTATCTGCGCGCCGACAAGAAGGCGGATTACGGCACGGTAGCCAGGGTCATGGGCCTGTTGTCCGGGGCCGGATTCAAGAAGCTGGCGCTCGTCACCGAAGCGGATCAGGGGTCTTAGGCCGGTGAAGGTGAACGTCGACAAGACACTCGTTGCGTCGATTGCCCTCCACGTCCTCGTGCTTGGATGGGGCCTCGTCACCTTTAGCAGCAGGGCCTTTGTCGCGCCGGAGGAGTCGCTCCCGGTCGACATCATCTCCTCCGATCAGCTCGCCAAGATGATGGCGGGGCAGAAGACCGGCAAGAAGGAAGAGCCGAAGCCCAAGGTCGAGAAGATCGCGGAAGCCAAGCCCGAAGAGGACGCCGTCGGGAAGGTCACCGAGAAGAAAGAGCTGATCAAGACCAACTCGACGCCCGAGCCGCCGCCCAAACCCGTCGAGAAGCCGGTCGAGAAGAAGCCCGAGCCGCCGAAGCCCGTGGCCGAGGCGAAACCGAAGGAAGAGCCGAAGCCGCAGGAGAAGAAGCCTGATCCGGCCAAGGAAGATCCGATCGCCGAGCTCCAGAAGAAGCTGGACACCAAGAAGCCGCCGCCCAAGCCCGTGGAGCAGAAGGTCGCAGCGGTGCAGCCGCAGCAGCAGCCGAAGCCCAAGGAGCGCAGCTTCGATCCCGCGCAGATCCAGCGCGACCTCGACAAGCGCGCTGCGACCCGGCACGAGCTCACCGGCTCGGCGCTGAATGCGTCCGCCGCGCTGGGATCGGCGACCGGGACGGCCGCCAACAACGTCGCGACCTGGCGAGGTGCATTCCAGGGCGCGGTCAAGCGCTGCTTCACGCCGACCTATAACGGGCAGGACGCCGACCAGTACGAAGCCGACATCGACATTCCCATGAAGATCGACGGATCGCTCGCGTCCGAGCCCGTCGTCGTCGCGGTGCGGGGGCCGTCGCGCTCGATCGCCCAGGCGGTGGCCGAGAGCGCCAAGCGCGCCATCGTGCAGTGCCAGGTCTATTCATTCATGCCGAAGCAGCAGTACGAGAGCTGGAAGCTCATTCCGATGACTTTCGGCCTGAAAGATATGTTGTGACATCCGAACAAAAGAACTTTGCAATGAATGACGTCTGCTCGATGAACCGCCGCCGCTTCATGACCCTGACAGGATCGACGCTTGCGATGCTCGGGGGCGGACAGGCCTTCGCTCAGCAGCCGCAGGGACGGCTTCGCATCGATCCCACGGAGTTTCGGCCGATCCCGATCGCGATCAGCAATTTCGTGCCGGGCTCGCCCGCCGACGGTGACGTCGGCAACGGCGTCACGCAGGTCATCACCAACAATCTGAAGCGCTCGGGCCTGTTTGCCCCGATCGACCAGGCCGCCTTCATCGAGCGCATCAGCAACATCGACGTCGCGCCGCAATTCGAGAACTGGAAGACCCTCAATGCGCAGGCCCTCGTCACCGGCCGCATGACGCGGCAGCCGGACGGCCGCCTCAAGGCCGAATTCCGCCTGTGGGACGTGGTCACCGGCCAGCAGCTCGCCGGCCAGCAATATTTCACCTCGCCGGAATATTGGCGCCGCATCGCCCACATCATCTCCGATCAGATCTATGAGAAGTTGACCGGCGAGAAGGGCTATTTCGACAGCCGCGTGGTGTTCGTCGACGAGTCCGGGCCGAAGGAGCGCCGCGTGAAGCGGCTCGCGATGATGGACCAGGACGGCGCCAATGTGCGCTATCTGACCCGCGGCTCCGACCTCGTGCTGACGCCGCGCTTCTCGCCGAACTCGCAAGAGATCACCTATATGGAGTTCGGGCAGGGCGATCCGAAGGTCTATCTCTTCAACATCGAGACCGGGCAGCGCGAGATCGTCGGCAACTTCCCCGGCATGACCTTTGCGCCGCGCTTCTCGCCCGACGGCCAGCGCGTCATCATGAGCCTGCAGCAGGGCGGCAATTCCAACCTGTTTGTGATGGATCTGCGCTCGCGCTCGACCACGCGCCTCACCGACACGCCGGCGATCGACACCTCTCCGTCTTACTCACCGGACGGCACCCGCATCTGCTTCGAATCCGATCGCGGCGGCAGGTCGCAGATCTACGTGATGGGGGCGGGCGGGGGAGCAGCGCAGCGTATCTCCTTCTCCAAGGATGACACCAACGCCAGCTATTCGACGCCGGTATGGTCGCCGCGTGGCGATTACATCGCCTTCACCAGGCAAGGCGGCGGGCAGTTTTCGATCGGCGTCATGAAGCCGGACGGCTCCGGCGAGCGGCTCCTCACCTCCGGCTTCCACAACGAGGGCCCGACTTTCTCGCCGAACGGCCGCGTGCTGATGTTCTTCCGCGATCCCGGCGGCAATGGCGGGCCATCGCTGTACTCGGTCGACATCTCCGGCCGCAACGAGCTGAAGGTGCCGACGCCGGGCTTCGCCTCCGACCCGGCATGGTCGCCGCTATTGTCTTCGACGGCGGGTCAATAGATCGCGTCTTCGGACGCGCGATCTTTTCGAAAAATCACACCGATTTTTTCGGTTTCTGGGCGGAAGGCAAGCTTTCCTTCACCTTGCGCCCGGCAACGCTTGCCTAGTTGATTGATATTTCAGCAGAAACAGGTTCGCTATTGCCGAAAAACAACCCGCCTTTAACGATGTTCCCTCAGGAAAGCTTCACCTGGGCTGGGTAAAAGTACGCGCTAAACAGGACGCGTAACAAGCCGATGCAGCTGGCCGACCAGAAGCAGAGCGATCGAGACGAGCTGGAGCCGATTCTCTACGCCGCTCTCATCAACTCTATGGTGCAGAATTTCTGGGCGATTTTCCTCGGCTCGGCCTCCGCGGCCGTGGCCGCGGTGATGACTGCGCTGAAGACCGGCGATGTCTGGCTGTGGCCGCTCGCATTTCTGCTGATCGCCATCGGCACCGCGCGCGCGTTCCAGATGCGCGGATACGAAAACCGTACGCGCCCATTGTCATTCGAAGAAGCCAAGCATCTGGAGCCGCGCTACTGGATCGGCGCGCTCAGCTATGCGGCGGTGCTCGGCATCTGGGCCTTCGTCGTCATCTACAACAACGAGGATCCGGTGGCCGACATGCTCTGTGTCGCCATCGGCATCGGCTATACCGCCGGCGGCGCCGCCCGCAATTACGGCCAGCCCCGGGTGATCCAGTGGCACGTCGCGCTCGCCTGCGGTCCGATGTCGCTCGCGCTGCTCCTGCACGGCGGCTTCTATCACATCGGTCTTGCCATTCTGCTCGTGTTCTTCTTCATCGGCCTGAAGAACATCAACCTCAGCCTGCATGCGATCTTCGTCAAGGCGCTGACCTCGAGCTTCCGCGAATCCGCGCTGGCGAGCCAGTTCGATACCGCGCTCAACAACATGCCGCACGGCCTGTGCATGTTTCGCGCCGACGGGCGCCTTGCGGTGATGAACCATCGTTTCGGCGAACTGATGAGCTTGCCCGAGGACCTGGTCAAGCGCGGCGCCACCGCCGCGGACATCGTGTCGGCCTGCGTCGCCGCAGGCTCCATCTCGGCGGATAGCGGCAACCAGATCCTGGCCGAGATCGAGCACGCGCGGATCCGCGAGATCGTCACCGCCGATCCGAATCCCGCGCGCGGCCGCTCCCTCTCGTGGACGTTCCAGCCGATGACCGGCGGCGGCACCGTGCTGCTGCTGGAAGACATCACCGAACGCACCAACGCGGAAGCCCGGATCAGCCATCTCGCCCGCTATGACGAGCTCACCGCGCTGCCCAACCGGGTCTCCTTCCGCGACGAGATCGAGCGGCTGCTGGCGATTTCGCACCATGCCGAACGGCTCTCCGCGCTGCTGTTCATCGACCTCGACCAGTTCAAGCAGGTCAACGACACGCTCGGTCATCCCTGCGGCGACCAGCTGCTGTGCGCGGTCGCCAACCGCCTGCGCGAGATGCTGCGGCCGGAGGATTTCGTCGCCCGCTTCGGCGGCGACGAGTTCGTCGTGTTCCAGCAGGACATCAGCACGCCCGAGGATGCCGCGAGCCTTGCCCGCCGCATCGTCGAGCGGCTGAGCGAGCGCTACCGCATCGACAATCACCTGGTCGAGATCGGCGCCAGCGTCGGAATCGCGCTGACCTCGCCGGAGGGCATCAGCGCCGATACGCTGCTCAAGAACGCCGACATGGCGCTCTACCGCGCCAAGGCCGACGGCCGCGGCACCTTCTGCTTCTTCCGCGACGAGATGGCGGCGACCGTCGAGGCCCGCCGCATCCTCGAGCTCGACCTGCGCAAGGCGCTCGCCAACGAGGAGTTCGAGCTGTTCTACCAGCCGCTGGTCAATCTCAAGTCCGGCAAGATCACCACCTGCGAGGCGCTGCTGCGCTGGAATCATCCGGTGCGCGGCACGGTGTCGCCGGTCGACATCATCCCGGTCGCCGAGGACATGGGCCTGATCGTCGATCTCGGCCGCTGGATCCTGCGCCGCGCCTGCATGGAATGCATGAAGTGGCCGGAGGGCGTCAGCGTCGCCGTCAACTTCTCGCCGCAGCAATTCCACCAGCGCGACGTGCTGAGCGAGATCCGCTACGCGTTGGAGGTCTCGGGCCTGCCGGCGCATCGGCTGGAGATCGAGATCACCGAATCCTCGCTGCTGCGCAACACCCAGCTCACTCACGACATCCTGTCGCAGCTGCATGCGCTCGGCGTGCGCATCTCGCTCGACGATTTCGGCACCGGCTATTCGAGCCTCAGCTACCTGCATAACTTCCCGATGCAGAAGGTGAAGATCGACCGCTCCTTCCTCGAAGGCATCGACACCGACCGGCCGCTGACGCTGCTGCGCGGCGTGGCGCGGCTGTCCGCCGATCTCGGCATGGCGGTCGTGGTCGAGGGCATCGAGACCAACGAACAGCTCGAGCTGATCAGCGCCGACGGCACCGTCTCCGAGGCGCAGGGCTATCTGTTCAGCCGTCCGGTGCCCGCCGTGCGGATGCGCCAGCTCCTCAACGCCTCGCATGGCCGGCGCGACGAACCCGTGCTCCAGGTCGTCGGCTCGCGTTCCTTCGCCTAACGCCGCTTCCGAGATTTTCCCGTCATTTCAGTCTGTTGCCGGCACCGTAGTGCTACGGGGAGTTAACCCTAACCTTTCGATTGCTTTGCTTCATTGTTAAGAAGCTGTTAATAAATCATCACGCGCGTGGAGGTTGTTCCGCGCGCATGTGTTGAGTGGTGATGGGTAAGGAGTTGGAATGCAGTCCTCAGCCAGAGCGATCATTTCGGCTGTTGGACGGGGTGCAGAGCTCCTGACCGACGTCGATTATCATCTCGCCGACACGGCGGCCGAGAAGGCGAAGATCTACAATCTCCGCTACCGCGCCTATCTGCGCGAAGGTGCCGTCAAGGAATCTGCGGACGCGCGCGTCACCGACCAGTATGACGAACTGCCGAACGCGTGGACCTTCGGCGTCTATCTCCACGGCGAGCTTTGCAGCTCCGTGCGCATCAGCGTGCTGACGTCGGAATGGCGGCAGTCGACCTCGGCCGATGTCTTTCCCGAGATCCTGCTGCCGCGACTCGATCGCGGCGAGGTCATGATCGACCCCACGCGGTTCGTCGCCGATCCCGACCAGGTGAAGCGGGTTCCGGAATTGCCCTATGTGACGACTCGGCTCGCCTACATGGCCTGCGAGCATTTCAATGCCGATCTCGGGCTCGCGATCGTGCGTCCCGAGCATCAGGCCTTCTACCGGCGGGTGTTTCTGCATGAGACCATCGCCGAGCCGAGGCTGGTTCCCGGTCTCACCAAGCCGTTCGGACTGATGGCGGCGGATTTCCCGACCTTCCGCAAGAAGGTGTTCGAGCGTTATCCGATCATGCGGTCCACCGCCTTCGAGCGGCGGATGCTGTTCGGGCGTAGCGCGCAGCGCCAGCTGCCGCCGCAGCAGCCGCTGCTGGTGCCGGATGCCGCTCACGCCTGATTCCGGCGGGGCCGACTGATCGAAGGCGCTCCGGGATTTCCCGGACTCAAGGCCCAAAATTCCAGCAAGGCCAGCCATTTTGCCGGTTAACGCGGCTTGCCTTCACCCTCGCGCCACATTTACAACCCATTAACCATGACGGGTGCTTTTCGCCGGGTGGGGGGCATTTGACCGGCTCTGGCAACATCCCATCAAGGTTGACGGAACGTTCGCTTAACCAACCCCCTGTAGACCGGACAGCAGTGGACTAACGTGAGCGTGGAGGCTCCGGAATGAAACATCCTATGCGTATCCTCCAGGGATTGAAGCTGGCCGCGGTGCTTGCTGTCGCGCTGTCGATGGGCGCCTGCGCCAACAAGAACTCTGCTGCGGATGCGATGGCCAACGCGGCGACGCCGGGCAGCCAGCAGGACTTCGTCGTCAACGTGGGCGACCGCGTGTTCTTCGAAAGCGACCAGACCGATCTGACCCCGCAGGCGATCGTGACCCTGGAGAAGCAGGCGCAGTGGCTGCAGACCTATGCGCGCTACAGCTTCACCATCGAGGGTCATGCCGACGAGCGCGGCACCCGCGAATACAACATCGCCCTCGGCGCCCGCAGAGCCCAGTCGGTGCGTTCGTTCCTCGCCTCGCGCGGAATCGATCCGAACCGCATGCGCACGATCTCCTACGGCAAGGAGCGCCCGGTCGCCGTCTGTAACGATATCTCCTGCTGGTCGCAGAACCGTCGCGCTGTGACCGTGCTGAACGCGAGCTCCTGACGTTCGGTCAGGCGCCGTTCATCTTCAGGGAATCGATCATGCCGGCGCCCTCATGGGCGCCGGTTTCGTTTCAGCGATCTGTGACAGAAACCCCTTTGTAGCAGTCACATTTTTGGCGTACTCCCCTTCAATGTGTGGCGCGTCGAATGTTCCGTCGCAGGCCATTTCGCTTTCGTCGTCAGGGCAAGATGTCATCCAGATTTAAGGTATTAACCGGCACCGTGGCGACCGCCGCGCTGCTCTCCTTGTGCTCGCCCGTCTTCGCGCAAACGGACGATGATCCCGAGATGCGGATCGAGCGGCTGGAGAACCAGCTGCGCCAGCTCACCGGCCAGAACGAAGAACTGCAATACCGCAACCGCCAGCTCGAGGAGCGCCTGCGGGCGCTCGAAGGCGGTGCGCAAGCCGCACCCGGGCAGGCGCCGGTCCAGCCCAATGTCGCTGCCGTGCCGCCCGCCCAAATTTCGCCCTCTCAAGGCGCGCCAGGCTATCGCCAGCAGCAGCAGCCCGCCCAGCCGAACTACGAGCAGCCGCAGATCGCTTCTCCCGCGCCGATCGTTCAGGAGCAGCCGGCGCCCGGCGCTCCCGGCTCGCGCCGCCGCGGCGATGCCTTTGACCCCAGCCAGAATCCCAGCGCGCCCGGCGCGCCGCGCGCCCTCGGCGGCGGCCAGCAGCCGATGCAGGGAGGAGCCCCCGGCGGGCGCAACGCCGGCGAGCCGCTCGATCTCGCCAATACCAGCCCGCGCTATCAGCCGCAGGCCGCGCCCCCCGCAGCCCAACCCGGCTATCCGCCGGCCCAACAGGGTTATCCCGCGCCTGCCGCAGGCGCTGGCCTGACCACGCTGCCGCCCTCGGCAACGCCGCGCGACGAGTTCGATCTCGGCATCGGCTACATGCAGCGCAAGGACTACGCGCTCGCCGAGCAGACCATGAAGAACTTTGCGCAGAAGTATCCGAGCGACCCGCTGCTCGGGGATGCGCAATACTGGCTCGGCGAGAGCTACTTCCAGCGCCAGCAATATCGCGACTCCGCGGAAGCCTTCCTCGCCGTCACCACCAAATACGAGAAGTCGGCCAAGGCGCCGGACGCGCTGCTGCGGCTCGGCCAGTCGCTGGCCGCGCTGAAGGAGAAGGAGGCCGCCTGCGCCGCCTTTGGCGAGGTCGGCCGTAAATATCCGCGCGCCTCCGCCGGCGTCAAAGCCGCCGTCGACCGCGAGCAGAAGCGGGTGAAGTGCTGACCACGCGGCGTTGCTCGCTGACAACGCGGACGGCGCTGCGCTAAAACGTGCCCGCCATTCGGTGGTGATTGCTGGGCAGCGCCATGTCAGACGACGATAATTCTCCGATCTCGGTGCGCGAGGCGAAGCAGCTCTTCGCCAAGTTGAAAAGTGCGCCCGCACTGGTGCTCGCGGTGTCCGGCGGTCCTGACTCGATCGCGCTGATGTGGCTCGCGGCGCGCTGGCGGCGCAGCCTCGCGCGCGGCCCGCTTCTCACCGTCGTCACCGTCGATCATGGCCTGCGATCCGAGGCGGCTCGCGAGGCGCGCGAGGTGAAGCGGCTCGCCACCGAGCTCGGCTTGCCGCACCGGACCCTGCACTGGCGCGGCGCCAAGCCGAAGACGGGACTGCCCGCGGCCGCGCGCGAGGCCCGCTACCGCCTGCTTGTGCAGGCCGCGCGCAGCGCCGGTGCGAGCCATGTGCTGACCGCCCATACCCGCGACGACCAGGCCGAGACCCTGTTGATGCGCCTCGTCCGCGGTAGCGGACTTGCCGGGCTGTCGGCGATGGCGCGCCTCACGCCACGCGACGGCATCGTGCTGGCGCGCCCGCTGCTCGACGTCCCGAAGGCACGGCTGATCGCGACCCTGAAGCGCGCGAAGATCGGCTTTGCCGATGATCCCACCAACCGCGACACGGCCTTCACCCGGCCGCGGCTGCGCGCGCTGTTGCCGCAGCTTGCGGCCGAGGGCGGCGACGCCCGCAGTCTGGCGCGGCTCGCAGGCAGGCTGGCGCGCGCCAATGCGGCGGTGGAGGTGCTGACCGATGGGGCCGAGCGCTTCCTTCGCTTGAGGGATCGCGACGATGCGCCGCATGGGCCGGGCATGCGAAGTTTCGAGGCTGGCGCCTTCGCCACCCTGCCGGAGGAGGTCCGGCTGCGGCTCCTGCTGCGGGCCATCAACGCGCTCGGGCACGAAGGGCCGGCGGAACTCGGCAAGGTCGAGACCCTGATGGCCGTGCTCGATCAAGCCATCCTTGATCAGGACATGGCCGCGAGCCCCCGCGCAGCCGCAAACGGCCGCCCGGTCCTGAAGCAGACCCTTGCGGGAGCCTTGATCAGCCTTGCCGGCGGGCGTATCCAGATCGCACCGGCGCCGGCCCGGCGGCGCAGGGACAGATGAGGGCGGATCATGACACCGGCTGTTTCGAGGCAGCGCCGTCAGGTCACCTTAACCAGGCAGGAAAAACCCCGGGTAGGTCGCCATTATTTCAGCGGGAATCGCCCTAAGATGGGATAAATAGTCCCATCTCGTTCCCTTGGCAGCGACCGGGGCGGCACCTAAATTGTATGCGTCTAACCGAGAGGATTCCTTGGGGATTTCCTCGTACTGCCCAAGGATTCAGGCCGCGATCCGCGCGACCACGAAGGAAGATCGATGAACGCCAATCTGCGCAATTTCGCCCTCTGGGTCATCATTGTCTTGCTGCTGTTGGCGTTGTTCACGCTCTTCCAGAATCCGGGCCAGCGCGCCTCCTCGCAGGACATCGCCTTCTCCCAGCTGCTGAGCGAGGTTGACCGCGGCAATGTGCGCGACGTCGTGATCCAGGGGCCGGACATCCACGGCACCTTCACCAATGGCTCCAGCTTCCAGACCTATGCGCCGAACGACCCGACGCTGGTCAAGCGCCTCTATGACAGCAAGGTCCAGATCACCGCGAAGCCGCCGGGCGACAACGTGCCCTGGTTCGTCTCGCTGCTGGTCTCCTGGCTGCCCTTCATCGCGCTGATCGGCGTCTGGATCTTCCTGTCGCGGCAGATGCAGGGCGGCGCCGGCAAGGCGATGGGCTTCGGCAAGTCGCGCGCGAAGATGCTCACCGAGGCGCATGGCCGCGTCACCTTCGAGGACGTCGCCGGCGTCGACGAAGCGAAGCAGGACCTGCAGGAGATCGTCGAATTCCTGCGCGACCCCGGCAAGTTCCAGCGCCTCGGCGGCCGCATTCCGCGCGGCGTGCTGCTGGTCGGCCCTCCCGGTACCGGTAAGACCCTGATCGCGCGTGCGGTCGCGGGCGAAGCCAACGTGCCGTTCTTCACCATCTCCGGCTCCGACTTCGTCGAGATGTTCGTCGGCGTCGGCGCGAGCCGCGTCCGCGACATGTTCGAGCAGGCCAAGAAGAACGCGCCCTGCATCATCTTCATCGACGAAATCGACGCCGTCGGTCGTCACCGTGGCGCCGGTCTCGGCGGCGGCAATGACGAGCGCGAGCAGACGCTGAATCAGCTGCTGGTCGAGATGGACGGCTTCGAGGCGAACGAGGGCGTGATCCTGATCGCCGCCACCAACCGCCCCGACGTGCTCGATCCCGCGCTGCTGCGTCCCGGCCGCTTCGACCGTCAGGTCGTGGTGCCCAATCCTGACGTCGTCGGCCGCGAGCAGATCCTCAAGGTCCACGTCCGCAAGGTGCCGCTGGCCCCCGATATCAACCTCAAGACCATCGCGCGCGGCACCCCGGGCTTCTCCGGCGCCGACCTGATGAACCTCGTCAACGAAGCCGCGCTCACCGCCGCCCGCCGCAACAAGCGGATGGTGACCCAGGCCGAGTTCGAGGAGGCCAAGGACAAGGTGATGATGGGCGCCGAGCGCAAGTCGCTCGTCATGACCGAGGAAGAGAAGCTCCTGACGGCCTATCACGAGGGCGGCCACGCCATCGTCGGCCTCAACGTGCCCGCGACCGATCCGATCCACAAGGCGACGATCATTCCGCGCGGCCGCGCGCTGGGCATGGTCATGCAGCTGCCCGAGCGCGACAAGCTGTCGATGTCGCTGGAGCAGATGACCTCGCGCCTCGCCATCATGATGGGCGGCCGCGTCGCCGAAGAGCTGATCTTCGGTCGCGAGAAGGTGACCTCGGGTGCCGCCTCCGACATCGAGCAGGCGACGCGCCTTGCCCGCATGATGGTGACGCGCTGGGGCCTCTCGGAAGAGCTCGGCACCGTCTCCTACGGCGAGAACCAGGACGAGGTTTTCCTGGGCATGTCGGTGTCGCGCACGCAGAACGCCTCTGAAGCGACCGTCCAGAAGATCGACTCCGAAATTCGGCGCCTGGTCGAGGAAGGTTACAAGGAAGCGACCCGCATCCTCACCGAGAAGCATGCCGACCTCGAGGCGCTGGCCAAGGGCCTGCTGGAGTTCGAGACGCTCTCCGGCGACGAGATCGTCGATCTGCTCAAGGGCAAGAAGCCGAACCGCGAGTCCGTGCTCGAGCCGACCACGCCGCGCGCCTCCGCGGTGCCGCCGGCCGGCAAGTCGCGTCCGCGGCCCGATCCGGATCCGGGCCTGGAGCCGCAGCCGCAGGCGTAAAGCCTCTTGCGCCGTGGCCGGCTATTCCGGCAAACCGTTAGTGCAAAAGCTCGGCATCAAGCCGGGCTTTTGTATTTTTGTGGACGGCCTTTCGACGGCCTATCGCGATGTCGTCGGTGAATTGCCTGATGACGTGAAGATCGCAAGGACCGCCAAGGCGCCGCTCGACATGGTGCATGTCTTCGCGACCGAAGCGAAGGGCTTTGCGGTCAAGCTGCGCAGCTACCGCAAGGCGATCGCACCCGACGGGATGATCTGGGCATCATGGCCGAAGAAGGCCTCAGGTGTCGTCACCGACGTGACGGAAACGCTGGTGCGCGAGACCGCACTCGCAAACGGTCTCGTCGACATCAAGGTCTGCGCCGTCGACGACGTCTGGTCCGGCCTGAAGCTCGTGATCCCCGTGAAGGATCGCGTCAGGGGGGCGAAATAGCACCGGCGCCGCGCCCACCCTTGCTACGGCGCGTCCGGGCTACGAGAGGGAGGCGCGCAATAGCCGCAAGCTCCGTCATTGCGAGCGCAGCGAAGCAATCCAGAAATCCCGCCGCGGAAAGACTCTGGATTGCTTCGCTGCGCTCGCAATGACGTTGCTGATGCTGTTGAGCTCGCAATGACTTGGCGTCGCTTCGTAGGGTGGGCAAAGGCGCTTTAGCGCCGTGCCCACCGTCTCTCGGCAATCGCGATAGACATGGTGGGCACGCTGCGCTTTGCCCACCCTACAATCCTCTCATTTCGGCGACGCGCGCTGGCCTTCCCTGCCACGCTCAAGAAAACGCATCACATCGTCGTTGAACTGCTCCGGATCCTGCAGGAACGAGAAGTGGCTGACCTCCGGCTGGATCAGCAGGCCGGCCCCCGGAATGTTCGCCGCCATGAACTCGGTGTTCTCGCGCTTGATCGCCTCGTCGTGATCGCCATCCACGATCCAGGTCGGGACCTTGATCGTCGCGAGGTCCGACGCCGTCCATTTCGGCTGGCTCTCCCACATCTTGGTGATCTCGTCGACGAAGCTCTTGTACTCGGTCGGGGTCGGCGAGAGGCGCTTGTATTCGTCTCCCGCCCTGGCGATGTAGGCGTTGAAGACGTCGCTCGTCGCGATATCCGCAACGCCTGACGGGTCCGAGTTCGCGGCGAAGGCGAACAGCCTGCTCACCCGCTCCGGGTGCTTCATGGCGATGTCGAGGCCGATGATCGCGCCGTCGCTCCAGCCGACGATCGCCGCCTTCTTGATCTTGAGATGGTCGAGCAGCGCGACCACGTCCGAAGCCATCAAATCGTAGCCATACGGCTCCTGGTTGCGGCTGCTGCGCCCGTGCCCGCGGCTTTCCATGACGATGACCTGATAGCGCCGTTGCAGCGCGCGAACCTGGTGGCCCCAATAGTTGCCGTTGGCGAGGCCACCATGCAGCAGCAGCACCGGCTCACCCCGACCGAACTTTGCGTACCAGACCTTGATGCCGTTGACGGGCGCGAAGCCGCTCTGCGTTGCCCTGGGCAACGTTGGCGTCGGTGGCAGGTTCAGCCATCGTGGCGCCGCGTCGGCGGCGCTGAGCGAGACCGTGACGAGAAGCGCGATGACGAGACTGCGAAGCAGCATGACGTGCTCTCCTGTTCAACCATCGGCTATTACCGCACGGCAGACGGGTGCGTCACTTCCCAACGCGGTGAAGCACGTCCGGGGACGAGGGTGGGACGCGCCTCAGTCTCACGCCCCTCGCGTCGACGACGCGGGAATCGCCGGCCCGCCGGATCTTGCCGGGCTGCGCAACGCGCCGAAGACGAGGCCAATGAGAGCGACGGTGAGGAGCGGTGACAGCCGTCCCGCCGGGACATAGACGGCCGGGCTGAGCAACGGCACCATCCAGATGCCGAGCCCGACCAGCCAGTCGCGAAAGCGCGGAGCATCGATCGACGGGGCAAGCCACAGCACGACGGCGACCACCAGCAGCGTCGCATCATAGGGGCCCGAATGCGGGGCCGCCAGCACGGTTGCCGCAAGCAATACGATCAGCTTGTTGTCGGTGCTGAGCGAGGAGCGAAACGCCACCAAGGTCGCCGCCGCGCTCGAGAGGATCGCGGCCAGTTGCAGCATCGAGGCCAGTCGTTCCGGCAGGCCCAGCAGCACCGCGCAGGCCCAGACGCTGTGGCCCCAGATGCGGCCATAGCCCAGCCATTTCGCATCGGGGCTGACCAGGTTGTTGAGCGCCTGCGGTATCCACCACAGCCACAACTCGACGCCAAAAATCATGGCACTCGCAACCGCCAATGCGAATGCCGAGCATGCAGCAGCGCACAGGCTGCGATATTGGCGCAAGCCCAGCAGCGCGAGCGGGACGAGCAGGAAAAATTGCGGCTTGAAGCTCAGGAGCCCGAGGATTGCGCCGCCAAGGAGCGGCCGCGGTCCGAGCAGCCTGACACCCGCGACCAGCAGCGCGGCAACGAGAAAGGCGCATTGTCCATCGGCCAGGTTGAGGGCCGCGGCTGGCGAGACCAGAACCGCCGCGATGATGTAGGGCGTCAGTTGCGGCTGATCGGCCCGGTTGCGAAGCGCCCAGGCCAGGAAGCCTGCGGTCGCCGCCTGGAATGCAACATAGGAGCCGACAAAACCAAGCGGCGCGACGGGCAGCAGCAGAACGAGAAAGCTGGGCGGATAGAACCACGGACGGAACTCCAGTGGCACCGTGAGCCATGATGCGAACGACTGGTTGAGATAGGCGGTGAACGCGTCGCCATCGATGACCAGCGCAAGATTGCCGGCGAGCATCGACCTGACGGCGCCGTAGAACACCATCCAGTCGGTGCCGGGGCCGATGTGGTTCAGGCCGATCCAGCCGGGATGGACGAGGGTAGAGATCAGGATACCCCAGCCGAACAGCGTAGCGATCGCCATCGCCGGCAGGAGCATGAGGGGAAGCCCGCTCCAGCTGCGCGATGGACCGGGCATCGGCCGCTGAACGGACACGCTCACTTGAAAGCTTCCCTCGATGTTTCCGCTTGCGGCGCCACACCGGCCTGTGCGTCGGCGGTTCGCACATGGATCACCGCGATGTCGTCCGCATAGATCCGCTTCCAGCCCTTGAGCTGATCGAGGATCTGCGGGCCCGGCGCATCGGCGACCAGGAGCGTCGCGTCGATCTTGTACTCATCCAGCAGGCGCGGAAGCAGCTCGGGCTTCTTGCCCTCCGTCGCCTTGAAGAAGTCCATGACGAATGTCTCGCCATAGAGCTCGGCGCGGCCGTCGACGTAGACAGGGATGTCGCGCGAGATCAGATAGCCGCCGAACTGATAGGCGTTGAAGATGCGCTGGGCCTTGCGTTGCTCGAGCAGGTCGACGGCGGCAACCGGCGTCTGCGTCATCGTGAAGGTGAAGCGGTGGTGCCCCATGTAGAGCGAGGTCGAGGTCCAGCCCGCGGCCACGATCATCAGTGCGCCAAGCGCGGTGACATAGCGAGCCGGCCAGCGGTCGGTGCCGGTGGCGTCCGGCTGCGGGCGCGGAACCATCTGGCCGAGCGGCTTCGCGAGCACCAGCGGTACCAGGAAGGCAAATGCCTCGATGCTCCTGACATGGGTCAATGCGCTCCAGGTCAGGAACAGGATCAAGAAGATCCTCGGCGCCGAGAGCACGAGGCCGCGATAATAACCGAATGCGATCAGGCCGAGCAGCGCGCCTTCGAACGAGCTGAACGTGGCAAAGTTCGCCGGCATCCATTCGAAGATCAGCGACAGCAGCTCGCCGAGACTGAGGATGTTGGTCGCGCCCAGCAGCGTCTTCCAGCCGTAGGGCGTGCAGCAGCTCGCGATCAGTGCGCCGATGCCGAACAGCACCCAGCGCATGAACAGCTGAAGCCGCCGCCCCTTTTCCGCGTGCTCGACGGCCTCGAGCGAGATCGGACCGATCAGCGCCAGGCCGAGCACGAAGCCGCCATGCAGGTTAGCCCAGAGTGCCATCAGCGGCAGCCAATACCAGGACGGCGCACGCCTGCGGTCGGCAGCCGCCATCAGCAGGCCGACCCACGCCACCATGACGGGCAGCGCCAGAATATGCGGACGCGCCAGGACATGGTGCAGCGACAGCAGCAGCGCCAGCATCGCAAACAGCACTGCACGCGGCGTCTCGATCTGCGCGTCGAGCAGATAGACGAAGACAGCGGCCGTGAGCGCGACCGCCATCGCGGTGAGGATGACGGGACCTGCCCAGTCCCATTGCGCATGGGAGAAGGCGAACAGCACTTGCGACAGCCACGACGTCGAAATCCACGGCGCGCCCGTCCGCGTGAACGAATAGAAGTCCGTGGTGGGGACAGTGCCGTGATCGAGGATCCATTGCCCGATCTTGATCTGCCAGAACGAGTCGGAGTCCTGAAGCAGCGTGTCGCCGACATGGAGGAAGAAGAGATAGGCGCCGGCACCGACGCAGAGCGGCACCAGGGCGCGCGCGCGGCTCTGCATCGCGATGCTGTTGGCAAAGGAAAGGGACATTCCGCCTCGTCGTCCTGTTGTTCTTGTCGGTTGGCCGAGCGGCGGGCATTGGACCATGGCGGTCATAACTTCGGGTAAACCGGCGGCGGGGGCCGTTTCATGTCCGGACAATTTAACGGATTGTTTTGGATTTCGGTTTACCATCGCCGAATACACGCAACCCGCTCTGTGTTTACGCAGTCGAATTAACTGCGGCGCAATTCTTTGCCACTACGTTCGGTTCCATGGTCGGGCGGCGCTGGGAAGCCGAAAAGACCAGATCAGTTGTAGCCTCGTGTACCCATTTGGAGCACTCTATGAAGAACCTCGTTGCGCGCTTTGTGAAGGATGAATCCGGCGCCACCGCCATTGAATACGGCCTGATCGCTGCCGGCATCGCGCTGGCGATCATCACCGTGGTCAACAACCTCGGCACCACGCTGAACACCAAGTTCACCTCGATCTCGACCAGCCTCAAGTAAGGCCGGACGACCTGAGAATTCTGAGAGCCCCGTCCTCGACGGGGCTCTTTTCTTTTGGCCGGCGATTTCGGTTCGGAGATGAGCAGAGCTCCGTCATGGCTCGAAGACCGAAGGCGGAGCCCACCATCGAGACTTCGGGATATTGAAAATTGCTCGTGGGCACGGCGCTACGCGCCTTTGCCCGCCCTAGGGCAACTCGTTTCTGACCGCGACGATCGCGCCGTCATTCTGCGAGGCTGGTCTGCCAGACTGGCGATAGCTCAGGTGCGGCAGGCACGGGCGCCGTGCGGCCGAGCCGTTGAACATAGAATGTCGTCACCCAGATCGATGCAGCGGCGACCGCGATGCCGCCGGCGACGTCGATGAGGTAATGCGCGCCGATCGCCGGCGTCGCCGCGATCATCAGGAGGTTGAGCGCGGCCGCGATGCCGCCGATGCCGCGCACCGGCCACAGCGCCCACATGTAGAGCACGGCGGATGCGGCGTGAAAGCTCGGAAACGAGACGATGCCGGAGAGGAAGAACAGCCGGAGCTCGTGCAGGCTGCCGTCGCGCAGTGCCAGGATGTCGCGCAACTGCCCGGCATAGACCGCGGTGTTGATCTCGGGGAAATGCGCGGCCGGAAGTTGCAGCCCGTAATAGGTGCCGATCGCCGGCACGACGGCGGAGATTGCGATGGTGACCGCGAGCGCAAGGCTCATCGCGAGCATGAACACTTGCAGCCGCACGTGGCGCGCTGTCAGGGTCAGCACGACGGGGATGCCGAGCAGCGGCCATTTGATCAGCCCGTAGCCGCGAGCCAGGCAGTCGGCGAGCCAGGGATGGTCGTTGACGTAGCGCGCGATCGCTTCGGGATCGAGGCCGAGCGCCCGGTCGATCGCTAGCAGTGCGTCGTCCTGGAGCGGCCAGTTCAGCTTGCCCGCGACATAGCTGAGCGGTCCGACGATGGCGCAGGTGAGAATGACCTGTCCGATCGTGCCCAGCGAGAACACCAGTTTCGGATCGGCGAACTCGCCCTTGGCGAGCCGGTGGCCATAGGCGACTACGACCAGGACGGCGGCGATCGCCACCGTGATGCCGTAGGCAACAGGCTCGAGGCTCAGACCGGTGAGGGGCAGGCCGAGCGCCAGCAGGGCGCCCATGGCCGCGACAGGAAGCCAGTTCAGATTGAAGAGCTGCCAGGCGGTCCGGGCGTCCGGGTCGATCATGCTGCACCGAGGAGAGATCGCAGTACTGCGGTACAGTCGCCGGGCTGCTTTAAGATCGCGGTAACAATTGTGGTTAGCCGTTTGCCAACCGGCTCTGTGCATTTGAGCGAATCCGTCTCGCCGCTTTGATATGACGCTTCGCGCAAATGCATCTTGTCATCCCCCCTGAATAGTTGTTCAGTCCTTGCGGGGCGATTTGCAATTACTGCAGTGACGAAGCGTTCGGCCGCAGGGCGTGCGGCAGGCGTGTGGGACAGGAAGCGCGCCATGGTTTATCGGCGGACGCATCAAGTGGTTAAGCGCCTTGCGGCCCGACGCAGCGCGATATTGGCGGCGGCGCGGGAGGCCGCGGCGGAAGGCGGGATGGCGGCGGTGCAGATTGCGCCGGTCGCGGTCCGGGCCAATGTCGCAGCCGGTACGGTCTACCGCTACTTTCCCTCCAAGGCCGAGCTGATCTCCGAATTGATCGCCGAGGTCTCCCGCGACGAGCTCGCGGCGATCCGCAGGGCGGCCGATGCCGCGCCGGGGCCGTCCTCGGCGTTGGCTGCCGCCGTCACCACGGTGGCGGTCCATACCCTGTCGCAGCGCAGGCTGGCCTGGGGCATCCTGGCCGAGCCGGTCGATGTCGATGTCAGCGCCTCGCGCCTGGCCAGCCGGCGCGAGATCGCCGGCGAGATCGCAGGCCGGATCGATGCAGCCGTGCGCGCCGGTCACCTGCCGGCGCAGGACACGGCGCTGGCCGCCACCGCGCTGCTCGGTGCGCTGCATGAGGCGCTGGTCGGGCCGCTCGCGCCTGACAATCTCGAAGATCCCGTCAAGATGCGCGATGCGGTGCAGACCGTGACGCTGCTGGCGCTGCGCGCCGTCGGCGTCATGGACGCCCGCGCCCGTGGCCTGGTGGTGCAGCAGACGCTGCTCCCGACGACGAAGGCGCTGGTGGGGGCTTAAATCGAGCGTGCGGCCGGGGCAGGGGCCTGATCGCGCTCAGGCCGTTGTCCGAACGCGCCTTTTCGAACAATCCGAGCAGGCTCGCCGGACTGGCCGGCTACTGTGCATGGGGTTGTTTTCGACGTTTTTGTTTGCCGGACGCCCGCGGACCTAGATATCCGCGCCGCCCTCGGGGCCGACCGAGGCGATGCGCACCATGTTGGTGGTGCCGGGGATGCCGAGCGGCACGCCGGCGACGATGATCACGCGCTGGCCGGCGCGGACGAAGCCGTCCCGGAACGCGATCTGGCCGGCGCGGCTCACCATGTCGTCCTGGTCGCGCGCGTCTTCCGCCACCACGCAATGCACGCCCCAGACCACCGCCAGCCGGCGTCCGGCCGCGATGTTCGGCGTGATCGCAACGATCGGCGGCTTCGGCCGCTCGCGCGCGACGCGCACCGCGGTCGAGCCCGAGCTGGTCCAGCAGATCAGGGCCGGCAGGTCGAGCGTCTCGGCGATCTGGCGCGCGGCGTCCGCGATGGCGTCGCCGGCAGTGGATTCCGGCGGGGGGCGCTGCGCGGTGAGCACGGAACGATAAATCGGGTCGCGCTCGACCTCTTCGCCGATGCGGTTCATGGTCGAGACCGCTTCGACCGGGAATTTGCCGGCCGCCGATTCCGCCGACAGCATGATGGCGTCGGCGCCTTCATAGACGGCGGTGGCGACGTCCGAGACCTCGGCGCGGGTCGGCACCGGCGACTGGATCATCGATTCCAGCATCTGGGTTGCGATCACCACCGGCTTGCCGGCGCGGCGCGCCATGCGCGTCATCTGCTTCTGGAGGCTCGGCACGCGCTCCAGCGGCAGCTCGACGCCGAGGTCGCCGCGCGCCACCATCAGCGCGTCGGAGGCCTCGATGATGTCGGCGAGGCGGTCGATCGCCTGCGGCTTCTCGATCTTGGCCATGACGGCGGCGCGGCCGCGGATCATCTTCTTGGCCTCGATCACGTCGTCCGCGCGCTGCACGAAGGACAGCGCGATCCAGTCGACGCCGGTGACCAAGGCCGCCTCGAGGTCGGCGCGGTCCTTCGGCGTCATCGCCGAGACCGGCAGGTCGGTGTCGGGCAGGCTGACGCCCTTGCGGTCGGACATCTTGCCGCCGACCACGACGCGCGTCACCGCGTGCTCTTTCGAGGTCTCCTCCGCGATCAGCCGTACCTTGCCGTCATCCAGAAGCAGCGCATGGCCGGGCCTGAGCGCAGCCAGGATCTCCGGATGCGGGAGATTGACGCGCGTGGCATCGCCCGGCGTCTTGTCGGAATCGAGCGTGAAGATCTGGCCGTTCTGGAGCTGGACCGCGCCTTCCGCGAAGGCGCCGAGCCTGAGCTTCGGGCCCTGGAGGTCGACCAGGATGCCGATCGGCCGGCCGTAGCTGCTCTCGACATTGCGGATCGTCGCCACTAGCTCCCGCATCTTGTCATGCGGGGTGTGGCTCATGTTGATGCGGAACAGGTCGGCGCCGGCCTCGAACAGGCGGCGGATCATCGCGAGGTCCGAAGAGGCAGGTCCCAGGGTCGCGAGAATCTTGATACGGCGAAGACGCCTCATGGCTTATTTCCAGACGGTGGCGAGGGGGCTGGCGGAAGGCCAGGCGCGGCGGGGGGCGTACCACTGGGCGGACTATTGGGCAAACCCGGAACGCCACCACCCGGGCCAACAGGGCCCGGCAGGCCGGGTACGCGCTGCTGCTGTGACGGCTGCTCGTTGGCGTCGGTGAGCTGAACCGTCCAGGCGCGCTGCTCGCCGGTGTCGACCTCGAAATAGCCGGTCCGGTCGTAGCCGCGCGCGAGGCAATCCTCGGTGCCGCGGATGGTGAATTCCTTGTCGCGCGAGCACATGAAGGCCTGGCCCGACCATTCGCCGCCGCGGTCGTAGTCGATCGCGTAGATGTAATAGTAACGGGCGACCAGCGTTCCGCGCAGCAGGGTCTCGCAGGAGCGGGAGGAAATGTTCCACCAGCCCTCGGTGGTCCAGCCCTCGGCGTCCTTGTAGCCGAGCGCAATGCCGACCCGGCTCGAGGTGTTGTTGCACAAGCGGAAATCGGCGGAGGCCGGGCTGGTCCAGAGGCACAGCACGGCAATCGCCAGCACCGGGACCAACCGGGCGAGCAGGCGAAGGGGAGCGCGGGGAGATTCGGCGATCATTGTCGCGGAAGCTATATCAGATCATTGACGATTTGGCGTAGAGGCGGGGAACTGCCCCAAAGCCGGGCTTGCGCCCGTTTGCGCCGCGATGTGGCAAAATCTGTGACAGGACCCCACCTGATTCCGTAAGGGTAACCGCCATCGGGGTCAGAGCCGGGTCGGAGCGTAAGGAATTCAGCTATGGCAATCGACGACAAAACCAGAACGGAGCTCGAAGCGGCCGCTTTCCGGCGCCTGGTCGATCATTTGAAGACGCGGACGGACGTCCAGAATATCGACCTGATGAATCTGGCCGGCTTCTGCCGCAACTGCCTGTCCAACTGGCTCAAGGACGCCGCCGACGCCCAAGGCGTCGCCCTGAGCAAGGACGAGAGCCGGGAGGCTGTCTACGGCATGCCCTACGAGACCTGGAAATCGAAATACCAGGGCAGGGCCACGCCGGAGCAGCTCGAGGCCATGAAGAAGGTCCATCCTCACGGGCACTGAACGGCGCCGGCGCGCATCGGCTGAGTCGCACCACACAACAGCTTTCTTCGAGCAGCCGCACGAAGGTGTGGGCGCGCTGTGGACGAGCGTGATGCTTGCTTGAACGCGGAGGGCACCAACCCTAAGGGTCTTCCAGCACGCGCGGTGACGGATGCCGGCGTCACCTCGTTTTGCCAGTTCCATTGGGAGTACCAAGATGGCCACCTCCGCCGCCGTCCGCGACGACGAGCCCGCGACGAAATTTGCCAAGGACCAGCTCAAATCCATCATCGAGCGCATCGAGCGGCTGGAGGAAGAGAAGAAGGCGATCTCCGACGACATCCGCGACGTCTATGCCGAGAGCAAGGGCAATGGCTACGACGTCAAGGCGCTGCGCACCATCGTGCGCCTGCGCAAGCAGGACCCCAACGAGCGCGCCGAGGCCGAGACCATTCTCGAGACCTACATGCAGGCGCTGGGGATGATCTGAGGCCTGTGTTGTCGTCCTGGCGTAAGCCAAGACCCATCGCCACGGGATGTGGTTGTTGCGAAGGCCGGCAGTTGCATTATCGTCGCGCGGGATCGGTACCGCGCGTCACCGATAGATTCCGCGGTATGGGTCCTGGTTTTTGCCAGGACGACACCGGTGTTGTGGGTCCATCGAGGGAGACCGCCGTGGCCGCGCCGCCAATGCCGCGCGAGGTGAGCCGCGCCTTCGACGCTCTTCCGGCGTCGATCGGCAAGCGGTTGCTTCAGGTGCGTGCGCTGATCTTCGCGACCGCTGCAGCGCATGACGACGTCGGCCGGCTCACCGAGACGCTGAAATGGGGCGAGCCAGCTTACATGACCGATGAGACCGGCAGCGGCTCTACGATTCGGCTCGGGCGCGTGAAGGGCGCCGAGCAGCCGGCCATTCTGTTCAACTGCAAGACGACACTGGTCGACACCTTCCGCGAGCGCTTTCCCGATCAGTTCGAATACCGGCAGACGAGGGCGTTGCTGTTGCCCGTATCCGGCGCGCTGCCAAGGCAGCCGCTGTCGATCTGCCTGTCGCTGGCGCTGCGCTATCATTTGGACCGGCGGGATCGGAAATAGCGTCGTCGTCCTGGCGAAAGCCAGGAGTTGACTGTAGCCCGGATGGAGCGCAGCGAAATCCGGGATGTCTCGCCACGCGGCGCCGTTCCCGGATTGCGCTGCGCTCCATCCGGGCTACGAGACTGAATTCCTGGAAACGACGGAGGTTATCGGCCTCAGCGCAACGCGGCGGTGCGCACGACGAAGGACCTCGTCTCGAGCTTCGCGGTGGCGCTGCCGGAGAAGCTGTCGCAGGACAGGCCCTGCATCGGATCGTCGGTGAAGCCCATCGCGATCACGGCCTGCGGCTTGACGAAATAGCCGCGCATCGCGGCCATATCGAGCTCGCCCATCAGCGTCACCGACATCGCGCGGCTGGCGCTCGGCGACAGCATGACGATCTTGAGCCAGATGCTCTCGCCCTTGGCCGCGGAGAGCCGGGTCGCGGTTGCCACCATGCCGTCGATGCTCTTGCCGACCACCGTGTTGATCTCGGTTGCCTGAGCGACGTTGCGGGACGCGGCGGGACGGGCCGAGCGCGGGATCGGCGCGGAAGCGGCGACGACGTTGGTACGGTCGACCGGGGAGGCGGCCGGCGCGTAAGCCAGCGCCTGAAGAGTTGCGTTGGAGACGCTCGCGGTCGGCTGCGGATCGGTCGCGGCGGCAAGCGCCTGGCGGGCCTTCAACGCGGCGACCTGCGCCGGTGTCGCCTGCTGTGGCGTAGCCGGGATGTCCCAGAAGCCGCGGGCATTGATGATGTCGGCCGGGGTTTCAGGTTTGCCGGCGGCCGGCTTGTCGGCCACGGGCTTCAGCTTGGGTGGCGCAACGATCTGCGCATCGGCCGAGGCGAGCTGGAGCGTGGCGGCGATCTGCGGCTTGGCGCGCGGCGTCGGCACCGGATCGGCCGGCTTGGCCGCGGCGGCGACCACGGTGGGCGCCACGGGCTTGGCGGCCGGGGCAGGTGCGCCCTCGTCGTCCTCGTCGCTGGTGGCGGCGGTCGGGGCCGACTTGCTCTTGAACAGGGCGGCGAAGAAGTTCGGCTTGCTGCCGGAATCGTCACCGTTGCCGCGGCGCTCGATCTCGGCCTTGGCGAGCTCATAGCCCTTCAGCGGCGTGCCGTCGGTCGGCAGATGTACCGTCTTTCCGTCCGGGAACACGCGGGCGAGCTGGTCATGCGTCATGCGCGGCCAGTGCCGGATGCTGCCGGTGTCCAGATGCACGAAGGGCGAGCCGGAGGTCGGGTAGAAGCCGACGCCGCCGCGCTGGAGGCGCAGGCCGGCGAAGCGGATCTGCTCCAGCGGCACGCCCGGAATGTAGAAGTCCATCGCATGCCCCAGCATGTGCTGGCTGAAGCGCGCCACGCCGGAGGAGCGGCGGCGGAGCATCGCGTTGGTGGCGGGGGAGCGGTAGGAGGAGATGATCTGGATCGGCTGCTTGCCGTCGACGTCGCGATAGACTTCCCAGAGGATGTCGAACAGGTGACGGTCCATGACCGTCTCGTCCTGGGTGCGCCAGTCGCGGAGGAAGTGGTTGAGCTGCTTCAGCGACGCCTCGTCGTAGCGGCCGTCGCGCTTGAAGGTAACGGTGAGGTCTTCGCCGGAATGGGTGTGGTGGAAGGAGAGCGTCTTGGTCTCGTTCAGCGCGGCGGCGTTATGGACCGAACCCGCGGCAGCAAGCAGCCACACGGCAGCGAGGCCGATCCGGGATCCGGCCTTCACTCCCGCATGGGACGACGACAGCACAGCGAATTGGCGTGCGAGTCCAGACAGCACGTATGAGCCCACCCAGTCGACGAGCGTTCAAAATCTCCCGCCAACCCCGTTAGCGCGCGAAAGAGGATGAACGCTTTCTTAAAGCGAGAAGGTTAATTCGAGGTTGACCTTCCCGCGCCCAAACCAAGTCAGAATACAAACCTAACCGGTTGAGTGTGGCAAAAAAACGCCCGCTGCCGGAGGCCAAGTGGGGGAGTGGTTAACGTTAAGCGACCCCATCCAGGGGACGGGGTCGCTGATTTCATTGCATAATTTTAGGAAACAAGAGGCCGGACCGGGCTCAGCGGGTGAACACCCGCTGCGGCCTACGGCCCACTGGAGCCGGCGGCGGGGTCGGCGCCCCGAACAGCCGCTCGAAGAAGTTCGGACCGGACGAGCCGAAGCCGCCGCCATTGTTGGCCACCGCCACGCCCGAGGGCAGCGTCGTCGCCGGGCGCGAATAGCTCGGCTGCGAGTGGGCGACGATGTTCTCGAGGTCCTTGCCGCGGCTGTTCTTCAGGATGTTGATCATGGTCGCGTCGCGGCCATAGACGTCCTTGCGGAATTGCAGCTTGCCGGCATCGTCCACGAACGCGGTCTGGTAGGTGATGTTGACCGGGATCGGCGTCGGGAATTTCAGGTCGATCTCGCTCTTGCCGTACATGCTGCGCACGCGCTCCGGCGTGTACTTCTCGTTCGGCATGGCGATGTTGAGCAGCACGGAGGCGTACTGATCCGGGTTCTGCACGCGCATGCAGCCGTGGCTGAAGGCGCGCTCGTCCCGGGCGAACAGGTTCTTGTCCGGCGTGTCGTGCTGATAGACCAGGAACTTGTTCGGGAAGTTGAAGCGGATGCGGCCGAGCGCGTTGGCTTCACCGGGCGGCTGCGAGATGTGCACCGAACCGTCGCGGTTCTGCTCGAGCTTGAGGCCCATGCGCTGAAGCACGGTCGGGTCCTGCTGAAGCGCCGGCAGGTATTCGTTGTAGACGATCGACGGCGGCACGTTCCAGGTCGGGTTGACCGTGATGTACTTCATCGTTTCGGTGAGCAGGGGCGTCGCATGCTGGCCCGGCTTGCCGGTGACGACGCGGGTGGTCCAGACCTGCTGGCCGCGCTGCATCACCTTCAGCGTGTAGTCGGGAATGTTGAGGATGACATAGGCATCGCCCAGCGAGGGCACGCCGAGGTCGCGCGGCAGCCAGCGCCAGCGCTCCATGTTCACCAATACCGTGTCGATCTGCCTGTCACGCTTCGGCGTGTTGATCGCCTTGACCGTCTTGTCGTCGAGGACGCCGGTCGCCTTGAGCTCGGCGCTGTTCTGGAATTTTCGCACGGCTTCGGCGACCGTGGCGTCATAGCGGGTGTCGCTGGCATTCTCGGTGATGCCGAGCTTGGCGCGGAGCTGCGGCACGCGCGGATCCTCAACGACGACCTCAGCCTGCTTCTTGCCGGCGGGGGTATATTTCAGCGCCGGGCCATCGGCGACCTCGACCACCGGGCCGTTGCCCTGGCCGCGGAGCTCCGCGAGCTTGGCCTTCAGTTCCTTGTAGAGCTTCTGCGGCGGGTTGTAGCTGTCGAGCGCCGCGGAAGCGTCAGCCGCGGTCGTGACCTTGGTGAGCACCTCGCTCGGGTCGACCGGGTGCTCGGGATAGAGGATGTCGGCGCTGACCTGCGACCAGTGCATGCGGCCGCTCTGCGCCTGGCGCGCATAGTCGAACATGCTGGCGGTGAGCTTGAGCTCGGCGTCGGCGAGCGCATCGGGGTTCGTGGCGGCGGCGAAATCCGGCACCGGATAGTCGGCCGGATTGAGGCCGTCGGAGGCCGCATCCTTCAGCCGCGCGATCACGCCCTTGGCCGCGGCGGTCAGGCTGCCGCCCTGGGTCCAGACCGGGGCGAAGTCGCGCGCACCGTAGAACTTTTCGATGGCGGCGCGCTCGTTCTTCCGGTCGAAATGGCGCGAGGTCTTGGCGCCGATGATGTCCTTGAGCCTGTCCGCGACCGGCTGGTCGGCGGCGGGAACGGCGCTCGCGGCCTTCACGGGCTCGGAGGCCGGCTGCTCCTTGGCGACGTCCTTCGGCGGCTCGGCCGGAGTCGCTGCGGCGGCGGGGGCCGTCGCAGTGTCGGCCTTGGCCGGCTCGGTCTTGGCAGGCTCGCTCTTGGCAGCTTCGGATTTGGCAGGTTCGCTCTTCGGCGCCTCGCTGGCGGGCGTGGTGGCGACGTCGGCAGGCTTGGTCCCGACCTTGTCGGGCGCAGGTGCGGCTTCGGCCTTCGCAGCTTCCTTGGCCGGCTCCTTCGCGGAATCCTGGACCGTGGCGGTGGTGTCGAGCTTGATGTCGGACGCGGTCGGGGGCGGGACGTTGGCGGGCTCGGGACGCGGGATCGCGGCTTCGATCGCCAGTTCGGCGGCGCTGCTGCGCACCTGATCCTGCGCCAGGGCTGAGCTGGCCGACACCGTGAGGAAGGTTGCCGCAACCGTCATCAAGACACGGTCAAAGCCTGCACGGTGGTTCAAACAGTCACGCATTGTGTCGCACCCCTCGGGTGAACTGTCCCTCGTGGAACAGCTTCGTTATCGCCTAATTGAGTTTCGGCTAAACCGCGCCGGCCTCTGGAAAGTTGCACGCCTGCACGCAACGATTCATACGCAGACGATATACAGGCCCCGGATTTGCAGCCAGCGCTACCCGGGACAACTCACGACAAACTGACTTCAAGGGAGCCTCTTGGCAACGGATTGTGGGCCTTGGCCACACGCTTTTCCCTCTGTCTGTCACTTCCAAGTCACGGTTCAAATCGCAGTCGAATTCTGTCGTCATGCGAACGGCTTACAGCGTCACCCTGCCGTCGCGCGAACCTCCGTTCGCATCAGGCTCAGTGCGTCTCCTCGCCGCTTTTCCCGCCATGTCCGGGAACCCCGGCCTCGTCGAGTTTTCGGTAGAGCGTGGACCGGCCGATTTTGAGGCGGCGGGCGACCTCGGACATCTGCCCGCGATAATGCGAGATCGCGAAGCGGATGATCTCGTTCTCCATGTCCTCCAGCGGGCGGACGTCGCCGGTCGCGGTCAGCATGGGAAGAGTTCCCACCGAGGGGAGCGGTGCAATCGGTATTTCGCTACCCGACGACACGACCGAAGGCGCCGCGATCGGCTCGAGCATCAGCGGCGCCGTCGGGATGTCGGTCGCGGGATGCGGCTGCGAGGTGAGCAGGGGGAAGTCGGCAAGGTCAAGCTGGTCGCCCTCGCTCATCACCACCGCGCGGTAGACCGCGTTTTCGAGCTGGCGGATGTTGCCGGGCCAGTCGAGCTGGGCGAGGTGCGCCACGGCCTCGCCGCTGATGCCGGTGATGTGGCGGTTCTCCTCGGCGGCAAAGCGCGCCAGGAAATGCCGGAGCAGATGCGGGATGTCCTCGCGCCGGGTCCGCAGCGAGGGGATCGTCAGCGGCAGCACGTGCAGGCGATAGAACAGGTCTTCGCGGAAATGGCCCTGCTTCACCCGTTCCAGCAGCCTGCGGTTGGTTGCCGAGATGATGCGGACGTCGACCTTCACCGGCTTGCGGCCGCCGACGGCCTCGACCGCGCCTTCCTGCAGCGCGCGGAGCAGCTTGACCTGCGCGGCAAGCGGCAGCTCGCTGACCTCGTCCAGAAATAGCGTGCCGCCATGGGCCTCGACGAACTTGCCGGTGTGGCGTTCGGTGGCGCCGGTGAAGGCGCCCTTCTCATGGCCGAACAGGATGGACTCGACGAGGTTGTCGGGGATCGCGCCGCAATTGACCGCGACGAACGGCTTGGCCTTGCGCTCGCCGCTGCCATGGATAGCGCGTGCGAACATCTCCTTGCCGACGCCGGACTCGCCCTCGATCAGCACGGGGATCGAGGAGTTCGCCGCCTTCTGCGCGGTGCGCATGACGCCCGCCATTGCTTCCGCGCGGGTGATGATGTCGGAGAAGGTCAGCCGGCCCTCGCGGCTGTGACGGATGCGCTGCAATTCGCCCTTGAGCGCGGAGGCGTTGAGCGCGTTGCGAAGCGAGACCTGGAGCCGCTCCATGCCGACCGGCTTGACCACGAAATCGGCAGCACCTGCGCGCATCGCCGAGATCACGTTGTCGATGCCGCCATGGGCGGTCTGCACGATGACGGGCACGCTGAGGCCGGCTTCGCGGATCTTCGCCAGCACGCCCATGCCGTCGAGGCCGGGCATCACGAGGTCGAGGATGACGCCGTCGATAGCAGGTGCATCGGGGGCGGTGAGGGCGGCGATCGCGGCGTCGCCGGAGTCCACGACGACCGTCTCATAGCCGCATTTCTGCACCATGTTCTCGATCAGCCGGCGGGCTACAGCGTCGTCGTCGGCGATCAAAATACTGGCAGCCATGGTGTTCCCCGCACGCTACTACTATCTGTCTCGAATCGGGGCACTCTGGCCGAAGCCGATTAACGCACTCTTAAACCTTGATGCCCCCGCCCGCCGTCGCGCTTGTTGAACACAGGTTTCCCACAGAATGACTTCGCGCTCCAAATCTGCCTTGAAGAAGCCCGCTCCCAGCAAACCCGCTCTCCGCAAGCCGAGCACCAGGAAATCCGCCGCCAAGAAATCCATCGTCAAGGCAAAGCCCTCCAAATCTTCACTCGCCAAGTCTTCACTCGCCAAATCTTCACCCGCCAAGCCTGCGAGCAAGGCCGGCAGGCTTCCTGAATGGAACCTCGCCGATCTCTATTCCGGGATCGACGCGCCGGAAGTGGCGCGCGATCTCGAAAGGATGGATGCCGATTGCGTCGCGTTCGAGACCGACTACAAGGGCAAGCTCGCGACAGGGACAGCAAACGAAGATGGCGGAAAATGGCTCGCCGAGGCGGTGCGACGCTATGAGGCGATCGACGATCTCGCCGGCCGTCTCGGCTCCTATGCCGGCCTCGTCCATGCCGGCGACAGCGTTGATCCCAAGATTTCAAAGTTTTACGGCGATGTCTCCGAACGGCTGACGGCGGCGTCCACCCATCTTCTGTTCTTCGCGCTCGAGCTCAATCGTGTCGATGACGATTTGTTGACCCGCGCGATGCAGGCGCCGGAGCTGGCGTATTACCGTCCCTGGATCGAGGATCTGCGCAAGGAGAAGCCCTATCAGCTCGACGACAAGCTCGAGCAGCTTTTCCTGGAGAAGGCGCAGACGGGTTATTCCGCCTTCAACCGGCTGTTCGACCAGACCATCTCCAGCCTGCGCTTCAAGGTCGGGCCTAAGGAGCTCGCGATCGAGCCGACGCTCAATTTGTTGCAGGACCGCGACGGCGCCAAGCGCAAGAGCGCGGCAGAGGCGCTGGCGAAGACCTTCAAGGCAAATGAGCGCACCTTCGCACTGATCACCAACACGCTGGCCAAGGACAAGGACATCTCCGACCGCTGGCGCGGCTTCAAGGACGTCGCGGATTCCCGCCACCTCAACAACCGCGTCGAGCGCGAGGTGGTGGATGCGCTGGTCGCCTCGGTGCGCGCGGCCTATCCAAGGCTGTCGCATCGCTATTACGCGCTGAAGGCGAAGTGGTTCGGCAAGAAGCGGCTTGCCTATTGGGACCGCAACGCGCCGCTGCCGTTTGCGGCGACCGACGTCATCGGCTGGCCTGATGCCCGCAACATGGTGCTGACGGCCTATCGTGGCTTCTCGCCCAAAATGGCCGACATCGCCGAGCGCTTCTTCACCGACCGCTGGATCGACGCGCCGGTGCGTCCGGGCAAGGCGCCGGGCGCGTTCTCGCATCCCACCACGCCGTCGGCGCACCCCTATGTGCTGATGAACTACCAGGGCAAGCCGCGCGACGTGATGACGCTCGCCCATGAGCTCGGCCACGGCGTGCATCAGGTGCTGGCGGCCAAGAACGGCGCGCTGATGGCGCCGACGCCGCTGACGCTGGCGGAGACCGCGAGCGTGTTCGGCGAGATGCTCACCTTCAGGCGGCTCCTGGCACAGACCAAGAGCGCCAAGCAGCGCCAGGCGCTGCTCGCCGGCAAGGTGGAGGACATGATCAACACCGTGGTCCGGCAGATCGCCTTCTATTCCTTCGAGCGCGCGGTCCACACCGAGCGCAAGAACGGCGAGCTCACCGCGACGCGGCTCGGCGAGATCTGGCTGTCGGTGCAGGGCGAGAGCCTGGGGCCGGCGATCGAGATCAAGGCCGGCTACGAGAACTACTGGATGTACATCCCGCACTTCATCCATTCGCCGTTCTACGTTTATGCCTATGCCTTCGGCGACTGCCTCGTGAACTCGCTCTACGCGGTCTACGAGAACGCGGCCGAGGGCTTTGCCGAGCGCTATCTCGACATGCTCGCCGCCGGCGGCACCAAGCACTACTCCGAGCTGCTGCGGCCGTTCGGGCTCGATGCCAAGGATCCCAAATTCTGGGACGGCGGCCTCAGCGTCATTGCCGGCATGATCGACGAGCTGGAGGCGATGGGCTGAGCGGCGCGGACGCTTCGCGCTAGCTGGTCGGGTTGGCCCTGCGGCCGAGGCTATTCTGCCCGGCCGCAGGTTCGTTCACGTCGGCGAAGGCGAGCATCGCGCCAAACCGGTCGGTCGCCGGCTTGTCGAAGCCGACCGCGCCCTCGAAGCTCGCAGGATTGCGAAAGGTGCCGAGCAGCATGTCCCAGATCGGCAGGTCGCCATAGTTGAAGGCGTGCACGTCACGCTGGTGATGGATGCAATGCGCCTCCGGCCGCTGGATGATGAAGCCGAGCCATTGCGGCGTGCGCACATTCATATGCTGGAAGTACCCGTAGAAGGCGGCGATGTAGCCGGTCGCGGCGGCTGCGACCGGATCGAGCCCGAGCACCAGCGTCGTGACCACGGATGCGATCGCAAAGAATGCGATCGTCTCCAGCGGATGGAACAGCGCCGCGCCCGACATGTCCATGCGCTGCGGGCTGTGATGGATCTGGTGGAATAGTCGCCACATCAGGGGGAAGGTGTGGGCGCTGCGGTGCCAGCCGTAATTGACGAGCGAGAGCACGGCATAACCGAGCACCGCGCCGCCGGCGACGCCAAGGCCGGTGAGGTCCATCAGCCTGTGCCGCTCCAGCCAGGCTTCCGGGATCAGTAATGGGGTCAACGTGGCAAGCAGGCCCTGCACGGTCAGGAAGCAGAAGCCCCTGAGCCGCCAATAGGGAATATCCGGGAATTTCCGCGCCGGGATCAGACGCTCGATTCCGAGCATCACGAGATAGGTCGCGGGCACCAGCAGGCTGAACAGGTCAATCGCAGACATCGCCTCAGCTCCAACCTTACACTGTAAGCTTTGCTTCACAATACAGCCTTTCGGTGTAAGGTTGCAAGCGGGTTCGATTCGGACGTCATGATCAAGAAAGCCAAAGCGCGCCGGAAAGCTCCGCCTGCGCCGCGCAAGCGCCGCGCCGCGGGCCACGGGGGCCGAGGACTGTCGCGCGAGCGGATTGCGGCCGTCGCGATGGCGCTGGTCGATCGCGACGGGTTGGCCCAATTCTCGACGCGCAGGCTCGGCGAGGAGCTCGGCTGCGAGGCCATGAGCATCTATCATCACTTCCCGAGCAAGGCGCACCTGATGGATGCGCTTGTAGACCTGATGCTTGCGGAGGCGCAGGTTGCGATGGAGCCGCAATGGGACTGGCGCGAGCGCCTGCGCCGAGCCGCCCACGGCTTCCGCGCCATGGCGCTGAAGCACCCTGCGTTCTTCCCGTTCTTCGCGGTGCATCGGCTCAACACGGCTGCCGGTGTCGCCTATATCGACGGCATCATCGGCATCCTGCGCGACGCCGGCTTTTCCGACCGCGAGGCGGCCATCTATTTCCGGGAACTCGGCTATTACCTCACGGGTGCCGCGCTTGATGAGACGGCGGGCTACGCCCGCGGTCCTTCCTCGGCCGAACCGGTCCCGGACGAAACGATCGCCGCGAACTTCAAGCATCTTGCGGCCGCTGCGCCGTATTTTCAGCCTGCGCATTTTGACGCGACGTTCGAGACCGGCCTCGAGATCCTGCTCGCCGGCATTGAACGTTCGAACCAGAGGCAAGACTAATCCTGTAGATACTTGATTTACTTTTTCAACCGCTGATTGCCGATTGCTTTTTATTGCTCGGGGGAGGCTCGCATGCCCGATCAGGGACAGGTCCCGCGACCTGGAGCGGCGCGGAACGCCGCAGCCTTCGAGGAGGAAACGCCCTGGTGCGAGAAGCATCAGCAGATCGTTCGCGACGAGATCGAGGCCATCAACACGCGCCGCGAGGAAGCCCGGCAACTCGATCCCGACGGCATCGTCGCCTGCCAGATGCTCGACGTCGTCGGGCTCGCCTTGTCCGGCGGCGGCATCCGCTCCTCGGCCATGTGTCTCGGCGTGCTCCAGGCGCTGAACCACCACGATCTGATCAGGCGGATCGATTATCTCTCCACCGTATCGGGCGGCGGCTACATCGGCACCTCGCTCAGCACGACCATGACGGTGACAGGGCGTTTCGTATTCGGCGAGCGGCCGGCCGGGGACACCGTGACCGCCAGCGAGATCAGCGATACGCCCTCGGTCGGGCACATCAGGAATTATTCCAACTACCTGGTTCCGGCCGGCTTCCGCGATCTCCTGACCGGGATTGCAATCGTGGCGCGCGGACTGATCGCCAATATCGGGCTGACGCTGCCGGCCGTGCTGCTGCTCGCCGCCGTCACCATCTGGTCGACGCCGCTGCGGAGCTGCCTGACCGTCGCGAACTTCTTCGGTGTCGATCTTGCCGACGGCGCTTCGCCGCAATGCGAGCTGCACCATTTCGGCTGGATCGCGGACCGTTTCGGCTTCACCGCGATCGGCGCGATCGTCGCGCTGGCGCTGCTTGCCTGCGGCGGAATTGCCTATCTGCGCTCACGGGCGGAGCGGGGCATCGGCCCAACCGTCTTCCTGACCTATGCCGCGGGCATCGCGTTCCTGCTCGGCATCGCGTGCGACTTCGCCCGCATCCTTCAGATCAGGAATTTCGCGCTGACGCTGGCAACGGCGATCATCGGCGTCGCCCTGTTCTTCGGCTGGGCGCTCAAGCAGTCGTTTGCAAGCCCCGAGAAACGCCAGGAGTTTCGCTCGCATTGGCCGACCGCCGGCGCGACCTTCCTGGTGCTGCTTGCCGTGATCGCGTTCTTCGAGTTCCAGCCCTTCATGCTGTCGCAGATGTTCGATGTCGTCGACAGCAACACGATCGGCGGGCCGGTCGGCGGCGTCGCCGTCACCTGGATCAAATCGCTCGCCGCGATTGCCGCGCCGATCGGCATATTCGTCACTGCCTTCAGGCAGCAGTTCGCCGAATTCCTGAAGGGCAACAGCGTATCTTCGCAATGGGGCTCGCTGGTGCTCGCGATCATCGCCAAGATCGCGCTGTGGATCGCGGGATTGGCGCTGCCGCTGATCATCTGGGTCGCCTATCTCTATCTGTCCTATTGGGGCATCGCCAACGATCCGATCGAAAAATGTCAGGCACCCCTGACCGCAATTGCGCAGAAAGGCTGTCTCGCCGCCAACAAATCGACCGTGCCCGCGTCGGGAAACCTGTCGGGCAAGATCGAGTTTGACGCTGCCGCCGGCACCTTCACGGCCGAGATCACGCCAAGGCCCGCCGCAACGACGGCGGCGACGGACTGGTTGACGCCGGTATCCCACGTTCCGGCCTGGCTCGTATTTGCCGCGGGCAATGTCGCAAGACAATTCGATTGGACGGATCGAGGCTCCGGCTACGCGCACAGCCTGCCCGTGGTGATCCTGTACACGCTCGTCGGCATGTTGCTGTTTGCGATCTCCTGGTCGCTGACGCCGAATGCCAATTCGCTGCATCGCTTGTACCGCGATCGGCTGAGCAAGGCTTTCCTGTTCGACCCCGGCCGCTCGGCCGACGGCAATATCGCGCGCGCCGAGGCGAGCCTCGACCAGGGGCGCGATCTCAAGCCGCTCGATCGCATGAAGTTGAGCGAGCTCTTCGCGGTCGCGGACGACGGTGCCACGACGAACGGTGGGCCGGCCGCGCCGAAGCTGCGGGCGCCCTATCATCTCATCAACACGGCGCTCAACATCCAGGGGTCGGACTTCGCCAACCGGCGCGGCCGCAATGCGGACTTCTTCGTCTTCTCGCCGCTCTATGTCGGCAGCGAAGCGACGCGCTACGCCAGGACCCCGGCGGTCGAGCGTCTGGAGCAAAGCCTCGACCTCGCCACCGCCATGGCGATCTCGGGGGCGGCCGCGTCGTCGAACATGGGCTCGAACTCGATCAGGGCGCTGACGCCGACGCTGGCGCTGTTGAACGTGCGGCTGGGCTACTGGCTGAGCAACCCGCGCTATGTCGGGGCCACTGCCCGGCCGCAGCGCCGCTCCACGCCGCTGTTCCTGTGGTCGGAAATCTCGGGCCGTCTCTACGAGAACAGTGACGGCGTCTATCTCACCGACGGCGGCCACATCGAAAATCTCGGCGTCTACGAGCTGCTCCGCCGGCGCTGCAAGGTGATCGTCGCGGTCGACGCGGAAGCCGACGCGCCGATGAATTTCTCCTCGCTGATGAAGCTCCAGCGCTATGCGCGCATCGATCTCGGCGTCCGGATCGATCTGCCCTGGACGCCGATCCGCGACCGCACGCGCGCCATCATGGCGGAAAATGCCGGGAAGTCCGCACAAGCATCCCCTGATGCATCGGACGAGGCCGCGGAGGACCATGTTCACGTGGCGATCGGCATCATCGACTATGGCGGCGATGACAAGGGCTATCTCGTCTATATCAAGTCCTCGCTCTCCCGCGACGAGAACGACTACATCCGCGACTACGCGCGACGTAACGACACCTTCCCCCACGAGACCACCGGCGATCAGTTCTTCTCGGAGGAGCAGTTCGAGGTCTATCGTGCATTGGGGTTCCACATGACCCATGGTTTCCTGGCCGGCGACCATTCCGTCGCGGTCGGTCCCGGCACGCATCCGCGCATGGTGCGATTTACCGAGGCGGGCGAGGAGGCCGTTGACGAGGTGCGCCGCTCGTTCGGATGGCCGGTCGTCCAGCGCCGGGCGCTGTCCTCACGCTGGATCGCGGGCAGGGAGCTGTAAAACATTTGTTGAACGACCCATGCTGGGATGTTATACAGGTGTATAACACTTCTTTCGCGAGCAAGATCATGAAGATCGAGATCAAGAAGATCGGCAATTCGGACGGGCTGTTGTTGCCGCGCGAGCTGATGCAGCGGCTCGACCTCAAGCGCGGCCAGCAACTTCACATCGTGGAATTGCCCGGCGGGGGTTTTCAGGCGCTGCCATATGATCCCGATTTCGAGCGGACGATGGAAATCGCCGACGAGGTCATGGACAAGTATCGCGATACGCTTGCCGCGCTCGCAAAGTAGTCGGCTCACTCAGAATGAGCGAGCCTGAAGAGCCGCTTTGGATCACCTACGAACAGGCTGTCGCTATTCATAGCAGGCAACTCCGCCGTTTCGGCGGTGCGCCGGGATTGCGCGACGAAGGGATGTTGCGCTCGGCGCTGGTGGAGCGGCCGATCAACAAATGGCGTTACGAGCAGGCTTCGCTCGATGAACTCGCCGCAGCCTACGCATTCGGGCTCGCAAGGAATCACGCATTCGTGGACGGGAACAAGCGCATCGCCTTCATGGCGATGATGGTCTTTCTTCACAAGAACGGCGTGGCCCTCAATCCCGATCCCGCGGAAGCAACAGCCATCGTCCTCTCCCTCGCCGCCGGCGAAGTCAGCGAGCAGAGCCTGACGCGCTGGATTCGCGACAATCGGAATTCCAAATGACCTGATTTGCGGGAAAACCCCGCCTGCCTGCCGTTGCCCTGCCCGGCGGTTTGCGCTATTGCCAGCCGGGAATTCGGCTTTCGACTGGGGACAATCCATGGCTGACCATAGCGAAGTGGCGTACACCACTGCCGACGGCAACGACTACGTTGCCCACGAGCAGACCTATGAGGGCTTCATCAAGCTGGTGAAATACGGCACGGCCTCGGTCGCGCTCATCGTGATCCTGATGGCGATCTTCCTCACCTGATCCATCGACTGCCGCACCGCCAGCGTCGTCGGTGCCCATAAAATTTGCATCCAAGCCGGATTGAAAAACCGGTATCCAACGTTGCGGGAGTAACGCTAAGTTCGCGTGCGCGCTTTTGCCCGCGTCGCCGGAGGGCCTATGAAGATCGCCGTTGCCAAGGAAATCGATCCGTCGGAGCCGCGCGTTGCCGCTTCGCCTGATACGGTGAAGAAGTTCAAAGCGCTCGGCGCCGAGATCGCCGTCGAGCCGGGCGCCGGCCTCAAATCGGGGCTGCCGGATTCCGAGTTCACCGCGGTCGGCGCCACCGTCAGCGCCGATGCGCTGAAGGACGCCGACGTCATCATCAAGGTGAAGCGCCCCGAGGCGTCGGAGCTTGCGCAGTACAAGCGCGGAGCGCTCGTCATCGCCATCATGGATCCCTACGGTAACGATGCCGCGCTGAAGGCGATGGCCGATGCCGGCGTTTCCGCCTTCGCGATGGAATTGATGCCGCGCATCACGCGCGCGCAGGTGATGGACGTGCTGTCCTCGCAGGCCAACCTCGCCGGCTACCGTGCCGTGATCGAGGGCGCCGAAGCCTTCGGCCGCGCCTTCCCGATGATGATGACCGCGGCCGGCACCGTGCCCGCCGCCAAGGTGTTCGTGATGGGCGTCGGCGTCGCCGGTCTTCAGGCGATCGCGACCGCGCGCCGTCTCGGCGCCATCGTCACCGCGACCGACGTGCGGCCCGCGACGAAAGAGCAGGTCGAATCGCTTGGCGCAAAATTCCTCGCCGTCGAAGACGAGGAGTTCAAGAACGCGCAGACCGCCGGCGGCTACGCCAAGGAAATGTCCAAGGAATACCAGGCCAAGCAGGCCGCGCTCACCGCCGAGCACATCAAGAAGCAGGACATCGTGATCACCACGGCGCTGATTCCGGGCCGGCCGGCGCCCAAGCTGGTCTCGGCCGAGATGGTCAAGTCGATGAAGCCCGGCTCGGTGCTGGTCGATCTCGCCGTCGAGCGCGGCGGCAATGTCGAAGGGGCCAAGGCCGGCGAGGTCGTCGACCTCGATGGCATCAAGATCGTCGGCTACACCAATGTCGCAGGCCGTGTCGCGGCCTCGGCCTCCAGCCTCTACGCGCGTAACCTGTTCAATTTCATCGAGACCATGATCGACAAGGCTAGCAAGGCACTTGCCGTGAACTGGGACGACGAACTCGTGAAGGCGACTGCGCTCACCAAGGACGGCGCCGTTATCCACCCGAACTTCCAGCCGAAAGCTTAAGGAGAGCCGCCATGGAGCATGTTGCACAGGTCGTCGACCCCTTCGTCTTCCGGCTGTCGATTTTCGTTCTCGCCGTCTTCGTCGGCTATTTCGTGGTGTGGTCGGTGACACCGGCATTGCATACGCCGCTGATGAGCGTGACCAACGCGATCTCCTCGGTGATCGTGGTCGGCGCGCTGCTCGCCGGCGGCGTCGCGAACGTCTCGAGCGGCTCGGGCTGGGCCCGCGCCTTCGGCTTCGTGGCGCTGATCTTCGCCTGCGTGAACATCTTCGGCGGCTTCCTTGTCACCCAGCGCATGCTGGCGATGTACAAGAAGAAGTCGAAGTAAGCGGCCACCTCGGGCTGAAGGGATCAATGGGGACCTGAGATGAACGCCAATCTCTCTGCATTCTTGTATCTCGTAGCGGGGGTGCTGTTCATCCTGTCGCTGCGGGGATTGTCGAGCCCGGCCTCTTCGCGACAGGGCAATTTGTTCGGCATGATCGGCATGGCGATCGCGGTCGCCACCACGCTCGCCAACCATCCGCCGGCTGACGGCCTGGCCTGGGTGCTCGTCATCGTCGGCATCGCCATCGGCGGCGCCATCGGCGCGGTCATCGCGCGCCGCGTGCCGATGACCTCGATGCCGGAACTGGTCGCTGCCTTTCACTCGCTGGTCGGCATGGCCGCGGTGCTGGTTGCCGCCGGCGCGTTCTACGCGCCCGAGGCCTTCGACATCGGCACGCCCGGGAACATCCATGCGCAGAGCCTGGTCGAAATGTCGCTCGGCGTCGCCATCGGTGCGCTGACCTTCACCGGTTCGGTGATCGCGTTCCTCAAGCTGTCCGCGCGGATGAGCGGCGCACCGATCATCCTGCCGTTCCGCCACATCATCAACATCGCGCTCGCCGTGGCGCTGGTGTTCTTCATCGTCGGTCTCGTCCTGACCGGCAGCGCGTTCGACTTCTGGATGATCGTCATCCTGGCGCTGGCGCTCGGCGTGCTCATGATCATCCCGATCGGCGGCGCCGACATGCCGGTCGTGATCTCGATGCTGAACTCCTACTCCGGCTGGGCCGCGGCCGGCATCGGCTTCACCCTCGGCAACTCCGCGCTGATCATCACCGGCGCGCTGGTCGGCTCCTCGGGCGCGATCCTGTCCTACATCATGTGCCACGCGATGAACCGGTCCTTCATCTCGGTCATCCTCGGCGGTTTCGGTGGCGAGACCGCCGCGGCCGGCGGCGGTACGGGCGAGCAGAAGCCCGCCAAGCTCGGCTCGGCGGACGATGCGGCCTTCATCATGAAGAATGCCTCCAAGGTCATCATCGTGCCGGGCTACGGCATGGCGGTGGCGCAGGCCCAGCACGCGCTGCGCGAAATGGCCGACATGCTGAAGAAGGAAGGCGTCGAGGTGAAGTACGCCATTCACCCCGTCGCCGGTCGCATGCCCGGCCACATGAACGTGCTGCTGGCCGAAGCCAACGTGCCCTATGACGAGGTGTTCGAGCTCGAGGACATCAACTCCGAATTCGCGCAGGCCGACATCGCCTTCGTGATCGGCGCCAACGACGTCACCAACCCGGCCGCGGAAGAGGACAAGACCTCGCCGATCTACGGCATGCCGGTGCTCCAGGTCTGGAAGGCCGGCACCGTGATGTTCATCAAGCGCTCGCTCGCCTCGGGCTATGCCGGCATCGACAATCCGCTGTTCTATCGCGACAACACCATGATGCTGCTCGGCGACGCCAAGAAGGTCACCGAGAACATCGTCAAGGCGATGTAGCGCGCGAAGGAAGTGGGACCGTGGCCATCAACAAGGAATGGCACCGGTCCCATCGCATGCCGCCCAAGGCGACGCGCGAGCAGCGCGTCAAATGGCACGCCGCGCATGCGGCGGCGTGCGGTTGCCGCGACGTTCCCGCGAGCATCCGGCTCGACGTCATGAAATTGCTGCGGAGCCGGCGCAAGCCCTGAGCCGGAGACCGGCCGCATCATCATGACCATCGTCAAGTGGATCGCCATCCTGCTCGCGGCCGTCTATTGCGCCGGTCTCGTCGTGCTGTATGTCCGGCAGCGCGAGATGCTGTTTCCGATCCCGCCGGTCGGTCGCACCGCGCCGGATGCCGCAGGCCTGCCCGAGGCGGAAGAGCATGTCCTGACCACGTCCGATGGCGAGAAGGTCGTCGTCTGGCACGTGCCGGCCAGGCCCGGCCGTCCCGTGATCCTGTATTTCCCTGGTAATGGTGATTCTCTCGCCGGCTGTGTCAGCCGTTTCAAGGCGATGACGGCAGACGGCACCGGCCTCGTCGCCTTGGCCTATCGCGGCTATGCCGGCTCCTCCGGCGCGCCGAGCGAAGAGGGCCTGCTGCGCGATGCCGCGGCCGCCTACGCCTTCACCACGGCGCGTTACGCGGCGGAACGAATCGTCGCCTGGGGCTTTTCGCTCGGAACGGGCGTTGCGGTCGCCATCGCCTCCGAACATCCGGTCCGCAGACTGATCCTGGAGGCGCCATACACGTCGGCGGTCGATGTCGCCGCCTCGCTGTACCGCTTCGCTCCCGTTCGCCTCCTGATGCACGATCAGTTTCGCTCCGACGAACGGATTGCGCGCGTCACGGTGCCGCTATTGGTGATGCATGGCACCAATGACCTTGCCATTCCGATCGGGTTCGGAGAGCGTCTGTTCGCGCTCGCGCATGAACCGAAGCAGTTCGTTCGCTTTGCGGGCGGCGGACACGACAACCTTGATGCTTTCGGTGCGGTCGAAACAGCAAAGCGCTTCATTGCTTCCTAGACGGCTCGTGACGCTGCGCGGCGGCGTGCCCGTCGCAGCGATCCTCGCGCTGTTGCCGCAGCCCGCATGGGCGGCGGCAGGGCTCGACGGCGCGGCCATGCGCTGGCCCTATGCGCTGCCCTTTGCCGGCCTCCTGCTGTCGATCGCGCTCGGGCCGCTGCTGTTTGCGAAATTCTGGCACCATCATTACGGCAAGATCGCCGCGGCCTGGTCGCTGCTGGCGCTCGGCTCGCTGGTCTGGCTCGCAGGAGGCATGGCGACGCTGGCCGCACTCGTCCATGCCATGCTTGCCGAATATCTCGGCTTCATCGTGCTGCTGTTCTCGCTCTATGTCGTGGCCGGGGGCATTCTCATCACGGGCGACATCAGGCCTACGCCGTCGGCCAATACCGGCATCCTCGCGCTGGGCACGCTCATGGCGAGCATCGTCGGCACCACCGGTGCCGCCATGATCCTGATCCGTCCGCTGATCCGCGCCAACCGGCCGCGGCGCCACAACGCCCACGTCGTGGTCTTCTTCATCATCCTGGTCGCCAATGTCGGCGGTGCGCTGAGCCCGCTCGGCGATCCCCCGCTGTTCGTCGGCTTCCTGCATGGCGTCGACTTCTTCTGGACCACCCGGACCATCTGGCTGCAGACGGCGATCGTTGCCGGATTGCTGCTGGCGATCTTCGTCGTCATCGACGTCTGGCGCTTCCGTAGCGAGCCGGTGCGGGGAGACGCCGGCCCCGCGAAGCCGCTGCGGATTCGCGGCCTCATCAACCTCGTGCTGATCGCAGCGATCGTCGCGAGCCTGCTGGCCTCCGCGATGTGGAAGCCCGGCATAGCCTTCGACATTCTCGGAACGAAGCTGGAGCTGGAAGACATCGCCCGCAATGCGGCGCTGCTCGCCATTGCCGCCCTGTCGGTGTGGCTGACGCCGGAGGAGCACAGGCTGGCCAACGGCTTCACCTGGGAGCCGATCCGCGAAGTCGCAAAGCTGTTCGCGGGCATCTTTGTCGCCATCATCCCGGGCATTGCCATGCTCGATGCCGGGCATCACGGCGCCTTCGCCTGGCTTTTGTCCGCCGTCACGGCACCGGACGGAACGCCGCGCGAGGTCGCCTATTTCTGGTTCACGGGCATGATGTCGGCGTTCCTCGACAATGCGCCGACCTACCTGCTGTTCTTCGAGCTCGCCGGCGGCGACCCGCAGGTGCTGATGCATACGCTCTCGGGCACGCTCGCCTCCATCTCCATGGGCGCGGTCTACATGGGGGCGCTCACCTATATCGGCAATGCGCCGAACTTCATGGTCGCCAGCATCGCCAGCGAGAACGGCGTCGAGATGCCGAGCTTTTTCGGTTATTTCCTGCGCGCCGGCGCCGTGCTGATCCCGCTGTTCCTGCTGCTGACCGTGCTGCCGGTCGCGCCGTTCCTGCACTGGCATTGAATCTGCGGGCTTGCTACTGCTCGACTGACAATTGGAGCCGGTGGATGAGCGCGCATAATCCGATGCCCCGGTCGGCCTGGATATTTCCGGCGCTGGCCGTGCTGATGTTCGCGGCCGTCAGTGCGACGGGCTACGTCTTCACGCTCTCGCTGGGCGGGCTCGTCTTCGCCGTCGTCCTTCTGGTCATCCTGTTCGGCACGGTGTTTGCCGCCGTTCATCATGCCGAAGTGATCGCCGAGCGGGTTGGCGAGCCCTATGGCACGCTGGTGCTGACGCTCTCGGTGACGATCATCGAGGTGGCCCTGATCACCACGATCATGCTGGGCGACAAGCCGGCGCCGGAACTGGCGCGCGACACCGTGTTCGCCGTCGTCATGATCGTCTGCAACGGCCTCGTCGGGCTCTGCATCTTTATCGGCGGCCTGCGCTATCGTGAGCAGGGGTTTCAGCTCTCCGGGGCCAACGTCTATCTCAGCGTCCTGTTCGCGCTCGCGACCATCACGCTGATCATGCCGAATTACACGACCACCACGCCGGGCCCGGTCTATTCGGCGGTTCAGCTCGGCTTCGTCGATGTGGTGACGCTCGCGCTCTATGCGGTGTTTCTCTACACCCAGACCGTCCTGCACAAGGATTACTTCGTTCATGAACGGGCGAAGGGCGAGGGCGGGGAGGCGCACCTGTCGGTCGGAGCGCTTGCGCTTACCGTGGGGATGCTCCTGGTCTCGCTCCTGGCCGTCGTGCTGCTGGCCAAGAAGTTCTCGCTCGTGGTCGATGCCGTGGCCGCCAGGATCGGCGCGCCGCCGGCCTTCGCCGGGCTTCTGGTCGCGCTCCTGATCCTGATGCCCGAAGGTGTCTCGGCCATCGCGGCGGCCCGCAAGAACGATCTTCAGAAGAGCATCAACCTGGCGCTGGGCTCCTCGCTCGCGACCATCGGCCTCACCATCCCGGCCGTCGGCATCGCCACCTACGCCTTCGACAAGGAGCTCGAGCTCGGTCTCAGCGGCCAGGGCAGCGTCCTTTTGCTCCTGACCTTCTTTTTGAGCATGCTGACCTTCGGCACGGGCAGGACCAATGTCCTGTTCGGCCTGGTCCATATGGTGGTATTTGCCGTCTACGTGTTCATGGTTTTCGTGCCCTGAAGCGATTCTCCAGGAGATTTTCGATGCTTGCCGCCAAGTCCGAGGTTCAGATCGACAACGAAGAGGTCCGGGTGACCGAATGGCGGCTCGCCCCGGGCAGCGCGACCGGGCACCACACCCACGGGATGGACTATGTGATTGTTCCCGTCGTTGCCGCCGAAATGACCATCGTGGCACCCGGCGGCGAGCGCTCCAAGGCGCAGCTTGCGGCCGGAAAATCCTACTTCCGCAAGGCCGGCGTCCAACACGACGTACTTAACGAAACCTCAACTGAGATCGTGTTCCTTGAGATCGAGCTGAAGCCGTAAGTCTGGCTTACCGTTTGCCATCGATCCGTCGCAGTTGATCCCTTACAATGCCCCAAAGTTCCCGCATCAGATCGCGCGGGGAGTGGCCGAGAAATGCTGAAATACCTCGCTAAAATCTCGATGGATATTTTCCCCTCGGTGCTCGCGACGATCATCGGGGCGTACATCGTTAATCACTACATCAACGCCAAGCCGGCGGCCGATACCCCTGCGGCCGTGGTGGCACCTGCCGAAGCCGGCAAGAACGGCAAGCCCGCCGACGTCGCCAACCTGCCGGCGCCCGGCGTCAAGGCCAAGGGCGTCTCCGAAAAGAGCGTTTCCGAGAAGAGTGCGACGGACAAGGCTGCGGCCGAGAAGCCCGCCGACAAGCCTGAGACCAAGGCTGCGGACGTCGCTCCCGCCGACGCCGCCTCGCATGGCCGCCCCCCGGCGCGCGAGAAGGCGGCCGCGAAGTCGACCCCCGCAGCTACTGCCCCGGTGGTGGAGGCCAATTCTGCGCCGGCCGCGACGTCCCCGGCTGCGACCCCCGACGCCAACGATCTGGCGCGTGCCGCCATCGAGCGTCTTCGCAAGTCGCCTGAGGGCAAGGCTGCCGAAGCCAAAGCCGCCGAGACCAAGCCGGTCGAGCGGACCCCCGAGCCCGCGGTGCGCGAAGCCACCCGCGTCCCCGAGGCCCCGCGTGTCGTCACCACGGAGCCGTCCGCGGTCCGTCCGCTGCCGCCGCCGATCACGGTGTCCACGCCCTCACCCGAGGCGTATGGCAATGGCGGTTCGTCGCCGTCCTACACGGCCTCGGTCGGCAATGACGACCCGAATCGGCTGACGCCGCCGGCTGACATTCCCGTGCCGGTGATCGCGCCGCCGCTCGACCTGCGTGCCGATGCCGGCGCAACCATGCCCCGGCCGAAGAAGACCAACGTCGCGGACGAGATGCTGTCGGGCATGAAGTCGATGTTCCACTCCGTCTTGCCGAAGAGCTCCACCCCCGATTAAGGTGCTGGCTTAGAGCGTTTTCGGGCGAAGTGGACCCCGGTCCGCGTGAAGAAAACCCCTCACACCGAGATCCCAGAGCTTCGGGTCTGATCCAGTCAGAACCGAAGCCATAGCTGCTTGTCAGCCGCCGACGCGGGCGAGGCCGCTGCGGGCGGCATCATCGCGTGGACGAAGTGCGACAGCCTTGGTGTAGGAGGCCGCCGCCTTGGCCTTGTCGCCCAGCCGCTCATAGGCCTGCCCCCGCGCGGTCCACACCTGGGCATTGTGCGGATCGGCCTCGGAAGCCTCGTCGAGATCGGCCGCAGCCTCCTTGATCTTGCCGAGGGCGAGATGGCTGATGGCGCGGCCGAGCAGCGGCTCGGCCTTTTGCGGGTTGAGCCCGCTCGCGGCGGTGAAATCGGCGATGGCGAAATTGTGCTCGTTATTGCCCTGGTAGATCAGCGCGCGGCCATAGAGCGCCTGCGCGTTGTAGGGATCCAGCCCGACCGCGCGATTGAATTCGTCCAGCGCTGCTGCCGTCTCGCCTGACTTGGCCAGGGTCTGGGCCTTTGCGGTGCGGGCCTGGGCCTCAGTGACGTTGCCGGGGCTGACCGCGCTCTCCGTGGCGACCGCCGGCTTGGGGGCCTCCTGCGGCTTTTCCTTCTCCGGCGTCAGCGATCCCAGATCGAAGGAGCAGCCGCACAGTGCGATCCCCATCAAGGCCAGCGCGAGCGGCTGCCGCCAGATCTGGCGCAGTCGCGCCAAGCCACGCTCGGGGAAAGGGGAGGCCATCTACGGTTCGCTCGCGCTAGAGCATGATCCGGAAAAGTGTGCCGCGGTTTTCCGAAAAGATCATGCTCAAACAACAATCTAAAGCGCGATGACCAACCTCATCGCGCTTTAGCGCCGCATCGGTAGTGCCCCGTCCCAGAAAGGCACTGCTCACAAACAATAACGCGGGCCAGCGGCCCGCGTTATCGAAAACTGAGGTCTTAAAAACTCGGCGAATCAGCGCGGTCCGCGCGGACCTGCACCCGGGCCGCCACGGCCGCCACGCTCACCACCGGGGCCAGCGCCGAACACCGGCTTCGGCTTCATCGGCAGCAGGCCTTCACGCTGGAGCTTCTTGCGGGCCAGCTTGCGCGCGCGGCGCACGGCTTCGGCCTTTTCGCGAGCCTTCTTCTCAGAGGGCTTTTCGTAGTGACCGCGGAGCTTCATCTCGCGGAAAATACCCTCGCGCTGCATCTTCTTCTTCAGCGCCTTGAGGGCTTGATCGACATTGTTATCGCGAACGAGAACCTGCACGCGGCATCCTCTTCAGTGGACAGGATTTGAATTCTGGTAAGTCAAAGGGGATGGCAAAACGCACAAGCCCTTAGCCTTGAGCGCGCGGATGTATCAGACAAAACCCTGGATGTCCACCTGCCAAGCGGGGTTTCGGGCCAAGTTCAGCCATTAAATAAGGCGAAAAGACCTCTGTGCGGCCCCGATTTGGGAGATTTGGCGTCCTTGACGGGGCTGCGACCGGAGCTTCGTTCCGGAAACTTTGAAATCAGGGGACGACACATGGATATGAAGAAATATGCTGCCGAGGCCATCGGCACCTTCTGGCTCACATTCGCAGGTTGTGGCAGCGCGGTGATCGCAGCCGGCTTCCCGCAGGTCGGAATCGGCCTGGTCGGCGTGTCCCTGGCGTTCGGCTTAAGCGTCGTCACCATGGCCTACGCGATCGGTCACATCTCGGGCTGTCATCTCAATCCGGCTGTCACGGTCGGCCTTGCCGCCGGCGGGCGCTTTCCGGCCGGCCAGATCCTGCCCTATGTGATCGCGCAGGTCTGCGGTGCGATCGTTGCCGCCGAACTGCTCTACGTCATCGCCAGCGGCGCCCCAGGCTTCGACGTCACCAAGGGCTTCGCGTCGAACGGGTACGATGCGCATTCGCCCGGCCAGTACAGCATGGTGGTCTGCTTCATCACCGAGGTGGTGATGACCATGATGTTCCTGTTCGTCATCATGGGCGCAACTCACGGCCGTGCGCCCGCGGGCTTCGCGCCGCTCGCGATCGGGCTCACGCTGGTGATGATCCATCTCGTCAGCATTCCCGTCACCAACACGTCGGTGAACCCGGCGCGCAGCACGGGCCCCGCGCTGTTCGTCGGCGGTTGGGCGCTGGCGCAGCTCTGGATGTTCTGGGTCGCGCCACTGATCGGCGGCGCGCTTGGCGGGGTGATCTATCGCTGGCTCAGCGAGGAGCCCGCCGGCGTCGTGGCAGGCGTGAAGACGGCCTAGAGCGTTTTCGAGCGAAGTGGATACCGGTTCGCGTCAGAAAAACGCGTCAGAACAAACCTAGTCGGCAAGCGGGATCGCGGCGGTTGCCGCGGTCCCGTCACTTCTCCCGGGGCGGCCGGACTTCGGTGACATGGCCCATCTTGCGGCCGGGGCGCGGTCCGCCCTTGCCGTAGATGTGGATGGTCGCGCCCGGAACGCTCAGCCACTTCTCGTAATCGTTGATCTCGTCGCCGATCAGATTGGTCATGGTGACGATCTCGCCGTGGCGGACCGGCTTGCCGAGCGGCCAGCCGGCGATGGCGCGGATGTGCTGCTCGAACTGCGAGATGGAGGCGCCGTCGAGAGTCCAGTGTCCGGAATTGTGCACGCGCGGGGCGATCTCGTTGACCAGCACCTTCGGCCCGGTGCCGTTGGCGAGCACGAACATTTCCACCGCGAGCACGCCGACATAATCGAGCGCGCCGGCGATCTTGCCGGCGATGCTGCGCGCTTCTTCCGCGAGCGCATCCGGAATCTGTGCGGGCGCGCGGGATATCTTCAGAATGTGGTCGCGGTGCTCATTCTCGGTGACGTCGAAGCACTCGACCTGGCCCGTCGCCGATCGCGCCGCAATCACGGAGATCTCGCGCTCGTAGGGGATGAAGGCTTCGAGGATCGCCGATTTGGTGGCGAGGCTGGTCCAGACCTTGGCGATGTCGTCGCCCTCGCGGATGATGGCCTGGCCCTTGCCGTCATAGCCGAAGCGGCGGGTCTTCAGCACGGCCGGAAGACCGATCCTTACAATCGCCTCGCGCAACGAGGAGACGGAGGTGACGTCGGCATAGGCTGCGGTGCCGATGCCGAGCCGCGTCACGAAATCCTTCTCCGCGAGCCGGTCCTGGGTCGTCTCCAGGATCTTGCGGTTGGGCAGCACGGGGCGGCGCGCATCCAGCACCATCGCGGCCGCGGCCGGCACGTTCTCGAATTCGTAGGTGATGACGTCAACGTCGTTGGCGAACAGCTCGAGCGCCTCGACGTCGGCATATTCGGCGCAGGTCGCGTTCAGCACAACGTCGAAGGCCGGCGAGTCAGGATCGGGCGAGAACACCTGGCAGCGCAGGCCGAGCCGCGCCGCGGCCATCGCCAGCATCCGCCCCAATTGTCCGCCGCCGAGGATTCCGATGGTGTCGCCGGGCTTCAGCTTCACCTGCTTTGCGTCAGTCACGCCTTGTCCTCCGGGCGCTCGGCAACCGCCTCGGTCTGCGCCTTGCGCCAGGCGGCGAGGCGGTCGGACAAGGCCGGGTCGGACAATGCCAGTACGGCGGCAGCAAGCAGCGCCGCGTTGATCGCGCCGGCCTTGCCGATGGCAAGGGTGCCGACCGGGATGCCCGCGGGCATCTGCACGATGGAATAGAGCGAATCGACGCCCTTGAGCGTCTTCGATTCGACGGGAACGCCGAAGACGGGGAGTTCCGTCAGCGCCGCCGCCATGCCCGGCAAATGTGCAGCGCCGCCCGCGCCGGCGATGATGATCTTGTAACCCGCCGCCTTGGCGCCCTTGGCGAAAGCGACCAGCCGGTCGGGGGTGCGGTGGGCCGAAACGATGCGGGTCTCGGCGGCAACGCCGAGCGCTTCAAGCGTGTCGGCGGCATGCCGCATCGTGTCCCAGTCCGACTGGCTTCCCATGATGATGGCGATCGGCGCGGTCATGACGTTAATTGTGCTCGGGAAAACAGAAACATAGGCCAGATTAACGGTTCCGGCCGGCGGCTCGCAAGGCGGTGGCAAGGAGAAGGGAATGCACTATCCTGTCTTGGTGAATCCCCGCAAGCCTTCATTGAGCAGGATGCCCATGAAGAAACCAAAAAGGGCAAGCGCTGCGAAGGCCAAAAAGGGCCGGAAGACCAGTGCCAGCCGATCCAAAGCCGCCCCCAAGCGTTCAGTCAGGCGTGGGGTCAAGGCGCCGCGGCGCGGAGCGTCGGCCGATGATGGGGGCAACGACGGTGCCAAGGTCATCCGCGGCCTGCGGACCAAGCTCAAGCAGGCCTTGCAGCGCGTTGCCGAACTCGAGGCGGCCGCCGACACCGATTTCCTGCTCGAGATTCCGAACCGGCGCGGCTTCGAGCGCGAGCTCACGCGCGCCATTGCCTACATGAAGCGATATCACGCCAGCGGCGCGCTGATCGTCCTCGATGTCGATCGGCTGAAGCCGATCAACGATTCCTTCGGCCACGCCGCCGGCGACGAGGTGCTCAAGGCGATCGTCGGCGCGCTGACGCGGCAGGTCCGTGCCTCCGACGTGGTCGGCCGGCTCGGCGGCGACGAGTTCGCGCTGCTGCTGTGGAATCTCAACGAGACCGATGCCAAGGCGAAGGCCGCGGTCTTCGAGCAGACGATCGACGAATTATCCTTCGTCTTCCGCGGCCAGCATGTGACCGCGGGCGCCTCTGCCGGCGTCGCATTGCTGGGGGCGCAATCCGACGCGGGCCGCGCCCTGGAGGAGGCGGATGCCGCAATGTATGTGCGCAAGGCGTGCCGGCGGCACGAGCCGCGGATCAGGCTCGTCAGCAACTGAGCATGATCCGGACCCGAAGGGCCGCGTTAGCGCAAAGTGTGCAGCGCTTTTCCTCGCGACAAACGCGAAACGCGTTTGCGCGGAGATCATGCTCAAACAATAAATGCCCTACAACGTGGCCAGATCTTCCGGCACGTTGCCGAACTTGCGCAGCAGCGTAGCGTCGCCGAATTCGCCGGTCATGGGATCACCGCTGCGGCAAAACGCGATCGCGCCGATGTGGCCGGCGCCGCGCGCCAGAATCTCGGCGCGCCGCAGCGCTGCCGTCGAGGACTGACATTCCTCCGCGGCGCCCGCGACCGGTGATCCGTCGTCATCGATCAGGAAGGGCATTGCAACGTAGTAGGTGACGTCCGACATGGCGTTGCTCCGGTCATCAACATCAGGCGGCGCTGCTCCGCGCCTTGCTGCGAGAGGTCTCCGGAATGCAGCCGGCTGAAATCGCCGCCTGCAATTCCTCGAGTTCCGCCTCCAGATATTCGTTGGCCATGATCAGCGCCTTGATGGTGCTGCGCAGATTGCCGTCGCACATCGCGATCGCCTGATCGCAGGCCTGTTCATAATGGCTGTTGTCCAAAAGGGCGGTTGCCGACATCTGCGTTGTCCTTGCTGGTTCCTTGGGCGCTTCTCTGGGCGTTTCCTGGGGGCGTTGGATGCCGGAATGTTCCTATTTTGTTCTTTTGGAGTCAAGCGGATTCACTGCGGCGCCCTGCCGCGAAAAGCCCGCTGGGGATCAGGCGATGATGTCAGGCGTGATCTGGTCTTCGATGAAGGCGATGCGGTCGCGCAACAACAGCTTGCGCTTCTTCAGCCGCTGTAACCGCAATAGGTCGGGGGCTGGCGATTGATGCAGTGCATCGATCGCGGCATCGAGATCTCGGTGTTCCTGCTGCAACCGGGCGAGCTCGGCTTCGAGTTCGCGCTCGTCTTCATGGGTCATGTCTGCGGTGGCCGAAAAACCGATGGCGTGAGATTTAAGGCTGTGGATGCCCTGTGGAAATTATCGTCCTTGCGCGCCGTGACCGCAAGCGATCTCGGGCCGTCGCTCACCGATCTCTCGCAAGATATTTTCAACGGTTCGCTGCGGCGCTGCGCAAGCGCATTGATATCATGGATTTTTCCCAGCGTGGTTCCTTACTCACGCTTCGTTACATATGAATTTTCAAAAATGACATTGCGACGACGGATATTCGTCGACAGAACGAATCGGTGATGTACACTTGCTCGTCCGGATCGAATCCAAGGTCACCCCTACCGAGGAGGTTTCGAATGACAATTCAGGCACATCTGGTTGAATTGGAACGGAAGCACAAAACTCTCGAAAACGAATTGCACGAAGCTCTCGTGCACCTTTCAACAGACGACCTGCAAATTGTTGAGTTGAAGCGCCGGAAGTTGATGGTCAAGGACCAGATCGAGCGTCTGAAGCAAACTAGCGACACGCTCCACTAGTAAACCCCGTAACAGTGCAAAGTTTGATCGTACCCTTTCAGGCAGGGGTGAGAGCCGTTGCGCTCATCCCTGTTGGAGGGTGCAAAAGCGCGCAAGGACATTTGCGCGGCGCCCTAGATTCCTGCGAGCTCGGCGACGTGATCCGCGATCGCGAGCGAGGACGTCAGTCCCGGCGATTCAATCCCGAACAGGTTGATCAGGCCTGCGACGCCGTGATCGCGCGGGCCCTGCATCAGGAAATCCTGCGTGGCGACCGCCGGCGGCACGATCTTCGGGCGGATGCCCGAATAGCTCGGCATCAACGCGCCGTCAGGCAGCGTCGGCCAGTATCTCCGGATTGCCGGATAGAAGCGATCGGCGCGTGACGGATCGACCTCGTAGTTGATCGTCTCGATCCACTCGACGTCAGGGCCAAAACGCGCCTGCCCTGCCATGTCCAGCGTCAGATGCACACCGAGGCCGCCGGGCTCGGGGACCGGATAGATCAGGTGCGAGAACGGCGCCTTGGCATTGCAGCTGAAGTAATTTCCCTTGGCGAGATAGGCCGGCGGAATCCGGTCCAGCGGCATGCCGTCGATGTTGCGCGCCACTGTTGTCGCCGCGAGGCCCGCAGCGTTGACGAGCAGGCTGCATTGCAGCGCCATCGGTGCCTCGCCGCCGGCCTCGACCTCGATCACGCCGGCGGCCGCCTTGGCGCGGATCAGCGGGGTGTGAAACGCGAAGGCCGCGCCGGCTTCCTCGGCTTCACCGCGCAGCGAGAGCATGTAGGCGTGACTGTCGATGATGCCGGTCGAGGGCGAGAGCAGCGCGGCGTCGCAGGCGAGCGCCGGCTCCAGCGCGCGTGCGGCCTCACCCGTGAGCAACTGCATGTCGAGCACGCCATTGGCCTCGGCGTGCGCCTTGATCGATTGCAGCTTCTCGGTTTCCTTCGCATTGGTCGCGACGATCAGCTTGCCGCAATTCTTGTGCGGGATGCCGCGCTCGCCGCAGTAGCGGTAGAGCGCGTGCTTGCCGCTGACGCACATGCGCGCCATCCAGCTCCCGGCGCGGTAGTAGATGCCGGCATGGATCACCTCGCTGTTGCGCGAGGAGGTGATGGTGCCGATGGCCTCGGCCTCCTCGAGCACGATGACCTCGCGCCCGGCCTGAGCCAGCTTTCGAGCTACCGCGAGCCCGACCACGCCGGCTCCGATGACGATGCAGTCGACCCTATCCATGGTTGTGCAGGAGGTCCGCTGGAAGCGCCGGTGGCATCAAGCCCGGGAACGACGGCGCGGGGTCATTTTCCGTTAAGGAAGCATTTATCATGTCAGGGCAATTGCCGTATTTCACGTCAGATTTTTTCTGTTGCGCGTACAGGCGTTTACCCGATCCAAACCCGTGAAGCCAGACAATCCGACGTTGAAATCGCGGGTGGCTGATGGCTGAGAAGAACTGGCACGCGGACAGCACGATGCCGATTGCTGTGCAGGCCGTCGTGTGCCTGATCGGCACGGTCGCGCCTGCGCGTGCCTTTGCGCTGTCGGACAGCTTCGCTCCGCCGAGCTCGCTCGACAACCTCGATCCCAACCTGATCTGGGAAGCCCTGATCGGGGGCATCGTCGTCTGCGCGTTCCTGGTGGCAATCGCGTTGTGGATCCACTCCGCGCTGCGCCGGACCAGGCGGTTGCAGCTGCGGCGCAACGCCTTCGTCTCCTCCGCCATGAACAATCTCAACCAGGGCGTGGTGATGACCGATGCGCAGCGGCGCGTCATCTTCTGCAACGACCGCTATCTCGAGATCTATGGCCTGTCACGGTCGGATCTGTGGGCCAACATGAACGGCCACGACCTCCTCGAGCTGCGACGCAAGCGCGGGGTCCTCGGTGGCGTCTCCGACAAGGAGTTCTACGAGAAGGCGGCAAGCGCCAACGGTCTGATCGCCGAACTGCCTGATGGCCGGGCCATCCTGGTGAAATATTTCGTGCTGCCGAACGGCGGCTCGGTGGCGACGCATCTCGACGTCAGCGAGGAGCGCAGGCTGTCGCGGCAACTCGCCTCGACCAAGCAGTTTCTGGAAACGGTGCTGGACAACGTGCCGGCCTGCGTCGCCGCGAAGAACATCGAGGACGGCTGCTACATCTTCGCCAACAGCGCCTATGAGCGGTTCTGGGGTTTCTCGCGGGACCAGGTCGTCGGCAAGAACGCGCGCGAGCTGTTTGCCCCCGTCTCGGCGGACAGAATCGAGGCGACCGACCAGGCCGCGCTCAATTCGCCGGACGGTCAGTTCCGCAACGAGTTCGAGGTCGACCGCGGCGGTGAACGGCGCATGGTAGCCTCGATCCGGATCGTGGTCCGCAACGAGAACAACAAGCCCGAATTCCTGCTGCTCGTGTTCGAGGACATCACCGACCGCCGCTCGCTGTCGCAGGAGCTGGAGAGCACCAAGAAATTCCTCGAACTCGTCGTCGACAACATCCCGGTGGCGCTGATCGTGGAGCAGGTCAAGGACGGCCGCTATCTGCTCGCCAACCGCAGCGCCGAGTCGATCCTCAACCGCAGGCGCGAGGAAGCCACGGGCCTGACCGCGTCCGACATCTTCAATCCCAAGGAAGCCAAGCTGATCATCGCGCGCGACGAGGCCGCGATCAAGAAGCGCGGGATGATCACCGAAGAGCATCCGATCTCCACCAAGGACGGCCTGCGGCTGTTCCTGACCCGCCGCGCCACCGTGCTCAGCGATGCCGGCGAGCCGCAATATCTGATCAAGACCCACGAAGACGTCACCGACCGCCGGCAGACCGAGTCGCGCATGGCGCACATGGCTTATCACGACGGCCTCACCGATTTGCCGAACCGCGCCGCCTTCCTGCAGGCGCTGACCCAGATGATCGAGGCCTGCGAAGGCACCGGCGAGGAGTTCGCCGTCCTCTGCGTCGACCTCGACGGCCTCAAGGAGGTCAACGACGTCTTCGGCCATGCGCTCGGCGACAAGCTCCTGGTCGAGGTCGCCCAGCGGCTCCAGGATTCCGCGCGTGGCGGCGTGGTGGCACGCCTGTCCGGCGACGAGTTCGGCCTGATCATCGACGGCAAGCAGCCGGAGGCGGGTCTTGCGCTGGCGCAGCAGCTCGGCGAAGCGGTCGCGCGGGAATTCCAGATCGACGGCCGGCCGGTCCGCGCCGGCGTCACCACCGGCATGTCGATCTTCCCGCACAATGGCGCCGACGGCGCCTCCCTGCTCGCCAATGCCGGTGCGGCGCTGTTCCGCGCCAAGCAGAAATCGCGCGGCACGATCAGCCTCTACCAGCCGGAGATGGACCAGCAGATCCGCGATCGCCGCGTGCTGCATCAGGACCTGTCGATGGCGATCAAGAACGGCGAGCTCTCGCTCGCGTTCCAGCCGCAGGGCGCCGCCGGCCATAGCGTCGCCGAAAGCGAGATCATCGGCTTCGAGGCGCTGGCGCGCTGGCAGCATCCGGTGCGCGGCCAGGTCTCGCCGGCCGAATTCATCCCGATCGCCGAGGAAAGCGGCCTGATCGTCGAGATGGGCGAGTGGATCCTGCGCGAGGCTTGCCGCGAGGCGGCGTCCTGGCCCAAGCCCCTCCAGGTCGCGGTCAATCTGTCGCCGGCGCAGTTCATGCACGGCGACGTGGTCGGGCTGGTCCATTCGATCCTGATCGAGACGGGGCTGGCGCCCGGTCGGCTCGAGCTCGAGATCACCGAGGGTGTGCTGATCGAGGATTTCGATCGGGGCCTGGCGCTGCTGCGCCGGCTGAAGGCGCTCGGCGTGCGCATCTCCATGGACGATTTCGGCAGCGGCTATTCCTCGCTGAGCTATCTCCAGGCGTTCCCGTTCGACAAGATCAAGATCGACCGCGCCTTCATCATCAATCTCGGCCGCAACCCGCAATCGGCGGCGATCGTGCGCGCCGTGATCGATCTCGGCCACGGCCTCGAAATGTCCATCATCGCCGAGGGCGTCGAGACGCTCGACCAGCTGGCCTTCCTCGCCAAGGAGGGCTGCGACGGCGTGCAGGGCTATCTGCTCGGCAAGCCGCTGCCGATCGGGAAGTATGCCGGCCTCGTCGGCCGCGCCGAAGCCGTGGAGCTCGCGCTCAAGACCGGCTAGAGCGTTTTCGAGCGAAGTGGAAACCGGCTCGCGTCAAGAAAACACGTCAAAACAGGAATCCGGAGCCGCGTTCCGATACCATCGGAACGGAAATGGCTCTAGTGATGAGAGCGCTTCGTTTCGCTCCTTCTCGACGGCTTCATGGCGGATTACGACCTTGCGATCATCGGCGGCGGCCTGAACGGTGTCAGCCTCGCGCGCGATGCGGCCGGCCGCGGCCTGCGGGTCATTCTGTTCGAACAGGGCGATCTCGGCGGTGCCGCCTCGTCGGCGACGCCGCGGCTGATCCATGGCGATCTGTCGGTGCTGGAGCGCCGCGGGTTCTGGCGGGTGCGCCGGGCGCTGGCCGAGCGCCGCACCTGGCTCCGGATCGCGCCGCATCTGGTCCGGCCGATGCGCTTCGTGATTCCCGCCCATTCCGAGGAGCGCCCGCCATGGCTGCTGCGGGCCGGCCTGTATGTTTATGACGGCCTCACGAACCGGGGTGGCCTGCCGCCATCAGCGACCCTCGACATCACGCATCATCCGGTCGGCAACGCGCTGAAGCGCCCGTTCGGAACAGCCTTCGAATATTCGGACTGCGTCGTCGATGATTGTCGCCTGGTGGTGCTCACGGCGCTGGATGCCGCCGAACGCGGCGCCGCGATCCATACCGGGGCACGCTGCGTGCGCGCTGACAGAACCGACACATGGCGCCTTGCGGTGGTCGATCGCGGCCACCGCCGCGCGATCACGGCGCGGGCGCTGGCCAACGCCACCGGCGGGTGGACGTCGATGGTGGCGGACACCGTGCTGCGGCAGCCGCTGCCCGCTATGGCCGCCATGCAGATGAGCCAGATCATCGTGCCGCGGCTGTTCGATTCCGGGAACGTCTACGTCTTCCAGAACAATGATGGACGGCTGATCTTCGCCCGGCCCCTCGAACGCGACTTCACGCTGATCGGCACGGTCACGCATGCTTTCACCGGAGATCCCGCCATCGTCGCGATGGCGGGCGCCGACGTCAGCTATCTCTGCGAAGCGGCCAGCCGCTATTTCCGCGAGCGCGTCGCCCCGACCGACGTGGTCCGCACGGTCTCGGGCGTCAACCTGACGCTGGCGTCCGCGCGGGGACGCGACGGCACGACGCTGTTCCATGCGCGCCGGCGCAAGGCGCCGCTGATCACGCTGTTCGGCGGTGACGTCACCACCTCGCGCCTGCGTGCGGAGCGGGCGGTGACACGGCTGACGCCGTTCTATCCGATGTCGCCGCGCTGGACCGCCGGGGCGGCGCTGCCCGGCGGCGATTTCGCCTGGGATCGTTTCGATACTGAAGTCGACCTTGCACGCGACCGCTGGCGCTTTCTCTCGGAGGAGGAGGCCCAGCGCCTGGTCGCGGCCTATGGCTCGCGACTGCCGATGGTGCTCGGCGAGGCAAAGAGCCGTGACGAACTCGGTCCCGCCTTCGGCCCCGAACTGACCGGCGCCGAGGTGCGCTATCTGATCGGCCACGAATGGGCACGCTTCCCCGAGGACGTCTTGTGGCGCCGCTCCAAGCTCGGTCTGACCATGCCGGCAGCGGACCGCGACGCGCTGGCCGCGTTCATGGCGGATGTGAACGATCGGCCCGAACCGGTTGAGCAAAGGCCGATCGGCCGCTAGCGTGCAGCGGAATCGGGGTTGGCAGGGACCATGGCGGAAGAGTTGCCCGGAACGGACGTCGCGGCCGATACGGCCGCCGGAGATGTATTTCCCGTAGCGGGTCAGCCTTTGCTGCGCATCGAGGGCGTCGCCAAGACGTTCGGGACGTTCCGGGCCGTGGACGGCGTGTCACTCGACATCAAGGCCGGCGAGTTCTTTGCCCTCCTTGGCCCGAGCGGCTGCGGCAAGACCACGCTTCTGCGCATGCTCGCCGGCTTCGAAGCGCCGGACGAGGGGCGCATCCTGCTCGGCGGCAAGGACATCGCGCAGGCGCTGCCGCACGAGCGCCCGATCAACATGATGTTCCAGAACTACGCGTTGTTTCCACACCTCTCGGTGCGCGACAACATCGCCTTCGGCCTGAAGCGTGCCGGCATGGCGCGCGCCGACATCGCCACGCGCGTCGCGGAGATGGTCGCGCTGGTGAAGCTCGAGGGGCTCGAGAAGCGCAAGCCCGACCAGCTCTCCGGCGGCCAGCGCCAGCGCGTGGCGCTGGCCCGCGCTTTGGCACGCCGCCCGCAACTGCTGCTGCTCGACGAGCCCCTCGCCGCGCTGGACAAGAAGCTGCGCGAAAGCACGCAAGGCGAGTTGATGGAGCTCCAGCGTCGGCTCGGCATGACCTTCATCATCGTCACCCACGATCAGGAGGAGGCGATGACGATGGCGAGCCGGATCGGCGTGATGAAGGCCGGCAAGCTCGCCCAGGTCGCTGGCCCCCGCGAGCTCTACGAGGCACCGCGCTCGCGCTGGATCGCGGAGTTCGTCGGCGACGTCAATCTGTTCGACGCCGAGTCCAGATTGCGCGACGGCCATCGTCTGGTCATCGGCACCCGTGATGCGGGTACGCTGGTGGTCGCCGAGCCGCGCGAGCCGGTCGGCGCGGGAAAATTGTCGGTCGCGATCCGTCCCGAGAAGGTCAAGCTGTCGCGCCGCGGCCCGGTGAGCGAGGCCGGCCGTGAAACGGCAATCAACCGGCTGGACGGCGTGATCGCCGACATCTGCTATCTCGGCGGCACCACCACCTACAAGGTGAAGCTCGACACCGGCGGGACGGTGCAGGCTTCAGTGGCCAACAGCGCCCGCCTCGACGTCGACGCCTACAGCGTGAACCAGAACGTCGTCGCCTGGTTCACGCCCGACGACTGCATGGTGCTGCCGTCATGAGCTCCCGCCGCATCTTCGCGCGACCGGCGCGCTTTGCCGCGATCGCTCCCTATGTCTGGATGGTGCTGTTCTTTCTGGTGCCGTTCGGCTTCGTGCTGAAGATCAGCCTGTCGCAGACCGCGATCGCGCAGCCGCCTTACGAGCCGGTGTTCGACCTGACGGCGGGGTGGGAATCGCTCGAGGCGGCCTTTGCCGCGCTGTCGTTCGACAATTTCAGGCTGCTCGGCTCCGATGACATCTATGTGTACGCCTATGTGCGCAGCCTCACCGTTGCGGTCACGGCGACGGCACTGCTGCTCCTGATCGGCTATCCCATCGCCTATGGCATGGCGCGGTTGCCGAAGCGCTGGCAGGCGGTGGCGATGGTGCTGGTGATCGTGCCGTTCTGGACCTCGTTCCTGATCCGCATCTATGCCTGGATCAACATCCTTCAGCACGACGGCCTGCTCAATCAGATCCTGCTCGCGCTGCATCTGGTCAGCCAGCCGGTGGTGTGGCTCTCCACCGATACCGCGATGTATATCGGCATCGTCTACTCCTATCTTCCGTTCATGATCCTGCCGCTCTATGCGACGCTCGCCAAGATGGAGCCGGCGCTGGAGGAGGCGGCCTCCGATCTCGGCGCGCCGCCCTGGCAGGTGTTCTGGCTCGTCACCTTCCCGCTGTCGCTGCCCGGCGTCGGCGCCGGCGTGCTCTTGTGCTTCATCCCCATCGTCGGCGAGTTCGTGATCCCCGACCTCCTGGCCGGCTCCAATTCGCTGATGATCGGCCAGACCCTGTGGCTTGAATTCTTCACCAACAAGGACTGGCCGGTCGCGTCCGCCGCGGCCATCGTGCTGCTGGTGGTGCTGCTGGTGCCGCTGCTGCTGTACGAACGGCTCCAGAAGCGGCAACTGGAACAGGGACGGTGAGCCGATGCGCAAGGTCTCTCGCCTGTCCCGCTTCAATGTCGCCTCGCTCGCGCTGGGGTTGGCATTCCTCTATCTGCCGATCCTGATTCTCGTCATCTATTCCTTCAACGCCTCGCGGCTGGTGACGGTGTGGGGCGGCTGGTCGCTGCGCTGGTATCACGAGTTCTTCAATGATCGCGCGATGATCGAGGCGGCCTTGATGAGCCTGCGGGTCGCGGTCTCCTCGGCGACCATCGCCACGCTGCTCGGCACGCTCGCCGCGGTGGCGCTGTCGCGCGGCGAGAGGTTTCGCGGCCGGACGCTGTTCTCCGGCATGCTCTATGCGCCGCTGGTGATGCCGGAGGTGATCACCGGATTGTCGCTACTGCTTTTGTTCGTGGCGCTGAACGCCGAGCGCGGCTTCTGGACGGTGACGATCGCCCATACCACGCTGACGATGTGCTTCGTCGCCGTGGTCGTGCAGTCCCGCCTCGGCTCGCTCGACCGCTCGCTGGAGGAGGCTGCGATGGACCTCGGCTGCAACCCGGTGCGCGCGTTTGTCGCCGTCACGCTGCCGTTGATCGCGCCCGCGATCGTCGCCGGCTGGATGCTCGCCTTCACGCTGTCGCTCGATGATCTCGTGATCGCGAGCTTCACCACCGGCCCCGGCTCGGCGACCTTGCCGATCCGGATCTATTCGGAGGTGCGGCTGGGCGTGAAGCCCGAGATCAACGCGATCTGCACGCTGGTGATCGCCCTGATCGCGGTCGTCATCGTCATCGCCTCGCTCGCCTCGAAGCTGTCGAGCTCGCAGGGCGAGAGCGCGGCGCCGCTTTAGAGGGGCCGATCGTGACATTCGCCTATCAGGTCCTGGTCCACACGCCGCTCTGGGTCTTTGCGTTGTTCGCCTATCTTGTCTGGCAGGGCATCAAGGCGATGCAGCCGCGCACGACGTCGATCTGGCGCGCGCTGATCGTGCCGGTCGTGTTCATCGTCTGGGGGATGTCGCGGATCGGCTTCGGCCACCGGGACAGCGTTTGGCCGCTGGTCGCCTGGATCGCGGCCGCGCTGGCGCTGCTGCCGCTCGGTGTGCTGACCCCGCGTCCGTTCGACGTCGATCATACGACCGGGCAGATCATCCGTCCGGGCAGTGCGTTTGCCCTGATCCGCAATCTCATCGTGTTTGCCCTGCAATACGCGGTCGGTGTGATCTCGGCGATCGACGCCAGCGATCGCGCGCTCGCGATCATCATCGGACGAGCCATCTCCGGCGCCACCGCCTGCTATTTCATCGGCTCGACGATCGCACTGCTGATCGCATATCGACGCAAACGCGCTGAAGGATGATCAGTGTGTGCGGTGCTTGGGCACCGCCCGGAATCTAGGTTAATAATTCATATAGCTTATCTCGCTATCGTCGCCTCGCTTGGGGACGAGGGCGATGAAGCGGCTTTATATTGGTGTGGCCAGCACGGTTCTGGCGTTACTCAGTCTCGCTGTTCGGCCGTCGGCCGGAGCGACACAGATGGTGTCGCTGCTGTACAATGGCTCGCCGCAGTCGCCGCAGCAGATCGGCTCCGACGAATTCCGCCGCAAGCTCGCCGAGCTCGCACAGGGCCGCATCATCCTCGATACACGCGCTGGCAACGCGCTGGGCAGTGAGACGGCGATCCTTGCCGCCATGCGCAGCGGTGTGGTCGACATGGCGACGCTGTCCGGCTCGGTGGTCAGCTCGGCCGTGCCTGAATTCGGCGTTTTCGACGTGCCGTTCCTGTTCCGCGATGCGGCGCAGGCCAAGGCGGTCGCAGAGGGGCCGGTCGGCGCACTGTTCGCCAAGCATTTTGCCGACAAGGGGCTGGTGCTGCTCGCGATCGGCAAGCAGGGCTTTCGCAACGTCACCAATTCGAAGCGGCCGATTCACTCTCCTGCGGACCTCCGCGGCCTGAAGATCCGCGTGCTGCCGAACGACGTCTATCAGATGACCTTCAAGGCGCTCGGCGCCGAGGTCGTGCCGATGGAGTTCACGCAGGTGTACTCCGCGCTGAAGGATGGCCGAATCGACGGGCAGGAGAACCCGGTCATGACGATTGCCACCAGCCATCTCGAGGAGGTGCAGAAATATGCCAGCCTGACCGGGCATTTCTTTGCACCGATCGCCTTCGTCGCCAATCGCGAGGCGTTCCAGGCCCTGAAGCCCGCCGACCAGGCCGCCATCGTCGCCGCAGCCAAGGCTGGTGCGGAGGCGACCTGGCAGAGTGGCGTCGCGGAGGAGACAAAGAAGCTCGAGGAGCTGCGCAAGGCCGGCATGGAGATCATCGAGAAGGTGGATCGCCAGCCCTTCATCGATGCCGTGAAGCCTCTGGAGCCCGAATTCGAGAAGCGCTTCGGCAAGGATCTGCTCGCCCGGATCCGGGCTACGCCGTAATCGCGGGAAACATCATGAACCTGTCATTGCTCCTGTCGCGCATCGGCATCCGCCCGCGCATCTTCGGCGGATTCGCGCTGGTCTTGGGTTTCCTCTGTGTGCTCGCGCTGCTTGCCGTCATGCGGCTGTCCGAGATTGGCGGCACCGTCGGTGATCTCGTCACCAGCGCCGATGGCGATGCCGGCATGGCGAGGGTGCACGCCGCGTTGCTTTCGTCGAATGTCACCGTCGAAAAATTCATCCGCACGCGCAATCTCGGCGACCGCGATAGCGCCATGAAGGCGATCGACGGCTTTGGCCAGACCTTTGACCAGGTCGACCAGCAATTCGCCCGCCTGCCGGCGATTGCCGCCGGTCGTAGCGCGCTGGTGGATGCGCTCGGGACCTATCGAAAATCCTTCGCGGCGGTCGCCGCTGCCGTCGATCGCCTGCGCAGCGCAAGCACCAAGAGCGAGGCCCTCGGCGCCTCGGCAGGCCTCGACGTCGGCGCGATCAACGTCGCGCTTGCCAACCAGCCCGACCGTCTGCTCCAGCCGCTGCGTCTGGCCGGCACGGTGGATGCGATGCGCGTCTCGATGCTGCGTTTCACCATCACCCAGGCTCAGGTCGACGCCGACGATGCTGGCATGACGATCGGCTATGCGCTGGCCGCGGTGGCCGATAGCGAGGCGGAGATCGCCGACGTCGAGGCGCCGCGACTGAAGAATCTGATCGCGGCCCTCAAGAAGGTGCTTGCCGATCAATCGGCGACGCTGACGGAGCTGTCCGCCGCGATGAGCGAGCTGCGCAAGGCGCAGGCCGATCTCATCAAATCCAGCAGCACGATCGATGCCAAGGTTGCGGAGATCAGCCGGGCGCTCGGCGCGACGCGCACCGAGCAGAGCCGGCTGACGGCTGGGTCGGTCGATCAAACCCGCAATCTCGTGTTCACGGTGGCCGCCGCCGCGCTCGTCCTGGGCGCATTGCTGGCCTGGCTGATCGGACGCAGCGTGTCGCGCCCCATCGGCCAGATGACCTTGCGCATGCAGAGCCTTGCGGCGGGCGAGCTCGACGAGGCGATTCCGGGCGGCGGGCGCGGCGACGAAATTGGTCACATGGCCGGCGCGGTCGAGGTGTTCCGCCAGAGCGCGCAGACCGTCCGGCGCATGGAGCAGGACGCTGCGGCGCAGCGCGCCGCAGCCGAGACGGAACGCGCGGCGATGATGGCGCAGCTCGCCGACCGCTTCGATCGCGGCATGGAGGGCGTCATTGGCGGCGTCTCGAGTCGTGCCGAAGAGATGGGGCAGAGCGCCGGAAGTCTTGCTCGCATCGCGGAGCGGGGTCGCTCGCTTGCCGAGCAGGTCGCCGCGACATCGGCCCAGGCATCCTCGAATGTGCAGACCGTTGCGGCGGCGACGCATCAACTCGCCGCCTCGATCAAGGAGATTTCGAGCCAGGTCTCGCGCTCCGTATCGGTGTCGGATCAGGCAAGGGGTGAAGCGTCGCGGACCGAGGCGCTGATGCGCGCGCTGTCGGATTCTGCCGAGCGGATCGGGACGGTGGTCCAGCTGATCCAGGCGATCGCGAGCCAGACCAACCTCCTGGCCCTCAATGCCACGATCGAGTCGGCGCGGGCCGGCGATGCCGGCAAGGGCTTTGCCGTGGTCGCCAACGAAGTGAAGAGCCTCGCAACCCAGACCGCGCGCGCCACCGAGGAGATCGCGGGGCTCGTTGCCGAGATACAGGGCTCGACCGGACAGTCGGTCGCTGCGATCGGCCAGATCGGCAGAACCATCGCCGAGATGACGGAGATCGCGACGACGATTGCCTCAGCCGTCGAGGAGCAGGGAGCGGCAACCAGCGAGATCGCGCGCAATGTCGAGCAGGCCGCGAACGGGACATCGGCCGTGACCGACCAGATCGGCGCCGTCCGCACCGTCGCCGGCGAGACCGATGCCGGCGCCGAAGCCGCGCTCACGGCCGCCTCGGCCTTGCAGGATCAGGCACGTGCGCTCAAGAAAGATGTCGCAGAGTTCTTGCAGACCGTGCGCAAGGCAGGGTGAGAGTATCTCCCCGCGGCTGCCCTTCTACGGGCGCACCGCGGGAAGCGCGCGTCTGACATTCAGGACTTCACCGCACCCGCAGTGAGCCCGCCCACCATGTAGCGCTTGAAGGCGTAATAGATCGCGGCCGGCGGCAGCGCGTAGATGAAGCCGGTGGTCATCAAGAGCTCCCACGGCGAGTCGTCGGCGGCGAGGAAGTTGCCGAGGGCCACGGGCAGCGTGATGTTGGTGTCCTTGGAGAGCAGCAGGAATGCGTAGAGATACTCGTTCCAGGCGAGCAGCACCGCATAGGTGCCGATCGCGACCAGCGACGGCATCATCAGCGGCAGATAGACCAGGCGGAACAGCTGCAGCGTGGTCGCGCCGTCCATCACGGCGGCTTCATCCAGCTCGACCGGCAGCTTGTCGGAGGCCTGCTTCAGCACCCAGATCGCGTAGGGGCTGGCGATCGTCACCATGGCCAGGATCAGCGCCCAGTGATTGTTCAGGAGGCCGTAATTGCCCATGGTGCGGTACATCGGCACGGCGAGGAACGCCGCCGGGATGAAATAGGTGAACAGCGCCAGGTTCATCACCCAGCGGCCGCCCGGCACCTTGAGCCGCGAGATCGAGAATGCGGCGGCGGTCGCGATGAACAAGGTCAGCCCGCCTGCGGCCAGCGCGATCACGGTCGAATTCCAGAACTGAATCCAGAAGTCGCGCAGGAAATAGTGCTCCTGGTAGAACACAATGTGGAAGTTGTGCAGCGTCGGATGATCCGGCCACAGCTTGCCCGAGAACGCGTCCTCCTTCGGTGAGATCGCGAACAGGAACATGTGGTAGATCGGAATCATGGTCCATATGAAGACCGGGATGCCGATCAGCAGCAGCTTGGCCTCGTTGCCAACTTCGCGGAGGGTGGGAAGCTTCATCGCGACAACCGTTTCATCATGAAATAGACCAGCGGCAGCACCAGTGGCATCGCGACGACGATGGAAGCCATCGCGAGCGAGAGCTGGTCGAGCCGGAGATAGCGGATGCCGAGCGTCGACAGCACATGCGTCAGGTCAGCCGGGCCGCCGCCAGTGAGCAGATAGACGCTGTTGAAGTCCCCTAGCGTCCAGATCATCGAGAGCAGCGTGCAGGTGACATAGAGCGTCTGCATCGACGGCCAGGTGATGAAGCGGAACTTCTGCCACCAGCTCGCGCCATCCACCTCGGCGGCCTCGAACAGATCGTGCGGTATCGCAAGGCGTCCGGTGATCAGGATCAGCGTCCAGAACGGCAGCGATTTCCAGATGTGGACGCCGATCGCCATGGTCAGCGCCACCGTCGGGTCGTTCAGCCAGTTCGGGCCGTCGTCACCGGTAAACGAGAAGATGAGGTGGTTGATCACGCCCCATTCGGGATTGAGCATGAAACGCACCGACAGGATGGTCGGGATCGACGGCACCGCCCAAGGCAGGATGAAGATCACCGAGAGCCATTTGATCCAGGTGCGCTGCTGGGCGAAGAAGCCGGACAGGAACAGCGCGATCAGCATCTTGATGTTGATGCCGATGACCAGGAAGATCAGCGTGTTGACAGCGGCGCGCGCGAAGATCGGGTCGTTGTAGAGCGCGACATAGTTCGCCGGTGCCCGCGCCAGCCACAGCCCGTAGCAGACGGGATAGACGACGAAGGCGAGGAAGACCAGCAGATAGGGCGCGAGCAGCACGATGCCCCAGACCTGCGCCGGGGTCAGCCGCGACGACAAGGGCGGCGCGGGGATTGCCTGATCGCCAGAGAGCGTGATCGCCATTCTTTTCGAACTCTTCAAAGAGATGCCGGCCGCGAAACGCGGCCGGTGTTGTTCTTATACCTCTCCCCGCAAAGCGGGGAGAGGGGAAGGGTGATTTAGCCCGCGACCTGCTTGATGCGGGCGATCAGCTCGTCGACCGCCTTGTCCACCGGCACCTTCTCGCTGACCACGCGGTTCATCGCCTTGGCCCAGACGTTTTCGTTGTTCAGGATCGTGAACTTCCAGTTCTTGGTGAAGTCGAACGCGGCGGTGCCGCCCTTGAACTGCGCATAGACCGCCTTGCGATGCCGGTCGGCCTGCCAGAACGGGCTTTCCTGGCTTTCCTTGGTCACCGGGAACCAGCGGCCAAGCGCACCCTCGATATAGGGCCGGACGTTCTCTTCCTGGAGCAGGAAGGCGATGAACTGCTTGGCCTCAGGCTTGTTCTTGGCCACGTTGAAGACCAGCCCGGTCTTGACGTCGGAGCGGTAGCGGATCGTCGTGCCGTCCGGCGCCTTCGGGAAGGAGGCGGTGATGATGTCTTCCTCATACGCCTTCTTGCCGGCCGCGCGCTGTTCGGGCGTCAGCGTCTGGTTGTTGGAGTCCTCGAACCATTTCGCCGCGATCGAGATCGTGAAATTGTGGGTCATCACGATGGTCTTGTTGTGGAACGCGACGTTGTTGTCCGGATCCTTCCAGGTCGTGGACGAGGGCGGGGTGCAGCCCTTGATGTAGGTGTCGGTGTAGTCCTTCATCGCCTTGATCAGGTTCTCGCGGACCTTGGGATCGTCGACCAGGAGCTTGCCGTCGTCGTCGACCAGCTTGACGTGGTAGGCGTCCATGAAGGTGTAGAACGACTGGAAGGCGTCGGTGGATTCGACGCCCATCGGCTGGCCGACGGCGTAGATGCGCTGGCCGGTGGCCTTGCGGATCCCCGGCTGCACCTTGTCGCACCAGAACGTCCAGTAGCCTTCCCAGTCGTTCGGGATGTCGCTCTGCTTGAAGCCGGCCTTGTCCAGCATGTCGTTCCAGATCTGGACGTGCATGCTCTGCTGCTTCAGCGGGAAGCCGTAATAGGCCTTCTTCTTGGTGACGTCGTTATAGAGGATCGACGCATCCAGCGTGTTCTGCACGAACCGATCCTTGATCGGCTCCATGATGTCGGTGAGGTCCTCGAGCTTGCCCTCATAGGCCCACTTGCCCTGCACCTGCACGTCGTAGGTGTCGGCATAGGCAACGTCCGGCACGGTGCCCGAATCGAGCGCGGCGACCGTCTTCGGAATCATGTCCTGGATAGCGTACTGCGACAATTCGACCTTGATGCCGGTCTTGGCCTCGAACTTCTTGATCGTCTCGATGAGCGCGTCGTCTTCGGACCGATAAAATCCCTTGCCCCACCAGACCGTAATCGTCTTCTGCTGCGCAAATGCGGGTGCAGCGGCTGCGAACAGCCCCGCCGCAGCGACCGCCAGTGTAACTGCGCCAATAACCTTGGATCTCACGTTTTTCTCCCTCAAACGGCCGGTGTTTTTAACCGGTCGTATAAAACACTAGCGCATGGCCGCCAGCCGATCTAGCGGCATCTTGTCAGACCTAGGTCGTGGGCCTTGCACCGGAGGAGATGCTTAATGTGCGCATCGATCCAATCGCTGCATCAATTCGCGGCAATCAATTCGGGTTCTGCGTTCTGATCGCCTGACCATGTGCATCCGTACCTGCTCGGGACTGGCGAAGCCCGGCTTTGTAAGCGGTATGAGGACTGAACGCAGCGCAGTCGGCTGGCCACACCACGGTGCTGCGGCCGGAGGACCCAAAATGCCTCTGAAAACACGGCGGGGCTGATCCGAGGAACTTCCGGTTCGACAGGGGAACGGTCTTGCAGCGCTGCGTTGCTGAGCTATCAGCTTTTCCTCTTCAGGCCCGCCGAAACGGCGTTCGAATTGGCCTGAGCGGATCGGGGCTTCGGCTTGTCTTGCCTGCGCGCCCCGGAAGGCGTGTGCCACGCCTCGAGGAGCATCTTGAGAAACTGGCTCGCGTGGGAAGATAGCGTCGCCCCGTGCCTGCGCACGATTCCGATCGTCCGCGACACTTCCGGCTCGATCAAACGAACGGTGTGAATGATGGGGTGACCGGCCGCCGGCGTCGCGAGCCTCGGAAGCACGGCGATGCCGAGTCCCGCTTCGACGAGGCCAAGCGAACCGGAGAGGTGAGCGACTTCATAGGACCAGTTCAGCTGCAGGCCGTGTCGCGCCAGCGCATTGTCGATCAGCGCGCGATTGCCGCTGTTGCGACCGACGGTGATGACCCGGTGCGACAGGATCTCCGACCAGCTGACCTGTTTGCGCGACGCCAACGGATGGTCATGGCGGCAGGCCAGGACGAAGGGATCCTCAACAAGTTTCTCGAATTCGATTTCGGCATGCGACGCACCGATGAAATTGATGCCGAAGTCGGCTTCTCCGCGCGCGACCGCCTCCAATCCCTCATTGGCGCCGATGTCCAGGATCCGGATGCGAATGCGCGGATACGCTTCGGCAAACCTGCCGATCGCACGCGGCAGGAAATAGAACACCGCTGTCGGCACCGCAGCCACCGAGACCAGGCCGGAACTTCGCGCGCCGATATCGTGGATGGCGAGCACCGAGGTCTCGAACTCGTCGATGAGGCGGCGCACCTTCGGCAGGAAATCGCGGCCGGTCATGGTGAGATTGACGTGACGCGTCGAGCGTTCGAGCAGCGGCGCACCGAGACTTTCTTCCAGCTTCTGTATGCGTCGGCTCAGCGCAGGCTGCGACAGGTTCAGCGCCCTGGCGGTGCGCACGAAGCTTCCCGTCTCCGCCACGGTGATGAACGCCTTGAGGTCGAGAAGTTCTGCGTTCATGGCACGCTCCATTGTATCGATAATCGGAATAATACATCAGATATTTGCATTTCACAAAATAGTTCGGTCGAGGGATGCTCCGGATTGAGCGAAGTTGTCGCGAACGGAACAGCACCATGAACGATCAGATTGCCATTCCCTGTGTGGTCATGCGCGGGGGCACCTCGCGCGGACCGTTCTTCCTGGCCCGCGATCTTCCGGCCGCCCCCAAACTGCGCGACGCGATCCTGCTATCTGTGATGGGAGGGGGGCACGATCTTGGAATCGATGGGATCGGCGGCGGCAATGCCGTTATCAACAAGGTCGCGATCGTTGGACCGGCATCGGTGCCAGGCGCCGATGTCGACTACCTGTTCGCCCAGGTGCGTGTTCGTGAAGGCATCGTCGATACCTCCCCGAACTGCGGAAACATGCTCGCGGGGGTGGGGCCATTCGCAATCGAAGCCGGCCTGGTCGCCGCCGCCGCGGATCGCACCCATGTGCGGATTCACAATGTCAACACCGGCAAGCTGATTGACGCGACCGTTCCGACCCCCGCAGGGCGCGTGACTTACGACGGTGAGGCGCGGATCGACGGCGTACCGGGAACGGCCGCGCCGATCGAGTTGTCGTTTCCCAACGCGGCCGGCGCACGCACTGGTTGTCTCCTGCCCACCGGACGACCGGTCGATCGCATCGAAGGGATCGATGTGACCTGCATCGACGCGGCGATGCCCGTCATGCTGGTCCGCGCGGCGGATCTGGGGTGGTCCGGCCGTGAGGCTCCCTCCGACTTCGCCGACGGCGGCTTTCGCGCGCGTCTCGAAGCTTTGCGCATCGAGGCCGGACGCCGGATGGGCTTTCCAAATTCCGCGACCATGGTGATTCCGAAGCCGGTTCTGATTGCGCGCGGAGGCGAGGCGACGTTGAACACCAGGTATTTCATGCCGCATGAGTGCCATAACGCGCTGGCGGTGACCGGCGCTGTCGCGATCGCGACGGCATGCGTCACGCCCGGGACGATCGCGGCAGAGATGGTCGGACCATTGGCGCCGCCGGTGCCGATCACCCTCGCCCATCCCTCCGGCCAGCTCGTGGTTCTGCTGGAGCCCGGCCCGGTCGCCCGGGTGCTGCGGACGGCCCGCCGAATCTTCGAGGGCCACGTCTTCGCCCGTCGATCGCACGTGCCTCATTTGGTGCTGGCGGCCTGAAGCCGGACTGCTCTTAAACCGCAAGAATAACACAAGGGAGAAACGAGAATGCAGATGCGAGCGCCGGCTGGGTCCGCGAGCAGCGAGCCGCGAAAGCCGTTCTACCGGATTCTCTACGTCCAGGTGCTGATCGGTCTCATGCTGGGTGTCCTCACGGGCCATTTCTGGCCCGAATTCGGCGCCGCGCTGAAGCCCTTTGGCGACGGCTTCGTCAAGCTGGTCAAGATGATGATCGCGCCGATCGTATTCTGCACCATCGTGAGCGGCATCAACAGCATCAGCGATTCCCGCGAGGTCGGCCGCACGCTGGTGAAATCCATGGCGCTTTTCTACCTGCTGACCGTGCTCGCGTTGCTGGCCGGGCTGATCGCCGTGTCACTGATCCAGCCGGGCGTTGGCATGCATGTGTCCGTCAATACGCTGGATCCGTCGGTGGCCGCGAAATTTACTAAGCAGGCAGGTGCGACCGGATTTGCGGACTTCATGCTGCACATCATCCCGCACTCCTTCTTTGGAGCGTTCGCCGATGGCGACGTGCTGCCGGTGTTGCTCGTCTCCATCCTGATCGCCTTTGGCCTGAGCCGCGCCGGCGATGGCGGCGTTGTGGTGACGAAGGCGGTCGAGTCGTTCTCACAAGTTCTGTTTGTGTCCTTCGGCTTCATCATGAAGCTCGCTCCGCTCGGCGCCTTTGGGGCGATGGCGTTCACCGTGGGGCGCTACGGCATCCGATCGATCGGCTCGCTCGGACTGCTGATTCTGACCTTCTATATCGCCTGCTCTGTCTTTGTGGTCGTCGTGCTTGGGACGCTGGCGCGGCTGAACGGCTTCAGCCTGTGGAAGACGATCCGCTACTTCAAGGAAGAGCTGCTGATCGTGCTCGGCACGTCGTCGTCGGAGCCGGCGCTGCCGGGCGCGTTGCGCAAGCTGGAGCAGCTCGGATGCCGGAAAGGCGTGTCAGGGCTCGTGTTGCCGATGGGCTATTCCTTTAATCTGGACGGCAGCGCCATTTACCTCACCCTGGCGTCCATCTTCATCGCGCAAGCCTGCGACATTCATCTATCGTGGGGGCAGATCGCGGCGATGCTCGGACTGATGCTGCTGACGTCCAAAGGGGCGGCAGGTGTCACCGGCAGCGGCTTCGTTGCGCTTGTCGCGACCCTCTCCGTCATGCCGGATCTGCCCGTGACCGGCGTGGCGCTGCTCGTCGGCATCGACCGGTTCATGTCGGAGGCGCGGGCGCTGACCAGCATGATCAGCAACTGTGTCGCGGCCATCACCATTTCGCTGTGGGAGGATGCCTGCGATCGCGAGGTATTGGCCCGTGAACTGGGGCAGAGCCTCACGCGCGAGGTCGCGGCGGGGACGGCGATCGGCGGAGCAACAGTGGTGCAGGAAAACGAGAGCTGGATTTCGACGACGCAATCGGCCGCTTGAACCCGATCACTCTAGTTCGACTTCGCATTTTCCTTGGCGTTCTCCGCCGTCGGCGAGTCTGCCGGGGCGGGACGCTTGCCGCCGCCGGTGATGCGCTCGATCGCGGAGCGCACGGCGTCGCCCGCCTTGCGGTCCTTGAGCATGTCGAGCAGGGGTGCGGAGGCCGGCGAGCGGCGGATCAGGCTTTCCGGATCGGGGAAGATCAGGGGATCATCCCAGGGACCCTGCACCACGAAGGGCAATTCGAAGCCCGAGGCGCTGTTGAGGCTGGCCACGCCCTTCATGTCGTATTCGCGCGTCGGCACCGAGGCGGTGCCGGTCATCGTGATCTTCGCCGCCGGCCCTTCGACGCGGATGTCCTCGGCGGTGGCGACCCCGTCGGAGAATTTCACCGCGATGGTGAGATTGTCGTAAGGCGTCGAGCCGTTGCGGAAATTGCCGCCGCCGGACAGCGGCCGGCGCTCCAGCCGCTTCAGGAGCTGTTCGGCATTGAAGCCCGAGATCGCGCCGTCATGCCCGGTGACGGTGGCGCTGCCGTCGAGGGACTGTACGAGGCCGAACGGGCTCGAGCCGGAGGCAACGAGGGAGACGTTGATGTTGCCGCGGCCGGACAGTTTGTTGAGGCCGAACAGTTCGGAGGCGCAGGCCTGGAGGTCGACGTCGGTGAACTGGAATTGCGCCTTGATGTCGGCGACGGCGTCGGCGCGCGCGATGCCGAACGAGCCCTTGGCGATACCGCCATAGATCTGGGCCTCGCCCACCGAGAGCGCCAGCGTGCCGTTGCGCAAACTGGCGCCGATCGCGGTGCGGCCGAGCTTCGACGGCCCGACCGTCAGCCGCGCCGCCGACAGGCGCATGTCGAGGTCGGTGGTCGAGAGCCCGTTGAGATCGAACAGCTGCCTGTTCCAGTCGCGCGCGCCGCTCGCGAGCAGGCGGAAGGTCGAGATATAGGGTGTGAAGTCGAGCGTGTCGGCGGCGAGCGTCGCCTGGAGCGTCTGCCGGCCGTTGTTGGCGTAGGTCATGACGCCCTCGGCGGCATTGCCGTCGAGCTCGACATTGACGTTGGTGAGCGCGATCGATGCGCCGACGACATTGGCGCGCGCCTTCAGCGCGAAACGGCCGAAGCCACCGCTGGCGGGCTGCGGCTGGCCGGTCCAGCGCAGTGCGTTGCGCAAGGACGGGCTGTCGATCGTGAGCGTGCCTTCCATCATCGGGCTGGTGCGGTTGGCGACGCTGCCGTCGAAAGCGAGCTTGAGCGGGGCGCTGGCGATCCGCGCCTTCAGGCCGGAACGGTCGCCGGAGAGGGCGGCGACGAAATCGGCGAAGCTGATCGAGCCGTCGACGCGTTCGCCGCGCCAGTCGAACTGGCCGGTCGCGGCGAAGGAGCGCGAGATCGAGGGCCAGGCCAGCGACAGGTCGATGTCGTCGAACTGCTCGGTGGCGTGCGTGGCGGCGTCCTCGTAGTTGAGCACGCCGTCCTGGATCCGGATCTCGGAGAACGAGACCTGATTTTCGGCGCCGGGCTTCATGGTGCGCGCAATGGTCTGGATGAAGGGCGTCCAGTTGCTCTCGCCGTCCGGCTTCAGGCTGACATGGATGCGCGGCCGCAGCAGCGTCAGGTCGGCGATCTCGAACCGTTGCAGCAGCAGCGGCAGCAGCCGCAGATTGGCGGTGAGCACGTCGACACGGAGCGCGGGATCGCTGGTGCCGCCGCCCTTCAGGCCGACGTCATGGAAGGAGATGTAGCTCGCCGGCAGCAACGAAATGTCGATGGCGCCTGCGACATTGAGCTCGAGCCCGGTGACGTCGCGGATCTGCGCTTCCACGGCCTTGCGCAGCGCGTCGCGGTTGATGAGCCAGGAGGTCGCGATCAGGGCGATCAGCGCGACGCCGAGCAGCGCCGCGATCGGCGTCCCGAGGCGCTTCATTCCTTGGGCCATGGTCAATGGCATGTCCTGATCGGGTTGGTCGTTGGAGCCAGAAGGGCGGGCCGGGAAACCCGCGCGCCCCACGCCCAAGTCCTGTTACGTTACAAGTCCTGTTAGGTTAAGTGTCGCAACTTGATGGGTTTTCTTGTCGCTTTCAAGGCCGCGGGCGGTCTTGCCCACGGCGTGGGCAGCTTCTACCACCGCCCCGCGGCGCGGAGAACCCCGTATCATTGACGGCTTCGGACGATTTCGCCTAATAATCGCCGCCAATAAGGCGCGACGCCCGCAAGCCGAAGGTTCAGTCGAGGTTTTTTGCATGAACAAGGTCTATCCCGACGCCAAGTCGGCGCTCGACGGCATTCTGAAAGACAACATGATGATCATGTCGGGCGGCTTCGGCCTCTGCGGCATTGCCGAGGAGCTGTCGGACGCGATCCGGGAGTCCGGCGTCAAGGGGCTGACGGTCGTCTCCAACAATGCCGGCGTCGACGGCATCGGGCTTAGCCGCCTCCTGGAAACCCGGCAGATCAAGAAGATGATCTCGTCCTATGTCGGCGAGAACAAGCTGTTCGCCCAGCAATTCCTCGCCGGCGAGCTGGAACTCGAATTCAACCCGCAGGGCACGCTGGCTGAGCGCATCCGCGCCGGCGGCGCCGGGATCCCGGCCTTCTACACCAAGACCGGCGTCGGCACGCTGATCGCCGAAGGCAAGGAAGTGAAGGAATTCGACGGCGAGAAGTACCTGATGGAGCGCGGCCTGTTCGCCGACCTCGCCATCGTGCACGCCTGGAAGGGCGATACCGCCGGCAACCTCATCTACCGCAAGACCGCGCGCAACTTTAACCCGATGATGGCGACCGCCGCCAAGATCACGGTGGCCGAGGTCGAGCATCTGGTTCCGGCCGGTGAACTCAATCCCGACCACATCCACACGCCCGGCATTTTCGTGAAGCGCATCGTCGAGGTCGGTACGGCCAAGAAGCGCATCGAATTCCGCAACACCCGCCCGCGCACCGCCGCTTAAGCGTCAGGAGACTCACATGGCCTGGACCCGTGAACAGATGGCTGCGCGCGCCGCCAAGGAACTGCGTGACGGCTACTACGTCAATCTCGGCATCGGCATCCCGACGCTGGTCTCGAACTTCATCCCTGATGGCGTCGATGTGAGCCTGCAGAGCGAGAACGGCATGCTCGGCATGGGACCGTTCCCCTATGAGGACGAGGTGGATGCCGACCTCATCAATGCCGGCAAGCAGACCGTGAGCGAGCTGCCCTCGACCTCGTATTTCTCGAGCGCGGATTCCTTCGGCATGATCCGCGGCGGCCACATGGATCTGTCGATCCTCGGCGCCATGCAGGTGGCCCAGAACGGCGATCTCGCCAACTGGATGATTCCCGGCAAGATGGTCAAGGGCATGGGCGGCGCGATGGACCTCGTCGCCGGCGTCAAGCGCGTCGTCGTGGTGATGGAGCATTCCGCCAAGGACGGCTCGAAGCTGCTGAAGAAGTGCAATCTGCCGCTGACCGGCGAGCGCGTGGTCGACATGGTCGTCACCGATCTTGCCGTATTCACCATCGACAAGCACGGCGACGGCGGCATGGCGCTGATCGAGCTCGCCGACGGCGTGACGCTCGACGAGGTCAAGGCCAAGACCGAAGCCGAATTCCGCGTCGCGCTGAAGAACACCTGAGACGGCGGTCGCGCATAATCGTGAGATGGCCGGGCTTCGCCCGGCCATTTTCGTTTGATCGTGCAAGATGGCCAAGGACGATGACGCCTGCGAGATAGCGGGGCGCGACCACATTCTCGGTGTCGTCCTGGCGAAGGCCAGGACCCATACCGCGAGGTCTATAGGGTGCGGTCGGTGATAGTCCCGGACGACTAGTCTTCGCTAAACTGTATTCGGTGGTTATGGGTCCCCTGAGTTCACAAACGAAGTGCAACACTTCCAACTGGAGGTGTTGCCATGGGGCGGACTTACAAACAGCTCTCCCTTGACGATCGATGCGAGATTGCCCGCCTTTCGGCCAATGGCAACTCGGTCGGGCAAATCGCGGCAGCTTTGGATCGCC